>JAYVJM010000061.1:0-38332 GCA_043769275.1 Cellvibrionales bacterium | reverse complement strand
AGTACCCACAAGCATTGTCTGATTCGCTTCTTAAAAAACTCGGCAGGGGCATCGCTCTGTCCGGACACGCATTATGACGATAAAAAAATTTCACGCAAGCAACTTTTGCAAATATTTGTAATTTATTGCCAGACCAGCAAACAGAACTGCTTTTTGCCTCGGCGCATCAAGTGGTATTTGCTATACATCGCGGAATCTCGGCTTAATTCCAGCGCAGCATCCGTCATCCTTTCACCATTAACATGCACAGCACCCTCCTGAACAAACTTGCGCGCCTGTCCCTGCGTCACTTCGCCACGCGGCGTAAGCGCTAGGCCACTATCCACTAGCAATTCTACTAAGCTGCGTGAACGCGCCTTTTCTATATAGGAAGGAAGGCCATCTTGCGCCAGTTGCGCCAGGTCATTTTCCGTCAACACTTGTAAATCGCCGGAAAACAATGCTGCACTAATGCGCCCTGCCGTCGCCACACCGGCTTCGCCATGCACTAGCCTTGTTACAGCGCACGCTAAAATACCTTGTGCAGAACGACGACCTTGCGCTTCGTTGTCTGCGCGCTCAATTTCAATTATTTCAGCCATATCAATAAAAGAAAAATATCGCAGAAACAGGTACACATCTGCGTCTGGAGTATTGAGCCAAAACTGATAAAACGCATAGGGCGATGTGCGTGCAGCATCTAGCCACACTGTGCCCGTTTCTGTTTTACCAAACTTGGTGCCGTCAGCTTTGGCTACAAGCGGCAGCGTCAGGCCGTACACCTGCTGACGATGCAGGCGACGCGTTAGGTCTATGCCGCCGGTAATATTGCCCCACTGATCGGACCCGCCAATTTGCACCGTGCATCCGTAGCGTCGATAGAGCTCAGCAAAATCCAGCGATTGCAAAATCATATAACTGAATTCTGTAAATGAAATGCCATCGCCCTCGCGCTCAATGCGCAACTTAACCGACTCTTTCTGGATCATGGTATTAATAGAGAAGTGCTTGCCGGTATCACGCAAAAAATCCAGCACGCTCATGCCTGACATCCAGTCGTAATTGTTGACGATTTGCGCCGAACAACTGCCCGCATCAAAGTCAACAAAACGCCCCGCTTGCGACTTAAGTGACTCCACCCAGCCCGCCACCACATCGGGGGTATTAAGCTTGCGCTCCTCAACCTTAAAGCTAGGGTCGCCAATCAATCCTGTTGCGCCGCCCACCAACGCCAGCGGGCGATGGCCTGCCAATTGAAAGCGCCGTAAAGCCAGCAAAGGCACCAAGCTGCCGATATGCAAACTATCGGCGGTAGGATCAAAGCCACAATAAACCGTACGCGAACCTTCAGCCAAATGCGTAACCAACTCATCGCCACCGGCGAGTTGCCGCACCAAACCTCGAGACTGCAAATTGGCGATAAAATCACGCTCTAACACCACAAATACGCCTCACTAGCAATAGAATCAATGGGATGCACACGTTACACAAAAGACTAGTGAATACAAGTTATCCTCTTTTGTATTGCACCTAAAATGTAAAAAAGCCTTGTCATGAGCTAAAAAAGCTGCCTACAATTCCCTGCCGCTCGGAAACTAAGACGTTCAAACGCATGTACGATCATGAAAACATCAGCGCCAGCAGCATTTGGAGACACCACTTTCCCCGCCACCATATATTGGCGGCTTGCCTAATTTCGCTTCTTATCACCGCGCTACTTGTTATCTTACCCGACAATGTAGCCGCCAATCGCAGCCAGAAACTGGAATCGCCCGCGCAGCCAACACGGACAGAAAACGCGATTTTCAGAACATCGCCTATCAACACATCTGAACTGGGCTTCCTCCCTGAACTCAAGGCAACATCCGCGCCACAGAAAATCACTAAGATCGACCCCTGGAAACACTTAAACGTAACCGCCGGCGATACCTTATCAACCCTTTTGCAGGCAGCAGGCTCCAGTGCTAATGAGGCGCACGCCATTGTCACTAGCAGCGAAAAAGCCAAGCAGCTAACACAGCTTGCGGTTGACGACAGGCTTGATGTCCTCCTCGACGATGGAAAAATACAAGAACTGCGCTTACACCGCAGCAAACTGGAAACAGTATCCGTAACTCGTAAAGGCGACAATTACGACGTAAAACTTGTTACTCGCACGCCAGAACTACGACGACAATTTGTGTCCGGCTCAATCAATAGCTCTTTGTTTTTAGCGGCTCAACAAGCGGGGCTTAGCGACAAAATGACGTTACAACTGGCGGACATTTTTGCGTATGACATCGACTTTATACAAAATATTCAAAGCGGTGATCGCTTTTCGGTGCTGTACGAAGCGCCTTATTTAGATGGCGAACAAGTAGGTTGCGGCACCATCCTTGCCGCAGAATTTAGCAATCAGGGTAAAACCTACAGTGCTGTTAATTATGCAGATGCCAGCAGTACGCCGCGCTATTACACGCCAGACGGCAAAAGTATGCGCAAGCAATTCCTGCGCATGCCCATCGACTTCGCCCGCATCAGCTCTTACTTCAGCGGCAATCGTAACCATCCTATCTTGAACAGAATTAGGGCGCACAAAGGCATTGATTATGCGGCACCACGCGGAACACCAATCAAGGCAGCAGGCGACGGTACAGTTGTGTTTGCCGGCGTGAGAAACGGCTATGGCAATGTTGTTATGATTCAGCACGGCAGTGCCTACAGCACGCTGTACGGGCACATGAGCAAAATCAACGTGCGCAACGGCACTCGCGTTGAGCAAGGACAAACTATCGGGTTCGTCGGCATGACGGGGCTGGCAACCGGCCCACACCTGCACTATGAGTTTCACGTCAATGGCGTAGCAAAAAACCCACTGGCTAACGCCAATATGGCGATGGCGGAGCCACTATCGAAAGCTGAAAAAGCACGTTTTAATCGATTGACTTCGCCGTTACTTTCCCAGATGTCACAACACATCGCCGCAGCTACGGGGCGGCCTCAAAATATCCAGCTGGCGATGGCTACAGCACCCAGCATAAACACTGCAGGTAAGCGTGCACAAACGTCAAAAGTACGCTGATCTTTATATTGGCTTGATGTCCGGCACCAGCCTTGACGCCATTGATGCCGCACTGGTCAATTTGCCTCCTGACGGCTCCCCTCAACTCATACAAGCAATTAACCAAACAATCCCCCCCGCTCTACGCCATGAAATAACACAGCTTTGTCAGCCTGGTGACGACGAAATCAATCGCCTCGGCACGGTAGATCGCCAAATTGCAATGCTGTTTGTCGAGGCAGTTGAGCGGCTGTTAGAACTTGGCGACTGTCCTGTACATCAGATACATGCTATTGGCTGTCACGGCCAAACCATCCGCCACCACCCAAACAGGAAGCACCCGTTTAGTCTACAAATTGGCGACCCCAATACGTTGGCCTTCCGCACGGGAATTGTCACGGTGGCTGATTTCCGCCGCATGGATATCGCAGCAAACGGACAAGGTGCGCCACTAGTGCCCGCCTTCCACGCAGCAACACTCCTTGACGCACAAGAAAATCGCGTGGTGGCCAATATCGGCGGCATGGCGAATATTACCTTGCTGGCCACAGGCAGGCAGGTTATTGGTTTTGATACCGGCCCTGGCAATATTTTGATGGATGCGTGGATACAGCACTGTTTAATGGAGCAATGGGACAACAACGGCAACTGGGCAGCTAGCGGCCAACTCAGCCCAACCTTGCTGGCAAAGCTGCTGTCGCACCCCTACCTAACCTTACCCGCCCCCAAAAGCACCGGACGTGAAATTTTTCATTTCGCGTGGCTAAAGGAGCAGCTAGCAGAACTGGGCGCGATAAACCCAGTCGACGTGCAGCGCACGTTGCTGGAGTTCACCGCCCGCAGCATTGTCATCGGCATCCAAGAATTGGCCTGCCCTGTGCAGCGCCTTCTGCTATGCGGTGGCGGCGCTCACAATCAGGCACTTCAAAATTGCCTAACAACCCTATTACCCTCCGTTGCAGTGAGCGACACAAGCGCCTTTGGCATAGACCCAGACTGGATGGAAGCAATGGCCTTTGCTTGGCTCGCCAAACAAAGGCTTGAAGCAAAAAGCGGCAATCTTCCCTCTGTTACCGGCGCGAGCCGCCCCTGTATTCTGGGCGGCGTTTACCAGCCATTTTGAGCTCGTAAAGCACGTATCAAAATACTTCAAGAGAACGGGCAATAAAGGGTTAAGCTGCCTCGCGCAGCCATATCTGGCCGCATTAAATCCACTGCGGCTTAAAAGATCGCTGGTCTTTTATTTACAGGCATACATAAAATCAAATCGAAAACGAGGAACCACAACCGCATGTGCTGACTGCATTGGGGTTGTTAATGACAAATTTAGACCCCTGTAAGCCTTCCTCGTAGTCCACTTGAGCACCTGCTAAATACTGATAACTGAGCGAATCAATCAACACCGTGACCCCGTCTTTTTCAATAGCGGCATCGTCTTCGGCCGCCAACTCATCAAAAGTAAAGCCGTATTGAAAACCTGAACAGCCGCCACCCGTGACAAATACCCGCAGTTTCAAGTCGGGATTACCCTCTTCATCAATCAAGCCACGCACTTTGTTAACCGCACTGGCACTGACTTGGACATCCTGCTCATCAATCGCAGACTGCGCGTTCATGTTCCCACCTCACTTAATAAACATTTTTGCCTTTAAAGCCATAAACGACCGTCATCAGCATAATTTTGGCATCTAACCAAACATTCCAGTTGCGGATGTAGTACAGGTCGTACTCGATTCGTTTTTCCATCTTGTCGAGCGTGTCTGTTTCACCACGAAAACCATGCACCTGCGCCCAACCAGTGATGCCCGGCTTCATTTTGTGGCGCATCATATAGCCTTTAATTTGGCTGCGATAAAGCTCGTTATGCGCCACTGCATGGGGGCGAGGTCCTACAATCGACATGCTGCCAAACAAAACATTAAAAAATTGCGGCAGTTCATCGAGCGAATAACGACGCAAAAATCCCCCTAAGCGGGTTAATCGCGGATCGTCCTTGCACGCCTGCAACACAACAGAGCCATTTTCTTGCACCGTCATTGTGCGAAACTTCCACACGGCAATGGCTTTGCCGTCTATGCCGTAACGGTGCTGCCTGAAGATGACCGAACCATGAGATGTCCACTTGATCGCCAGCGCAATGAGCAGCATGGGCAACAAAAGCAACAGCAGCGCGAGCACCGCCAGCACGATATCACAGCTTCGCTTCAGGATGCCGCCGGCCACCGAAAGTGGCCCATCCACCAAGCTAATGACCGGCAAACCAGCAATATTTTCTTGCCGCGCATTCATTAATTTGAAGGCGAAAATATCTGGCACCAAATACACCGATACCGTGGTGTCCATCAGCTCATCGACTAAATCGCGTATCTGCGCTTCTTGCGACATCGGCAGCGTGATATAGACATGGTCAATCGTGCCTGCACGCGCATCCGTAATTAGCTCATGCAAATCACCTTTGCATGTTATCTGCGCAGCACCTATCGAATACTCTCCTTCAGGCAATGGCGTGCTGTATAAACCGGAGATCACAATGCCCATCCACGGGCTTCGCTCAAATGTACGCAACAACGACAGCCCAGACTCACCCATGCCTACTATCGCGGCGCGGCGGATATTTCGGCCATGCCGTCTCAACGTCACCAGAAAAGCACGCACGAGCAACCGAAACAGCATCAGCGATGCAGCGCTGACAAGCGCCCAATACACCAACAAAAGACGACGACTGACAAAGTGCGGCTCTCGACTGAGCCAAGCCAACACCGCCAACGCCGCAAAAGTGGCCAAGATAACCAGCCACAACCGTTGCAACAACGCACCCGATGTCTGGCTGCGCCATGAGGTATAAATGCCACCCAATGCACTGTTAATTTGAAAACAGATAATCGCCAGCAGACACAAAATGCTACTTTTTGATGTCCACTCCACCGCCAGCACCACGTGCGCAAGCACACAAGATGCCCAGATCAGACCGGAGTCCACTGCGCGCGCGAAAAAATCCAACGCCCGCCCATGGCTACTCAATACGCCTTTTTTGTGATCAACCACGCAATAGATGCTCCGTATCAACCAATGCCGTCATGGCAGCAAAGCGGCCTGCATCAAGCCTGTTTGCTCAGGCAGCCCGCACATGAGATTCATCACCTGTACAGCCTGCCCTGAGGCTCCCTTCGTGAGATTGTCGATGACCGACATAATCACGATGCGCTTACGTGCCTGAGGGCGCGCTAGGGCAATACGGCAGACGTTGCTTCCTCGAACCGAGCGCGTTTCAGGGTGCGAGCCAGCAGGTAGCACGTCGACAAAACAATCCGCCGCGTAGCGTTTTTCATACAGCGCTTGCATATCCGCTAAATCAAGCGACTCATCAAGCAAATCGGCATAAAGTGTGGCGTGTATCCCACGCACCATCGGCAAAAGATGCGGAATAAACGTTACCTCCGCCGTATGTTCACCTGCCTTTTGGACGACTCGCAGCCCTTGTTCAATTTCCGGTAAATGACGGTGACCGGCACTGCCATAGGCTTTATAGCTGTCGCTTAACTCCGCAAACAGCAAATCTAATTTGGCCTGACGGCCAGCACCAGAAACACCAGACGCGACATTGGCAATCAGGCTATGAGGCGCAATTAAACCCGCCTCCAGCAGCGGCAAAAAACCCAATTGCACAGCAGTAGGATAACAACCTGCGCAGGCAACCAGCCGCGCGCTGCGTATGCTTTCACGGTTCACTTCGGGCAGACCATACACGGCCTCTGGCAAATACTCAGGGCTGCCGTGTTTCTGGCCATACCAGTGCTCCCACTGCGCGACATCACGCAGACGAAAATCGGCAGACAGGTCTATCACACGCGTGCCCGTTGCCAGCAAATCCTTCATCATGGCTTGCGCAACACCGTGCGGTGTCGCAAAAAACACAACATCACACAAACCAAGCTGCGCCACATCTGGCACAGAAAAACGCAAATCGTAATGCCCGCGCAGCGAGGGAAAGAGCTTCGCCACCGGCAAACCTGCCTCCGCCCGCGAGGTGATAATGCGCACATCAGCTTGCGGGTGCTGCGCCAACAAGCGTAACAACTCAACGCCGGTATAGCCTGTGCCGCCGACAATCGCCACCTTTACCACAACCACTCCTTACGAGAAATAACTGTTCTCATTAGCAAAATTTTTTTACTGTGCCCCATGGGTCTAGCTATCACGCCAGAAACGTTAGCGACGTGAAGTGCTGACGCTGCTATTATCCGCGCCTTCTATATTAACGGAGCCCTCTATGCTGCCACTATGGTTAAAAGCCTTTCATCTAATTTTTATGACGTGCTGGTTTGCCGGACTGTTTTACCTACCACGGCTGTTCGTCTACCACGCGCTGAGTGAAGATAAAACCAGCCGCGACCGCTTTAAAATTATGGAGCACAAACTGTACTGGGGCATTATGACACCCTCAGCCCTTCTCACACTAACCTTCGGCCTAGGCGTAATGCACAGCAACCTCGGTTACTACAGCGGCCTGCTCTGGCTCAAGTACAAACTGGCTCTTGTTTTATTGCTCGTGTGTTACCACATTTATTGTGGGCTTTGTCTGCGGCGCTTTGCCCAAGACAACAACACGCACAGCCCTGTTTTTTACCGCGTACTCAATGAACTCCCTGTTTTTTTATTGATCGGCATCGTGCTGCTGGCGATATTAAAACCGTTTAGCGGATAAAGGCGGTTTTTGGCTGGGCTGCTAGACTATTCGCAAAACGATCATAAAGCAGGATAGCGACACGCATGCATGGACTCTCTCAAACCACCCCCGTTATGCTATGTTTTTCCGACCACGACCCAACCGGCAGCGCAGGAATACAAGCCGATATCGAAACCGCCGCCAGCCTAGGCTGTCACTGCGCTTCCGCCATTACAGCCCTTAGTGTGCGCAACAAACAAAGCCACAAAAGCCTAGCCGCCAACCATACGTTACTGACCGAGCAAGCTCGCAGCGTTTTAGAAACGCTGCCTGTTGCGGCAATTAAAATTGGCTTCGCAGGCGGCCTCGCCAACATTAAAGCCATCCACTCTATTTTGATCGACTACCCAGAAATTCCCGTCGTGCTGGATATCGTGGCGCAGATCAGCACCGGCTCTCAAGCCCATAGCCGCGAGCTCTACGCTGCTGTCACCACGCTCTTATTGCCGTTAGCCACGCTGGCCACACCGAGTTTTTTTGAAGCCCACGAAATGGCGCACCAAGCCGACACCACCGATGCCTGCGCACACGCGATGCTCGATTGCGGCTGCCAGTTTGTGTTGATTAGCGACACGCTCACCGACACAAATACCTTCAGCAATACACTTTATGGTGATCAACGCCTTCTCAAACGCTATGATTGGCCACGCATCGGCACTGCCTGTAACGGCTCCAGTGCCTCACTGGCGGCCAGCATCACCGCCTATCTTGCACGCGGTTTTGGGCTGCTTGACGCCGTAGAACAGGGGCAAAAATTTACCTGGCAGAGCCTGAAACAAGCGCACTGTGTGGGTGGAGGGCATTACATTCCCAACCGCCTTTATGGCGTAAATAACACAACGACACTACGGCAGCCGCTCAATACGACGCATTGAGCTAAATAATTTCGTTATTCCCGCGAAGGCAGGAGTTCAGAGCCCAATGTTTTAGCCATTCACAAAACGAACTCCCGTTCGCCCTGAGCTTGTCGAAGGGCGCGCTACAGGCTCAGGGCGAACGGATGGCAATAGTGTTTTTAGGCTTATTCAAACCGCAAAGGAAAGGCAATCGGCGTGGTGAAGGGCAGCGTGACTTCGGTGAGTGTGAATTCAGTAAGAGCAAAGTCTGCAGCAACGCAACCGCGACTCTGCTGGCCGCAACGCCAAGAAAGCGAATCGAGTGTAGTGCATTGCAGCACAGCTTCTTCACCAGCAGACATTGAAAAAGAAATAACTGGTCTAGTATCGCCAACATTACTCTTGCCTGTCTTTACAAGGTACGTTTTACCGTTCTTTTTTTGTACAACAGACGGTGAATAAAAGCTTCCGTCGGAGGCGTAGATAGGAGCACCTGAGCAATGAGCCTCTGTATAGAAAGAGAAAGACGACCACTGTTGCACCTTACCAGATGGTGTTTGCGCTCCACCATCATCAACACCATCAGGCATGCCAAACAAAACCATTGCTTTTATAGTGGGGAACATAGACCGATGCGCCACCCATGGAATACCCCAAAAACTGGCCGTTGGCATCAAAGACCTTGATGCCTGTGGCATTTTTACCCTTGTCGCCTTTCTCACCCTTGGCACCTGTCGCTCCCACGGTATTCAATGCCAGCTTGTTTTCTTTACTGCTACAGGATTTTTTGACGTTGGGCGGAAAATGGGTCGCGCCGGTTTTTTTGTTCTGGCACAGCGTGACCGTTTCCGCAGACGCATAACTAGCCGACACACTCGCCAGCGCGATACCCAGTAGAGCCGCCATTAATTTTTTTGAATTTTTTGTACCAGGAGAATCCATTTGTTGTTTTGTTATTTGCGGCTTGATCTTGCGCAAGCTGCCGTTTTTGCAGAGGTTCAATGCCGAGATAACGGGGCAGGCTGGGGCGCAACAAGCACTGTATGCCTTCCCTTCTCCCCTCTTGCGGGATACCAAAGGGTAGAGGGTCTTGTTAACCAACATACATCCGCTTACTTCAACACCTCCAGCACACTTTCCTCGCTTAATACTTGCGGCAGCACTTGCACTTTTGAGGCTTTGCCTGCGGGGAAATACAAATACAGCGGCACGCCGTTACGGCCAAACTGCGACAGCAGACCGGTGATTTCTGGATCGCGGTGCGTCCAATCACCTTTCATGTAGGTAATGCCGCGCTCACGCAAACGCTTTTGTACGCTGTCGCGATTGAGTGCCGTTTTGTCATTGATCAAACATGTAATACACCACGCAGCCGTCAGGTTGACGAATACCGGCTTGCCTTCTGCACGCAAAGCGGCCAAGCGTTCTGCGCTGTATATTTCCTCAAACAGTATTTGCTGTGACGGACTTGCTTGAGCAAGCTGGCTGGAATCTGTGCTGCGCGCCATCGTCGGCGGCAGCAACAATGCCAGCAGCAACACAATAACGGCTAATATTTTTTCCCACCAACGTGCGGCGGCATCACGCCATAGCCAACCGGCCATCGCCAGCAAAACCAAGCCGCTCAATATCCACAAAATAGCCGCTTGCCCCGCCTGTTGCCCCAATACATACAGTAGCCATATGCCCGTCGCATAGAGAGGAAAAGCCAAAAACTGCTGCAAGCGCACCATCCATGCGCCTGGTGCCGGAAGGCGACGCAGCAATTGCGGCCAGTAGGCCAGCAATACAAACGGCAATGCCATACCAAAACCCAGTGCCGCGAACACCAGCAACGCAAAAAGGGCGGATTGCGTGACGGCATAACCCAGCGCGACACCCATAAACGGCGCAGAACACGGGCTGGCTACCACTACCGCCAGTACGCCCGTAAAAAAAGCACTGCGCATGCCATTTCCCGCTACAAGTTGCTGGCCGATGCCCATCAAACTGCCGCCAATATGAACGATGCCGGAAAACGATAACCCCAAGACAAAAAACAAATACACCAGCAGGCAGATAAACAAGGGCTCCTGCAACTGGAACCCCCACCCTACCGCCGCCCCCGCTTCTCTCAAGGCCAACATCAGCGCCGCCGCCAATACAAACGACAGCACCACACCCAAGGTATACACCCAGCTTTGCTTGCGCACCGAGCAAACATCATCGCTGTGGCCGCTCATCGCAAATATTTTCAGCGATAAAACCGGAAACACGCAGGGCATCAAGTTCAGAATAAGCCCGCCCAGCATTGCCATTAACAACACCCATATGCCGCTCGGCGACTCAGTTTGCGGCGACTCTTGCGCTGCACTGACGGCAACAGGGGCTGTAGCTGCAGGCTTGGATACGGGAGCGGCCGTCATCGTCACCTGCTGCGCGACGGTATCAACCTGTAAAAACTGTGTTTGGGGCGGGTAACATAAACCTGCGTCGGCGCAGCCTTGCGACTCAACTTGTAAGCTAAATACCGGTGACGGCAGTGCTGACAACGGCAGCGTCAACGTCACCTGTTTATAAAAAACCTCTGTATCGCGCTCAAAATAGTCATCGTATTTATGTGTGCCTGCACTGGCACTAAACAACAATGGTGCCTCACCCGCATCGGCGACACGCAGCTTCATGCGCTCGCGGTACAGGTAATATCCGGGCGCAACAACCCAGTCCAGCAACAGCCGCGAACCATGTACCTGCCCCGTCAATTGATAGGCTTGCTCCACCGGCAAAAACTTCGCTGTTTTTGCCTCATTATCCAAGACGCTTTTTTTGCCGACCGGCAGCGAGTCGAGCGCCACAGCCTGCACCATTGCCGCAGAGAGAGCGAGCAACAACACCCCCATCATCCTTAGGGCTTGTGCAAACTGCTTTTTCAGGCTTTCTATTTTCATTGCTGTCTCTAGTGGGCTAAGCGCTTTCCTTTCACGGCGAACCGTATAACCGGATTGATTGTATCCCCTGTCTCTTCTGCTAGGCTAGACGAATCATTTCAATTGGGCGACACATGCTCTCCTGCCAACGTCTATTTTGGGTTGTCGCTGTATTCGGCCTGTTGCCTGCCTGCCAATGGCTACCGTCCGTTGCGGGGGAGTGGGGCTGGCCGCCGCTGCACCGTGAGACAGCAACACCTGCAACAACTGTACAAAACGCCGAAATAGACGAGCTGCTTGCGAAAGGGGAACTCGCCTTGTCCAAAGACCGCCTGACATCCCCTGCCACCGACAATGCCGCGCTGTATTACCGCAAAGTGCTGGCATTAAGCCCCGATAACCCAGCCGCACGCGACGGCCTTGAGCAAATTGCAAAGCGTTACATGGACTTGGCGCGCATGGCGCACGACAACGGCGATGAAGGAAAAGCGAGTAAATGGCTGTTACGGGCGCAGGAGGTCAACGGCAATAGCGAAGCACTGCAATCACTGCGCACACGATTGCAAAACACGCAGTCTGGGCAAAACCCACGCGGCTTAAACATGCCAGAGGTCAACCTAAAAAGCCTGCAGGATCAGTACGACAAGAACAATTAGGGACTTTGCCAACAATAACTTCCTGATTTACCGTTCGCCCTGAGTCTGTCGAAGGGATGCTTACCACGAACCGACATATCAATTCAGAAAGTTATTTTTAACCGAATCCTAGGCACTTTTATTGGTTCATCACGCCGCCAGCCGTCATACAATGCCCCTGGCCATTGCTTCCCTATTTCTCTAAAGGCTTTTCCATGTCGATTACACATCTGCTGTCTTTTTTTCTGCTGAGTGGGCTGTGCCTTTTAGTGCACGCAAAAGAGCCCTTAGCGAATGCAAAACTCAATACACCAACACTCGCCCACAACATTGGCTCGCAAAACGGCATCATTATTAGCCACGGCAGAGTACGCGCCAGCATCCCCCATGCGGCAAATACAGTGGCTTTTTTGACGATACAAAACACCAGCAACCAAGCCAAGCAATTAACAGGCATAACGTGCACAACTGTCGCCGCCCGCTGTGAATTGCATCAGCATGTTCACACAGGAGACAACATGCGAATGGAAAAAGTGGAACGCCTTACACTGCACCCACACAAAAGCATCGTGTTTATTCCTGGCGGCTACCACGTCATGCTGCTGGATTTAACTGCAACCTTGGCTGTAGGCCAAACAGCTGATCTTGTTTTTACATTTTCTGATGGCAGCAACTATCATGCGCACCTGCCGGTCACGTCTGTTCTTGAGGAATAAACCGCCAGCTCCCCCTCCATACTTCCTCACATTGATAAGGAGTCAAAAATGCGCCATTTTTTATCGTCGTTGCGGCTAACACTAGCAATCGCCGCTTGTACGCTCTTGCTTTTCGCCTGCGCGATGAGCCCGCAAACTATTGTCATTAAGCCCACGCTAAACATACAGTCCATGCCGATTGGCCACCGCCGCAATATTTCCGTCGGCAGCCGAGACCTGCGGCGCAGCGCAACTATTGGCATGCGGGGCGGGCTATATGACTCTGCAAATATCAGCACCGACACAAGCATGACGCGCTCCATCACGCAGGCGGCCATCACCGTGCTGCAAAGCTGGGATTTTGCCGCCCTGCCCGCCACCCTTGACCACAACCCCGCTTCTCACTTTGAAATCAATGTACTGGCTATTGATTACGAGCGCCCTGTCAGCGAAATTGCCGGCCATGTGACGGTAAAATGCCGAGTAGCCGTACGCGTGCGGATGGGAGGCGAAACGTTTAGCGGCGAATACACCAGCAAGTTCACCGAGCAAGTGGCGGTACAGCCCACCGCCAATGACAACATTCGCATGGTTAATCAGACACTAAACCAAGCACTGTCAGAGATTTTTCTTGATCCTGCTTTAAAGCGTTTTCTGGCCAACTGATGGCATTAGCCCCCTCTATACAAAAAGCCAAGACACAGCAAACGCCGCATCTTGGCTCCATTAGCCGTAGACGTAACCCGTTACAGCGGCACTACATACGAAACGTACTGTCCTCCGACAGGGTTATTGTCATCCGACTCAAAAAGCTGCATCAGCGACCTGCTGGAGCGCGTATCAACAGGAAACTTAGCACCATACTTGTCCACCACATATAGCATCGGGTTATCAAGCGCATCTTTCTGGTAAATGTCCACCAACATTTTCCATATACAAAGGCGCTTATCGCGCAGTTGCACCAGCATAAACTGGCCCTCCATTGGGGTTCCTGCTATGAACGCAGGAACACTTCCGAGCTTCGTGGTAACGGTACGATATTGACCAGATGCGTTGTGGACATGTCCGTTAAAGATGGCCGCAACCTTATGCTTGTCTAATTTTTGAATAAGCGCTTGATCGCTGAAAACGAAATCCTCGGTTCTGTGGAAATTAAGAATAACAGGCTCTTTATTGGTATCAGAATCCGCCAAATCTTTATCCATGATGCCTGTTCCGGCGGATATTTTTGTGTGCGCAAACTTTGTTATGTTGTCGTTATACCATTCTCGCGTGTAGGACGGATAGTTGTTGAGTTGCACAAAATGAAATTTCCCAATATTCCAGCTATAGGCCAAGCTGCCACTCCACCATTTGAAATCAGTGCCGTTATCACCCATTTGGGCATCGAAAAAAGATATGAAAGGATCGCTTTTGATTCTCTTATAAAAATAATCCAGCATATAAATAGCGCACTGGTTCCGCCAGCAATCGTTCACATTATTTTCATAATCATGGTTACCCAAGCCCGGATAAAGGTGGCTTACGCCAATATTACTGGCGCCCCAAATACTTTTGAAAAAATCCAAATAGTCATGTTGACTGCCGAATGCAGTCAAGTCGCCATTAATAATGGTCGCAACAATTTTGCGCCTGTGATTGCCGTACGTTTTAATGCTGCTTTCCGATGACAACATTTCCGGCCCCAAACTGGCAGACAGCCTAGCAATCGCATCACGCATGGCAATGTTGTAATCCCTAGAGGCAGCTTTTTCATCCCCTCTGTATGTTGCCTTTTCCTGCCGGCAGCGATCGGAGTTTGCATCATCCAAGCAGTGCGTCCACCTAAACTGAGTGTCGTTAAGCACGGCAACGAAATTACCAATAGCACCGTATGCCTTGCCACATACACTGCTTCTGCCATAGCCGGTACAAATGAAAGGTGATGGATTGGTCGCCCAAACTTTTTTCAAGACAGCAGGCAAATCGGTTGTTTCCTTGGGGTCGAGTGATTTAGCAAGTTTTCCACCCGTACACACGTCATCCCCCATTCGCGCATAACACTGCACATCGCCGTCTGGATTAACCGAGATCGCTCTGTCTGTTGCCCCATGATACGTCCAGCGCGCAAGGTATTTTGCATAGGCACGTGAGCACCAATGTTTACGAGTATCGTAGCCCGTTGATCCATATATGGCTTTGTGCTCAGCACCGCAATAAAGTGGTTTGGCAACGGTAAACGGATAAGCCGGCACCGAACAGTTTTTGCCGTCCACAGAAAAACAACTTATCGCGCCATAAACCCCATTTTCAGTACCCACAGCGGCCTTAGAGCCATCATTTGGCAATATTCGAAGGTACAGGCCAATGTCCGTATCGAGTGTAAAGTCACGGCCTTTAAGTTGCGCAACAGGAGCAGGAAGAGGCCTGACTGACGCAGCGCCTTGCGCTACAGAAACCACAGGCTCTGCGGCCACAAGTAGCATCATTAACCACAAAAAATACGTCATTGCATTCCACACTCGCTTGGCGCGCATACATACCCCCTCATGTTGATAATTAACATCGTTGAGTAAGAGTAGACCACCTACACCAAAGCTGCTCAAAATTCACACCGTCGCTCAACGCACATGTGTGGCCTAGCAAGGCTTTTAGTTGGAACATGGGCTGCCAGCCTCTACAATGCGCACCTTCTGGCGTTCCGGAATCGAATAAGAAAACGACCGGTTATGGCAGACAAGCATGCCAAACCAGCATGTGCCGTTTGTATATGCCCACATTTTTTTAGCCCTAAGGAGTTGTTCCATGAGAGAAGCAGTCATTGTTGAAGCTGTGCGCACGCCCATTGCGCGCGGAAAAGCCGTTATTGGTGATCTGAACGGTTTTCATGCCACTGAATTACTGGCACTGGCTATGCGCGGTGTGGTTGAAAAAGCGGGGATCGACTTTGCCGATGTCGAACAAATTTACGGCGGCTGCGTAACACAAGCGGGTGAACAAGCAGGCAACGTGACACGCAATGCGTGGCTATCAATGGGCAAAGACTTTACGGCAGGTGCCTGCACAATCGACACCCAGTGCGGCTCTGCGCAAGCGGCCAATCACCTGATTTCATCGCTGATCAAAGACGGGCAAATCAATATCGGCATCGCCTGCGGCGTTGAAGCCATGAGCCGCGTACCAATGGGCTCCAATGTCTACAATGGCCCTGGTTATTTTCAACCACAATCTTGGCCGTGGGATTCAACGCCCGACCAGTTTCAATCGGCTGAACGCATCGCTAAAAAGCACGGCCTCACACGCCACGATGTCGACGCGCTGGCATTGGAATCACAGCGTCGCGCCAAGCAGGCATGGGCAGAAGGACGCTTCGACCGTGAGGTGTTACACGTCAACGCACCGGCATTCGGTGAAGACGGCAAACCCAATGGCGAGTTCAAGCTGGTCACTCGGGATCAAGGCCCACGCGACACGACAATGGAAGGTTTGGCCAACCTCAAAACAGTTGCCGAAGGCGGTATACACACGGCTGGTAACAGCTCGCAACTGTCGGACGGCTCTGCTGCGGCACTGTGGATGAGCGCAGAAGAAGCCAAAATGCGCGGACTAAAACCGCGCGCACGCATCATTACGGGCGTTGTGACAGGAACAGACCCGTACTATCTGCTGGACGGCCCCGTCGACGCCACCAAATTACTGCTCAAGAAAACCGGTATGACAATGAACGACATCGACCTCGTTGAAATCAACGAAGCCTTTGCCGCCGTGGTGTTGAGCTGGCAGCGCGCATTTAATGCCGACATGAGCCGCGTCAACGTCAACGGCGGTGCGATTGCCTTGGGTCATCCGGTCGGCTCGACGGGTGCGCGTTTGATCTGCACCGCATTGCACGAACTGGAACGCAGCAACAAAACCACGGCACTGATTACCATGTGCTGCGGCGCGTCTATCGGTACGGGTACAATTATTGAGCGGATTTAACACTTATTCCGCTCCATTCATGGCTCGGCAAGCTCACCACGAACGGCACTAATCAGCTCAGCGAACGAACTTAATTACCCGTTCGTCCTGAGCTTGTCGAAGGACAACACCACTGCATTCCATTCCATTAATGGACTCTTTGTCATGGCACGTCTATTTATCAGCATTGCCGCAACCTGTGGTTTTTTGGCCGTGGCATTGGGTGCCTTCGGTGCGCATGCGTTAAAACAGCGCCTTTCTGCCGATTTGATGGCGGTGTATCAAACCGCCGTGCAATACCATTTCTGGCACGCGCTGGCGCTGCTGGCCGTGGGCGTGCTGCTGGCGAATGGCATCAACAACCGCTTAATTGTCGCCAGCGGCTGGCTGTTTACTGCGGGCATTGTGCTGTTTTGCGGCAGCTTGTATCCGCTTTCCCTGACAGGTTTGCGCTGGCTGGGAGCGATAACACCGCTGGGCGGCGCACTGTGGCTGGTGGCGTGGGCGTGTCTTGCCATTGGCGCGTGGGGGGCTGCGTAAATGACGACTCACATCAAACTGAATGGCCAGCCTTATGAGCTGGCCACGAACCAAACCATTGCCACGCTGATCGATACATTGGGGTTAGCCGGCAAACGCTACGCGGTGGAGATCAATGACAACATTCTGCCACGCAGCCAGCATCACACACGGCATTTGGTGGATGGCGATTGTGTAGAAATTGTTCATGCCATTGGTGGCGGCTGAGTTTTTTGCAAAACTTATAGAAACCGCTAATGGCTTGAACATCAAATCCCGTAACTCGCCCGAGCCAAACTTTTCTCAGGCAACAGCCAAGCATTTAATTTCAGTAGATTATCTTCCGATAAAGTCCCTGCTGTTTGCTGCAGGCGCAATGCATCCAAAATGTATTGATAGCGCGCGTTGGAGTACGCCAGTTTGGCTTTAAACAATAGTTGTTGCGATGTCAGCACATCGACGATATTGCGTGTACCTACGTCGTAACCCGCTTGCGTGGCATCCACTGCGCTCTGTGCGGAAACTATTGCCTGTTTACCCGCTGCAATACGAGCGATGTCGGTATTGACCGCCAACTGAAAAGAGCGCGCCTGTTGCACAATATTACGGCGATTATTATTAAGCGCATCTTCAGCCGCCATTTGTTGCTGATAAGCCTGCCGGCTCGCCGCACTGGTGCCGCCGCCGCTGTATAAGGGCACCGTCAGACTCACGCCAATCGTGTTGCCTGTTTGATCATCCAAAGAGCTGCCAGGGTGAAAGCGACTATCAACGCGACTATCGTTGTACTGCAAACTACCTGAAACCGTCGGCAAATGGGCTGCGCGACGCGCTTTGGCATTCTCGCGAGCAGCCTCGAAGGCCAGCGCGGAGGCGACAAGCTCAGGGTTGTTTTCCAGTGCCACATCCTCCCATTTTTTACGCTCCTGCGGCTCAGGCATACGTACAGGCAGCGCTTCTGAAAGTGGCGCTATATCCAACAGCGGTTCGCCGGTTAAAACCTGCACTGCTTCAAACGCAATGCCGATATTGCCTCGCGCATTGAGCGTATCGACCCGCGCCGTGTCATACGATGCCTTAGACTCCTGCACATCAGTAATGGCGATCAAACCCACATTAAAACGCTGCTGTGTTTGCTCAAGCTGACGTGCAATAGCTTCTTCATTGGTTCGCGCCGTGTTGTATGTGTCGATAGTCCGCAGCACATTGACGTACGCATCCGTCACACGCACGATCAAGCTCAATTCATCGGCAAGCCATTGCGCATCTGCCTGCTTCGTGATTTTTTCGCCTTTTTTGTAGTCATACCATAGCTCTGCATTCACTAACTGTTGCGTGAGCGTGACGCTGTTTCGTTTCGTTGTGGCATTCACGCCGCTGCAATTGGCGCGACTTTTATCAATGGCGCGCACCATGTCGCAGTTTGTTCCTTTAATGTCGGTATCCGATTTTGCCTGCGAAAGACCCGCGTTTATCTGCGGCAACAACACCGCACGATAAATATTTCCGGTTTCGCGGTTGGCCTGTGCCGTGGCACTTTGCGCTTTCAACAGCGCGTCATTTTGCTGTGCCAACTTGTAAATCCCCTCCAAGGTTGCAGCACCCGCCGACAAGGCAAACATACTGCAAAAAAAGGCTGCAAGCACAACGCGAACAAGCAATAACATATGAAGCTCCATAATGTCGAAAAGGCGACGGTGGGCAGTCTAGCAAATTGCAGCACAGCCTGTCCTTCCATTGCCGAAAGTAAAATCGGTGCGATTTTACGCTAGAAAAACACCGTGGCAGTGGGAGCGGCCTTGCTAGACACTACCGGCCACAATCAATAGACTGCCGCCCATTGCTCGGGGTGCCGTTTTTCATTTGTATAACGGCTGAGACACACCCGCAAACCTGATCCAGATAATGCTGGCGTAGGAAAGCAGAATCATCTCTCACCTGTTTTCGCTGCGCCATGATGGAAAACCACATGACGACTGCGCATTTTTTGAAAAAGCCTCCCTGTGTACTGAGCATTGCCGGCTCGGATACCAGCGGCGGCGCTGGCATACAGGCCGACATCAAAACCATCAGTGCTTGTGGTGCTTACGCGCTCACCGCCATCACCGCCATCACCGCGCAAAATAGCCACGGCGTGCAGGGTTCATGGCCAGTCTCCGCAGTGCAATTGCAGCAACAAATTTTGTGTTCCGTCAGCGCACAGCCCGTCGCCATCAAAGTGGGCATGCTGGCCAATGCCGAACTGGTAGACGTTCTCGTCGCTATTCTGCAACAGCACAAAGACATTCCCGTGATTCTCGACCCTGTGTTGATCGCCAGCAGCGGCACTCACCTACTGGATGATGCGGGCATAAACCATTTACGCGATGACTTGTTGCCGCTCGCGACCTTAATCACACCCAATATTTATGAGGCACGCGTATTATTTGGCACCAACTTTATGCCAGCGGCACACGCTTGGGCGCAGCAAACAGGTGTTGCGGTGTTGATCACTGGCGGGGACAAAGTCGCGGGCTATAACGACCACGAAAAAAACTGCAGCGACATTTTTATCCACGGCAAACATCAAGAAATCCTTAGCTCTCCACGCATAAAAACCAGCAACAATCACGGAGCAGGCTGTACGCTAAGTTCCGCTATCGCCAGCTTTATTGCACAAAAACAAGCGTTGATATCCGCCATCCAAAATGCACGCGGCTATGTATATGGTGCGTTG
This sequence comes from Cellvibrionales bacterium, assembly GCA_043769275.1. Lineage (GTDB taxonomy): Bacteria > Pseudomonadota > Gammaproteobacteria > Pseudomonadales > UBA7239 > JAYVJM01. Next base: position 18,341 of record JAYVJM010000061.1, on the reverse strand, counting down.
CTTGCCGTACAGTCTGACACGCAAACAAATGCTGGAGCACTGCATCACTTCCACGCATTTAGCACGCCTAACTTCCAACAAAACACACCTATAAATTCTTTTTAATTGAGTTAACAGCATGCACCCCATCATTGAAAAAACTTTGCCCGAGCATTTGGCAAACACGGCCACTGTCGACACAGCGTCTGTTGCAGCCCTGCCTGGCTCAAGAAAAATTTATATCCAAGGCAGCCGCATAGACATTCGTGTACCCATGCGCGAAATCACGCAGAGCAGCACGCCGACCGAACATGGCACAGAAGAAAATGCGCCCATTCGCGTATACGACACATCGGGGGCTTACACAGACCCCTCCATCAAAATTGATGTGCGCAAAGGACTAGCCGACATTCGCAGCGCGTGGATAAAAGAGCGTAACGACACGGAACAGCTCACTAACGCCAGCTCAAGATTCACACACAGCAGACAGCACAATGACGATCTAGCACATTTGCGCTTTGGCCAGTTGCGCATGCCGCGCAGAGCTAAAAAAAGCGGCAATGTTTCGCAAATGCATTACGCACGCCAAGGCATTATTACGCCAGAAATGGAATACATAGCTATTCGAGAAAACATGCAGCGGGCGCAACTGGCCGAAGCCAGCACATTAAACACCCAGCATGCAGGACAATCTTTTGGCGCGGCTATTCCCGCTGAAATTACCGCAGAGTTTGTGCGAGACGAGGTCGCACGTGGACGCGCCATCATTCCAGCCAACATCAACCATGTTGAGCTTGAGCCGATGATTATTGGCCGTAATTTTTTGGTCAAAATTAACGGCAATATCGGCAATTCCGCCATTAGCTCTTCCATTGAAGAAGAAGTGGCCAAACTGACGTGGGGAATACGCTGGGGTTCGGACACGATCATGGATTTATCCACGGGGAAAAACATTCATGAAACACGCGAATGGATTATCCGCAACTCGCCAGTGCCGGTCGGCACCGTGCCGATTTATCAGGCACTCGAAAAAGTGGATGGCGTTGCTGAAAACCTGACGTGGGAAATATTCCGCGACACGCTGATCGAGCAGGCGGAACAAGGCGTGGATTATTTCACCATTCACGCAGGCGTGTTATTGCGCTATGTGCCTCTCACCGCCAAACGCACAACAGGTATTGTTTCGCGCGGCGGCTCGATTATGGCGAAATGGTGCTTGGCACATCACAAGGAAAATTTTCTCTATACGCACTTCGAAGATATTTGCGAAATCATGAAAGCCTATGACGTGAGTTTTTCGCTAGGTGACGGTTTGCGCCCGGGCTCCATTGCCGATGCCAATGATGCCGCGCAATTTGGCGAACTGGAAACATTGGGAGAGCTAACAAAAATCGCGTGGGAACACGACGTACAAACCATGATTGAGGGCCCAGGTCATGTGCCCATGCACATGGTAAAAGAAAACATGGACAAGCAGTTGTTACACTGCGATGAAGCGCCTTTCTACACACTCGGGCCACTGGTAACCGATATTGCGCCAGGCTATGACCACATTACATCGGGCATTGGTGCTGCAATGATTGGCTGGTTTGGTTGCGCCATGCTGTGTTACGTCACGCCTAAGGAGCATCTTGGGCTGCCAAATAAAGATGATGTAAAAACCGGCATCATCACCTACAAAATTGCCGCACATGCGGCTGATCTTGCTAAAGGCCACCCGGGCGCACAGATTCGTGACAACGCCCTATCAAAAGCACGCTTTGAATTTCGCTGGCAGGATCAGTTCAATCTTGGGCTGGACCCAGACACTGCACGCACGTTTCATGATGAAACACTGCCCAAAGAATCTGGGAAAGTGGCGCACTTTTGCTCGATGTGCGGGCCAAAATTTTGCTCGATGAAAATATCGCAAGATGTTCGAGACTATGCAAATGCACGAGAAAAAACTGCACAACAAAACCCACGCATAGCGGCAAGCAATACCATGCAGCTTATCGACACAGAATAAAGCCATGACGGAAAAGTCGCGCGAGTTTCTTGAAAGCGGCAGCACTTTATACATCAAGGTATAACGTAAACACTGAATTAGATTTTTTGGAGGTGTCAGTGGAAAAGTCTTGTAAAGAAGCCATAAAAAAAGTACTTGGCGATTCGGATACCCCGCTGCACTACGCCGAAATATCCGAACAAGTTTTATCTCGCGGCTATTACGCGACGGACGGTGCAACCCCAGCAGCAACAGTGGGCGCACAAATAGCGTCGTCGATAAAACATGACGGTGAGAAGTCGCCCTTTATACGCGTTGGCAAAGGCATATTTGCGCTCAAAAATTCACAGGTGGCAGCAATTACTCCGACATCAACACCAACTTCAAAACAAAAGAAAGCGGAAACTCTTGCCGAAACGGACGCGGCGTTCTCCGACTCCATCATTCACTCTTTCGGCATGTATTGGCAGCGTGACCTTGTTGTGTGGCGCAACGACCCGAAAATGTTTGGCAAACAACAGGCTCTTTCAAAACCAGTCAATTTTGGCAAACAGAAAGGCATCTATATTATTTACGACCACCACACCGTCGCGTATATCGGCCGCTCCATTGACCGTCCATTGGGTAAACGCCTTTTTGAGCACACGGTGGATCGCTTGGGCAGCCGCTGGAATCGATTCTCATGGTTTGGCCTGCTTGACGTGACGCAAGAGGGCGATCTTCGAGAAATCGCCCTCAACACATCCCTTGACGGCCTTGTCGCAACACTTGAAGCTCTGCTAATTGAGGCACTTGAGCCGCCGCAAAACAGAAAGCGAGGTGATGATTTTTCTGCTATTGAATACATTCAGGACATTGATCCAGAACTGAAAGAAAAGGAAATTCAAAATACGCTTCGGGCTATTGAGCAAAAAATGCGGGGCGGCTCGTGAAAAAAACCCTACCCTACGCTCAAGCGAAACGTCGCAAAAGTGCGAAATCCCACGCTTCACGTTATACATAAAGGCATTCATGATGTTACCGCAACGCTTTTCCCGCGCCGATGTTGACATAAAAAAACAAGAAACCGTATTCAGCGGCTTTTTCAAAATGGAACGATACCTACTTCGTCATCGCTTATTTAAAGGCGGATGGAGTGGCGACATGCAGCGCGAATTGTTTGTGCGTGGTGATGCTGTTGGCGTGCTGCTGTATGACCCCGTGCGCGACGCTGTGGCTCTCACGCAGCAATTTCGTATAGGATGTTTTGAGAACACAACCGGCCCATGGGTATGGGAAATCGTCGCTGGCATGATGGAAACAGGAGAAGTGCCAGAAAATGTCGCTGTGCGCGAAGTCGCAGAAGAAACAGGGCTACAAATCAACGCGACGCAATTGCACAACATTTGTCGCTATTACAACAGCCCAGGCGGCTCTAGTGCACGCATGCAGCTTTTTTGCAGCCTGTGCCAACTGGATGCCGTTGAGGGCGTATTTGGGCTGCCGGAGGAAAATGAAGATATTCGCGTGCAAACATTTAGTGCAGACGATGCATTCAAGGCCGTTCTTAGCGGCAACATAAACAACGCTGCCGCCGTCATTGCCTTGCAATGGCTACAGATGAATCGGCAACGACTGCAAAAAGAAAGCGATAAGTGATCTACTCCCTCGACAAAAAAGCAGCAATATCTGTTGTGCAAATAACAGACTGCCATCTTTACAACAAGAGCAGAAAGCTGTTGTCGGGAGTGAATCCCTATACGACTTTGAGGCGTGTCATACGCAGCATTAAACGCCAGACCGCTGACGACTGCCGCGCTGACCTCGTGCTTGCGACTGGCGACCTCACCCAAAACGGAGATAAGCGCGCTTATCAACTATTGCTGAGCCAACTAAATAAACTGTCCGCGCCTTTTTTTTGGCTGCCAGGCAATCACGATAATCCCGCTGTCATGATGGCCGCCAGCGAGAGAAAACGTTTGCGCTGCAAACAAATCATGACAACGCACTGGCAAATATTGTTATTGGATAGCCGTGTCGAAAATCAAACCTACGGCGAGCTATCTTCAAGCGAATTAACGTGGTTACAAGCGGCTTTGCTCGCCAACCCCAACAAATACAGCGCCATATTCGTGCATCACCCCCTTCTACCCGTCGGCAGCGAATGGATAGATGCGCTTCGAATGCGCAATGCAGAGCAAATACTGGCATTACTCGACCAAACGCCGCAACTGCGTTTAGTGTGCAACGGCCATGTGCATCAGGCTTGCCAGCAACAACGGGCGCATTACACGCTACTGTCGACACCATCAACCTGCGTTCAATTCAAGCCGAATTGCACGATACATATGGAAGATAATTCCCCGCCCGCTTACCGTCACTTAATACTACGCGACGATGGCAGTTTCGCAACTGAAGTCACCGCAGTAAACGTGGGCAGAGAGCACGGGCATGGCCACAATCATGCGCGCACCAAAACGAACAAAAACCATCCCAACATGATAGCCATGAAGATAGAAAACCAAGCATGACGAACAAAAAGCTCACTGTCATCTACATACACGGCTTTAACAGCTCGCCGCTATCACACAAGTCGACACAGCTTCGACAGTGGCTAAAGAAGTGGCATCCCGAAATACACATCCACATTCCCGCACTGCCCATCGAGCCGCTCGAAGCCATTGCGCAAATAGAGGCTATTGTAAAAAACACCACAGGAAATATCGGACTAATTGGCAGCTCGCTGGGCGGCTTTTACGCCGCCTTTCTCGCAGAAAAGTTTGATGCACCAGCAGTGCTTATTAATCCTGCCGTGCGCCCATTCAACACGCTATCTCAGCATCTTGGCGAAAACAAAAACTATTACGACAATAAGATAGATACATTAGAGCAACAGCATGTTGACGACCTTCGCATGCTGTTCACAGAAAAACACAATAATCCTCAGCGATTATTGCTAATGGTGCAAACAGCGGATCAAACACTAGACTATCGCGAAGCAACCACACATTACTGGCGCATCCCAGCCATCATTGAATACGGCGGCAACCATAGTTTTCAAAACGCTGCGCGCTTTTTTCCTACAATGTTGCAGTTTTTGCAAAACAACACCTAAATAAGCGTTAATTGGAATCGACTATCTGGCTTTGCAAATAGTTTGGCAATCCAACTTTATCAACCAACTCTAATTGCGTCTCCGTCCAGTCGATATGCTCCTCCTCAGAGTCCAATATGCGCCTCAGCAGTTCGCGGCTAATGTAGTCGCCACTTTTTTCACAATAAGCAATACCTGCAACCAAAGCAGGATATGCTGCGCGTTCTACCTGAAGATCTGCGCGCAAAATCTCCAATACATTCTCACCTATTGTCAGCTTGCCTAGCTTTTGCAGGTTTGGCAGCCCTTTCAGAAATAAAATACGTTCGATCAACATATCTGCGTGCTTCATCTCATGAATAGACTCGCGGTATTCGTGTTCAGCTAGATGCAGAAAACCCCAAGCCTTTAGCATCCGTGCGTGCAAAAAATATTGATTGATGGCCACAAGCTCATTGGCCAAGGCTTGGTTGAGGTGTTCAATAACTTTGATGTCCCCGTTCATAACCATTTCCCCAGTGCAGTAGGGCATGAAGTCTGGCCTGCACAGGAAACCCTGTCAAATTACCACAGGCATCCCCCTGATCATCGACAATATTGCATCACGCATCCGTCATCAAAACCGCTCACTTCTTTACATGGCTAAATAAAAAACCAATGGCGAGTGGCGTACTATTTGACTAAATTTTCCCTAGCTAATTTAATTGTATTCACAATATCTTTTACCAGTTGGCGCGGCGGACGCGTATTGGTTGCCACGATTAAATCCGCCACTTCTCGATAAAGCGGATCCCGCAACAATAAAATACGCCCTAGAACCTCACGCGGGTCATCCACTTGCAATAACGGTCTTTTTTTATCTTTGCCTACACGAGAGAGCAATCTATCGACATCTGCTGTGAGATAGATACAGTAGCTGTGTTCACGTAAGTAGCGGCGATTCTCTGGCACCAACACAATCCCGCCACCCGTCGCCCACAACAGCCCTGACTGCCAAGACAACTCTTCCAGCGCTCGACTTTCACGCAGGCGAAAACCCTGCTCGCCCTCCACATCAAATATCCAAGGAATATCAGCACCCGCACGCACTTCAACTTCTCGATCAGTATCGACAAAGGTAAGACCAAGCTCTTCGGCCAGTAAACGACCGATAGTTGTCTTGCCAGCCCCCATTGGGCCGACAAGTGACACATTTGTTTGCCTTGGCGTTACCAACATCAATATTTTCTGACCTAATGTTTATCTAAAAAAGGACTTTGCAAAAGACGCGGCGTGACAAAAATGAGCAACTCCGTACGATTATCTTTAGTGACGCTACTGCTAAACAAAGCGCCGATCACGGGCAAGTCACCCAAAAACGGCACTTTTCTCCTTGTGTTATCAGAGGAGCTTTCAAATATACCGCCCAAAACAATTGTCTGCCCATTATCGACTAACACACTAGTATCTAGCTGCATCGTATCAAGAACAGGCGTTTGCGTGGTTCCCCCGCCGTCGCTAGGCACATTGATATACTCTTTAATGCTGTCTTTTGACACAACGATATTCATGATGATTTTATCGTCTTGCGTGATCTGCGGCGTTACCTCTAACTTCAACACCGCCTCTTTAAAAGACACCGTTGCCGCACCGCTTGAGGATGCCTCCAAATAACCGATCTCCTGACCGCTTTTGATAACCGCTTTTTGTTTGTCGCCCGTAATAACTTTTGGCTGCGACACAATTTCGCCATGGCCACTACTTTCCAAGGCTGAAAGTTCGACACCCAGCATAGTGTCATCCCCCTGTAGAATACCTAAAGCCAAAGATGAGGCTCCAGCACCAGCGGACAAGTCGGTTACCGTCTGCATTTTCCCCGTTCCGTCAAGCCCACCAGATACGGGATCTTTCAACTTGTTAGAAACACGAACAGTGGAGCCATTATCTTTCAATCGCTCTACACCCCAACTTACACCTAAATCTTTTGTAAAGCTGGAGCTTGCTTTAACTATTCTGGCCTCGATGGACACTTGGCGCACGGGAATATCAATTCGCTTTACCAGTTCTCTAAACTGCTGAATTTTAGCATCCGTTTCCGTGATGATAATTGAATTTGTGCGCTCATCAAGGCTGGCTGAACCACGGCTAGACATCAGGCTTTGCGCTGACTCTTCAGCAGCACCCCCCTCCTTATTGCTTAATAATTTAAACACAACAGCTGCGTCAGCATATAAGATTTGCACATGCTCTGTGTGCATAGGAGCCAGTGCCTGTAATTGCTTGTTAGTTTCCAACTGCTCACGCTCACGAGCGGCGATTTCGGCTGCAGGTGCCACCATCAAGACATTGCCGACCTGACGCTTATCAAGCCCTTTTGTTTTCAAGACTAAATCTAATGCCTGATCCCAAGGCACATCTTCTAAACGCAGAGTGATTTTTCCCTCTACTGTGTCACTCGCCACCAAATTGAGCTCCGCAAAATCTGCGACCAACTGCAATACTGAGCGCAAAGGAATATCCTGAAAATTCAGCGACAATTTTTCGCCGACGTAACTAAATTTTTGTTTGCGCGTGTCCTGCTCTTTCGCATTTAGCGGCTTAACACTCACGACGTATTCAGTATCGGTTTGATAAGCAAGATAATCGTACTCACCTGTTGGCTTGATAGAAATAACACTATCCGTACCAATGTAATCCGACGAAATAGCGCTAACAGGTGCGGCAAAGTCAGTTACATCTAGCTTAAGGCGCAAATTGACGGGCAGCTCGGTATCCGCAAATCTGAGCACGATCTGTCCATTGACATTCTCTACAGCAGCACCAACATGAGGGTCTGACAGAGACACAATGACTTTTCCCTCACCAGCTTCACCGCGACGAAAATCAACATTGTTGATACTTTTGCTATTTTTGGGCGTATCAGAAGAAAGCCTATCTGCGACACTGGAGCTTTTTTTAATCATTTCACCTAGCTTGTCCTTGCCGACAGTCAAAATAAAACTGTCATCCTCTGTGCGGGTTTGATAGCTATCCATCTCGATCATGTTCAAAATTAGACGCGTCCTTTTGCCATCGCTTAAAACATTCGCGCTCTTAGCGTTACCAAAAGACAACGTATATCTTTTTTCCTTAAGCCTGCTTTCTACATTGGGAAAATCCAGAACAAGCCGCGCAGGCTTATCAATCGCGTATCCTTGCGGCTCTGGTACCCCACCAGAAAAGCGCATACGTACCTCAAAGCGGCTGCCAGGCAGAGCGGAAAACTTAATATCTGTCATCTGGACAGATTGGGAGGCAGAACCTCCCGCAGAATGAATACCGGTCGTCGCCTGAGGGGGCAGCAGAGCAAAACCCCACGTTGCAAACAACAAGGGAACTGCACGAACAAGTGCCTTTATAATGTTTTCCACAATACCACCCCTTTTTTATTAGTTATAATTTCACTGCGTCTACAGAATAGATCCATCATAAAAACCTCCATCATTGTCTTTACTTTTCCATCCTCTCTGACAGCTTGAGCGTTTTCTGGCGCTCAACCCACCCGACAGAGCCGCTTGGCACAATCTCTCTTAGGTCTATTCGACTCTCGTCTATGTAATAAATTTTACCGTAATTACGTCCCATGTAATTTCCCGCACGCACGCGCTGAATGTTTCCCGTTCCATCATCCACAAGCCCCCACGCGATGCCACCTTTCACAACAGAACCAACCATCACGATAGAGCTGAGATTAAACTGCTCTAAATACTCCTTTGCTCGCAGCTCATCCGGCTTAACTACTTCGGTACGGGCTGCGCCATCACCCGCTAAATCCTGAATTGCTTGTGGCCTTTCAAATGGACTACGCAATCCCGCTGCGCCATAAATAAAGACATCGTACTGAGGTAACGAAGGAACAGGGTCAATAGGCTGAATTGATTTACCACGAACTCCCTGCATGTACGCATCCATATCGGCCATATCACCGCCACAGCCCGCAAGCAGCAGCACAGCAAAGCAAGGAAACAGAGATGGCAGCACACTATATTTTCTTTTTAATCTCATTATCGCCTTCCTCAGCGGATTTGTAGCGGTATGTTTTAGCCGTAATTTTCATAGTCAACTCCTCGTCACTACGCGCACGGCCTGCGCTATCCGCATCGTTTTTTGCCAAAGCAGACACGCCTGTGCCCTCCTTAGATGCCTCAATTTCAAAGTCATCTAAAGTCACAATGCGCGATAAACCCGCCACGCCACTAACAAAAGCGGCAAAATCATGAAAGCCACCCGCTACACGAATATCTATAGGCAACTCCACATAAAAATCTCCTTTTTTTTCTGGCTGCAAATCAATTGCATCAAAAGCCAAACCGCTACTCTGCCCCTTGTTTGTAATATCATCAAGCAAACCAGGCACCTCAGTATCCTTCGGCAGCTGCGCCAACAGTGCGCTAAAAGACTCGTTCATCTTAAGCATTTGCTTACGGTAGGCATCTATATTAGCTGCCTCCTGTACCTTTTTATCAAAATCAGCCTTTAAGGTCACCTCTCGCTGTACAGCAGTATCCAGCGACTCCCCCTTTTCCTGCAAGATCAAGATATAGACCAAGATCAAAACAGCAACAAAGGCCAGAACCCATAATACGGCCTTAACAGGCAGAGGCCAGCTGCCTATATCGTCTGGATCCAGATCGGCAATATTAAAGTTTTGCAACTGCTCTAACCCATCTTGTAGCGCCATTATTTTTTACCTTCTTCCTGTTTTTTGGGCGTGGCGATATCAACAGTCAAGTTAAAGTCTGTGGCCTGCTCACCCACCGCTGGATTTGCCACCACCTTAGCTAGCGTAGGATCAACAAACCACTCTGACTCACTCAGACTACGCATCAGTGCTGACACCTTACTGTTAGATTCAGCAGTGCCATTAATGGATATAAGGCCACCCTTGCGGGTCACCTTGGTAAAGAAAACGCCATCAGGCAGCCTGCGCACTAACTCATCAAAAACATGCACGATTTGCGGACGCGTACCCTGCAAACCTTGGATAACCTTCATGCGATCGAGCATTTCTGCGCGCTGTTTTTTAAGCGCAACAATCTCCACAATTTGCTTATCCAGCACCGAAATGGCGGCCTGTAGCTTTTGATTACGCGCATCTTGATGCTCAATCAAGCCATCTATAGCGAACAGCCAGATTAAAAACGCAACGAAACCCGCAGCGACAAAACCACCCAAAATAACAAAAAACTCTTTTTTTCGCTGCTCGCGCCGCTCAGCACGCCATGGCAAAAGATTAATTTTGGTGGCCATCAGTCAAAACTCCTCATCGCCAACCCTGTAGCTATCATTAACGCAGGGGCATCATTGCTTAAGTCGACTGCATTAACGCGAGAAGCCACCGACATATCAGCAAAAGGATTTGCCACTGTCGTCGGCATGCCAAGCTTTTCCTGCACCACATTACTGATGCCTTCCATTGAGGCAACCCCGCCCGCCAATACAATATAATCAACCTCATTATATTCACTGGAGGAAAAAAAGAACTGCAGTGAGCGCGTTATCTGTTGCACGACCGCGTCTTTAAATGGACGAAGAACCTCCTCTTCATAATCATCCGGCAGCCCGCCCCGCTTTTTTGCTAAGCCCGCCTCCTCATTTGACAAGCCGTAACGACGCTGTATTTCCTCCGTCAAATGTTTGCCGCCAAAAAGCTGCTCGCGGGTGTAGATGATTTTACCGCCATGCAGCACATTCAATGTGGTCATGGTTGCCCCAATATCAATAACCGCAACAGCCAAATCCTCGCCGCCCAATTGAGGCAGTACCAACGAAAAAGCGCGCTCCATAGCATAGGCTTCCACATCAACCACACTAGCAATGAGCCCCCCTTCCTCAAGTGCGACCTTGCGCGAATCAACATTTTCGCTGCGACACGCCGCCAACAATACCTCTACTTGCCCAGGGCGATTAGGCGACGCGCCCAGCACTTCGAAGTCCAAGGAGACCTCATCAATCGGATAGGGAATGTATTGATCTGCCTCTAGTCGAATCTGGTTGTCCATCACTGCGTCATCAATGCCCGCCTGCATCTCAATGACTTTTGTGATAACTGCCGACCCCGCTACAGCCACTGCCGCGTGCCTAATTTTTGTTCTTGATTGCTCTACCACACGGCGTATTGCTTCAGCTACAGCCTCTGGATCAGCAATGTTTTTTTCAACAACAGCGCCAGGAGGCAGTGGCTGCACACTGTAACTCTCTACGCGGTAACCGGAGCTGTTACGCCCTAACTCCAGCAGCTTTACCGAGGTTGAGCTGATATCCAAACCCAACACTGCCTGTCTTTTTTTTTGGAACAATCCTGAAATCGCCATTTTCCTATTCGCACCCGCGAGTTACATCACTCTGATGGTATCTTACTTTGGAGATTCCGCAAGCAACCGCAACTAGGCACATATTTGCTTCGCGCTTTTATGCTTATTTTGCTTATTTTGCTTATTTTGCTCTTATAATAATGAGCTATCAGCAAAGTGAAATACCACAACCCGTTGACAAGAAAGGGAACCAATGCGATTTTTGTTTACAGTTACGCAAATGTTAATCGCTACAGCGGGCTTCGGGTTATGCTTTTGCCTACTCATTATCAGCGGTCTAGCGCTGTATATCGGCCCGCAGCTCCCGCACATACAAAGCATTAACGACATGAGGCTGCAAACGCCGCTGCGCGTATACTCCGCGGACATGAAGCTCATCGGCGAATTCGGGGAAACAAGACGACAACCACTGGCATATACAGACATTCCGCCACTTTTTGTTAAGGCAGTACTCGCAGCTGAAGATGACCGTTTTTTTTCACACGGCGGTGTTGATGCTACCGGCATGTTACGCGCAGCTAAAGAGCTCGTCACAACAGGGCATATTCAATCAGGTGGCAGCACGATCACCATGCAGTTGGCGCGCAACTTTTTTCTCAGCGCAGAGAAATCGTTTATCCGTAAATTTAAGGAAGTTTTGCTTTCACTACAGATGGAGCGCAGCCTATCTAAGCAACAAATCTTTGAGCTTTACAGCAACAAAATTTATCTCGGCAACCACGCTTATGGCGTGCAAGCAGCCGCGTTTATTTACTATGGGAAAGCACTGCACGAGTTAAGCATCGCAGAGTGGGCAATGCTGGCCGGCTTGCCAAAAGCCCCATCAAAATTTAACCCCATCGCCAATCCATCTCGCGCACTTGAGCGCCGCAATTGGATTATTGGACGGATGCTGCAATTGGGTTATATAACCAAAATCCAGCATGACGCGGCATTAGCGGAGCCTGTTACCGCACGCTATCACGGATTACAGGTTGATATTGATGCGCCCTTTGTTGCCGAAATGGGTCGTCAATTTGCAGTGGACAAATTCGGGCCTTCTGCCTACATAGATGGCTATAACGTATACACCACCATTGATAGCCGCCTGCAACTGGCTGCACAAAAAGCCGTGTGGGATGGCGTAACACGATATGCACAGAATCATGGCTTTCGGGGTGTTGAAGCGCACCTAGACCCACCCGAGCAAAGCGCAAACCGTGATGAATGGCGTGCGCTATTAATCGACAAACGCAAAATTGGCGACCTCGACCCAGCCATTGTCGTAAGCGCAAACAAACAAACGCTCAAAGCACTATTGCCAAATGGCAAAGCAGTAGACCTGATATGGAATGACGCTGTTGCAAAAAGCTTGCGCCCTTATAAAAATGAAAACTACATCGGTGAAGCTCCCAGCGGCTTTTCGACGGTTTTCAAAGCGGGCGACATCATTCGCTTACAGATAAAAGAAGACGGTAGCGCAAACATTAGTCAAATTCCTCGCGTACAGGCAGCACTGGTCGCACTCACGCCAGACACTGGCGCACTGATCGCGCTAGCTGGCGGTAGCGACTTCAACTACAGCAAGTTCAACCGAGTTACGCAAGCGCTGCGCCAACCCGGCTCCAGTTTTAAGCCTTTCATCTACACACGTGCACTTGAGAAGGGATACACTGCAGCCACGCTGATTAACGATGCGCCGCTTGTGTTCCACGAGGCGGGAATGGCAGAGCCGTGGCGGCCAGCAAACTCGGACGACAAGTACCTAGGCCCCATCCGCCTTCGTCAAGCGCTCTACCAGTCGCGTAATATGGTGTCTATCCGCATTCTGCAAGATTTACGCGTACGCTCAACTATTGCCAGCTTGGCGCGTTTTGGTTTCGACACCAGCAAAATGGAGCCTAACTTATCTCTCGCGCTGGGTTCGCATGCGCTTCCCCCCATGGCGATAGCCAATGCCTTCGCCATTCTTGCCAATGGCGGTTACAAAGTTGATGCCTTTTGGGTAGATCGGATAGAAGATTCTCAGGGGAAAATCGCCTATCAGCACCCGCCGCTCATGGCCTGCAACGACTGTCCAATAGAAACACCAGACACGGAGCGAGCACCGCGTGTAGTTGACGAACAAACCGACTACATCATTACAGATATTCTGAAAGATGTGGTACGCAAAGGCACAGGGCGGCCAGCTCTGGCGCTAAAGCGCCCAGATATCGCAGGAAAGACCGGCACAAATAACGGGCCAACTGACGTGTGGTTTTCGGGATTCAATCCTACTGTCTCAGCAACAGCATGGGTAGGATTTGATGACAACACGCCACTGGGCAAGCGCGAATATGGCGGCACCGTAGCATTGCCGATATGGATGGACTTTATGCGCACAGCATTGCAAGACACTCCCGTGATTGAGCGCCCTATGCCACCTGGCCTTGTGACCATTCGTATCAATCCAAAAACAGGTTTACGTGCATCGCCCAATGACGACAACGCCATTTTTGAAATTTTTCACTCCGAAAAAATGCCGCACAACAGTCTACCAAACAGCGAAACAACAACCCCCAGCAGTACCCCGCTCCCAGAAAGCGCCGTACCCTCCTTAACTGAAGATATTTTCTAAGAGACATCATCTGCTGCGCAATGCATTTATTCATGCACAGTCAACAAGCGTTATGTTTATGACAAATTAAAAAGGCGCTGGCGCTTTTTCCATTGTGTTGCATCGCTAACATAAAGCGGAACACATTCAACTGGGTTAAAGACCCATGTGGATACGAGTTGCTGCCGCGCTAACAGCGGCAATGTCGTTACCGACAATACATCGTCCCCCGCCACGCCCATACTGCATATCTGCACGTCGTCGCGAACCGCCTGCAATGCAGGCAATTCCCAGGCATCACCGACACCAATCCAAGAGTGTTGTGGACATAAGCGTGCGCGAATGACATCACTTTTCGCCGATAATAATTGATCGTTGTCGATGCGGGCTAATCTACCGTCTCGCCAGACAAAGCTGGCCCAGTACACGCCCCCCATGCGCGCATCTAACGCAACAGCAATGTGCTGAACATCGCAGCATTTACTACGCATGACAGCCGTCTGCGCACAGATCAATAACGACGACAACGGAATAATTGGCAATTGCCAAACATACGCCAGTGCCTGACACACACTGGCACCTACACGCAACCCCGTAAAGGAGCCAGGCCCTGCGCTCCATGTCAGCGCATCCAAGTGTGTTGGAGAAAACGCCAGATCACGCATCACGCCGTCTATCATGCTTAAAACATGACGGGAGCGCTGGGAGGAAACGTTCTCCACGCGTGAAGAGACAACTCCCCCTACGCAAAGAGCTACCGAGCATTGCGCCTGCGATGTTTCCAGAGCGAGAATATTATTTATCATAGAAGGATTACAACATTCAAAACAAAGCCCACGGGTCACCGTGGGCTTTAGTTAAGCCGCCGCAAAGGAAATGTCTTAATAGCACATGCTCCTCAAACTATTCCCTGCGCGGTTTAAAGGGGAAATAAACTACTTCGGCTTTTTTTGCACTGATTTTCTTTTTGCGGCTGCCGCTGACTGTTTACGCGCAGCAGGTTTTTTCTTTGGTTTAGCCGCTGCCTTAGCGGCAGCCTTCTTCGCCAACAACTTGGCACTTGCATGAATTTTTGTAGCTGCCGCTTTAACGCGTTTTTGATTGGCCGCAACACGTTTCTTCATCCATGCTCGCGCAAAGGATGCTTTGGCCTTTTCCAAATCCTTTTCTGCTTTAGCAGAAAGGCTCGCGGTCAAAGCAGCTACTTTTGCCTTGGCTTTGGTAGCAATAGCCTGTATTGCTGCTGTAGATTTAGCTGCCGCTAGTTTCACGCGCAGGCTGGCCACACTCTCGCGTGCAGCTTTAACTTTCTCAGATGAACGCACTGCAAGAGCATCTGCTTTGGCGGCTTTTTGTACATCTGCTGCCTTACGGGATTTAGACGCTTTCTTCTTTGCCGCGCCTGCTGCCTTGTGTGCAGCGGCTGAGGCCTTTGCGCCAGCCGCCAACTCTTTCTGTGCCGATGCAAGAAGTGTATCTAGCTTTCCTGTTGCTGAAGGTGATTTCTTTTTCAATGGTGGCGACGTTTTTTTAGCCACTTTCTTTACCAGCATCTTGCGAGCCGCGCTTTCAGCAGAGGCATTCCGAGGGTCTCTTGCCATTTTCAATTCTCCTGATGGTGAGATGATTTCATAGTCGAATACAACATAAATACAGCTAGATACCGCCGAGTACGCAACAACAGCCATACGAAGCATCGGAAATACTATTTTAAAAAGTAGACCATTACATCAACAAAGCTATTTTTTCATGGAAAACTATCATTTTTTTATAGTTTTGTAGTTGTTTTTGTCCATAACACGCTGTAAAAAAATAAACATCCAATAAGAAATGCGCTTCTCCCGCAAAAATAGCGTCACTGGTAACACGCACGGCACAACAAAATTAAGCGAGCATTTTTTCAAAGCAAACCTTTACTGCGATGCGTAATTCCTTGTTTAACGAGGCGACGCACAAAAAAATTCTTGCACAATATTGGCAAGCATCTCGATATGCCGAGGATGGTCATTGAGGCACGCAATGCGAGAAAACCGTTCTCCACCCGCTGCTAAAAAAATGGCACGACTGCCAATTTCAATTTCTTCCAAGGTTTCCAAACAATCTGCCGCAAATGAAGGGCATAACAGATCCACGCTACGAACGCCTGCACTTGGCAACTGCTGTAACACAGAGTCCGTATACGGCTGCAACCATGTTGCGCGCCCAAAACGCGACTGAAAACACACGCCCCACTGTGCCGAACTTAAAGACAGTGAAGTGGCAACCGCTTGCGCCGTTTGCTGGCATTGCGCGAAATAAGGATCGCCTTTATCCACGCAAAACTGCGGAATACCGTGAAAAGAAAACAGAAGCTTTTCTCCGCGTCCATGCAGCGCCCAGTGCTCAGACACTGACTGTGCCAGCGCGGCAATATAATCCTCACGCTCATAATATTGGCGCAATACGCGGACATCTGGCACAAATCGGCTGCGCTGAATCAATGCAGCTAATTGATCGTAAACAGCCCCAGTGCTTGTGCCAGAATACTGTGGATACAGGGGAATGAGCGCAATATCTTCAATGCCTTGTGCGCGCATATTTTTAATGACATCCGCAATGGCAGGCGTGCCGTATGTCATCGCGTGCTGCACGTGTAGTTGTGGGAAATCAGCCCTTAAGGTTGCTTGCAATAAGCGGGTTTGTCGCAGCGTCATGGCGGTTAATGGCGACCCATCTTCGGTCCATATTTTGCGATAAGAATGCACCAGTCGCTTAACACGCAGAGGTAATATCACTGCGCGCAACAACGGCCTCCATAAGAGCGCGGGAAGCTCTACCACTCTGCGATCGGATAGAAATTGCGACAGAAATTTTTTAATCGCTGGCGATTCTGGCGCGGCAGGGGAACCTAAATTAACGAGTATCACTGCTCGTTTTTTCTCATGTTTTTTTTGCATGTATCAAGTACCCAAGTCAGTTTGCGTCACGCTATAAAAACACACGGCTATCAGGTGCCTTGTGCCAGACACGCATTTGGATCACAAAAAATCATGCCAAAGCAGCAAATACTTTTGCGCTGATATCCGCAACAGAGCCAACACCCGCCACTTTGCGATACAAGCTGTCACCGCCTCGCGTGCGGTAAAACTCCACTAGCGGCTCTGTTTGTTCGTGATAGACCTGCAAGCGCTTCCGTACAGTTTCCTCTTTGTCGTCTGGTCGCTGAATCAACGCTTCGCCAGTGACATCATCAAAGCCTGCTTTTTGAGGTGGCTGATGTTTGACGTGGTACACACGACCCGATGCTTTATGCACCCAACGGCCACTCAGCCGCATAATAATATCGGCATCTGGAACATCAATTTCCACAACACGATCAATGAGTACATTTTCACGCAACAAAGCGTCTGCTTGAGGAATTGTGCGTGGGAAACCATCAAACAAAAAACCATTTTTGCAATCTGGCTGCATGATGCGTTCTTTTACTAGCGCAATGACTAAATCGTCCGGCACTAAACCGCCGGCCGCCATGATGTCTTTTACTTGCGAGCCTAATGGCGAACCTGCCGCAACCGCTGCGCGCAGCATATCGCCAGTGGAAATTTGTGGGATGCCAAATTTCTCCATGATAATTTTAGCCTGTGTGCCTTTACCCGCGCCGGGCGCACCCAGCAGTATGACTTTCACAATTCCCACTCCCATCAAAATGCACAATCAATTCAGACCGCCACCTTACACAGCCCGCCCAAATCGCTCAAGCGTGTAAACCCTCGCCAACTTAAAAACAATGCGTATCTATATAATCAAGCACTGTTTCCGTTGAGCTGTAGCGCAGCTTTTGCGGCTTGCCACAACACGTCTAATTCCAACAAAGAATTTCCTGCCAATGATTGCCCTTTAGCGGAAACGTCGGCTTCCATCCATGCGATACGACCGGAAACTTTATTGTTTCCTGCTCGCAAGCAAACCTCTGCATCGAGTCTTAAATGACGAGCAAGATTCACGCAGCTAAATAACACGTCGCCCAACTCATCCGCACAAGCGCTGGCATTTTGTTGCTGCATGGCTTCTTCTAGCTCGTCAATTTCATCACGCAATTGCGTCAATACATCAGCGGCATGATCCCAGTCAAAACCAATGCGGCTCATACGCGATTGGATTTTATGTGCGCGCTGCAATGCTGGCAGAGCCAGCGGGATATCGCCCAACAAACTCTCCACGCCTTTTTCTGTGCGCTCTTGCTGTTTACGTATTTCCCAAGCAACGGCTATTTCTTCGGCATCAGGTTTTTCGCTGCCGCTGTCTACAAAAACATGCGGAGTAGAGTAGAGAACAGGCTCACACCTGCCCTCCCTCATCAAACCGTGCTTGCGGTTTTCCCGCACACGGCTTTCCGATGTTCTTCATATCAAGGCA
>JAYVJM010000060.1:0-19244 GCA_043769275.1 Cellvibrionales bacterium | reverse complement strand
CAATCCCTTCGCGCTTTGTCGGAAATTACTCATCAACGCATCGCGAGCCGCCTATGCAGAACTTCAGCAATTTAGCGCGGCTGCGTAACATCAGTTATTAACAATTGCGCCACTGGCTATATTAAGTCTTGAGCGATCTCCAAAAATGAGGTGGCTGTTCAGCACGATGTCCCTGATGTGATCATCATACTCTGGCGACCTAATCCTACTCTCAATTAATTCAGCGATGACTTCCTTACCAATAGCTCCGAGCAGAAGTAGCTGTAGTTTCGCTTTGATTGATTGTTTCACTTTGATTGATTGTTTCATGTCTCATCCATTGGTTGGCCATCACGCAAATCCAAAGATAAACGCTAGGTAGCATATCAGCTAACTGCCATCCACCGCCCCTTCATTTCCTTCGGCATTCCCAACCCACGCTCTGCAATAATATTGCGCTGAATTTGATTAGTGCCGCCGTAAATCGTGTCGGAGCGGGTGAACAAATACATCGACTGCAAGCGCGTTAAATTGTACAAACCCGCTTCACAAATTTCAGATTCCGCACCCAATACATCCATCGCCAGCTTACCCAAGTTGCGATGCCAACTTGCCCAGTGCAGTTTGTACACGAGCGCGGCGGGGGCGGTGGTGTCGGACAACATCCGCATAGCGTTATAGCGCATTAAACGCAAACCCGTGTGAGCTTCAGCGATGCGTGCGCGAATGTCGGCATTTTTTGCTTGCCCGTTTTCTTTGGCTATTTTAATGATGTCGTTCAATTCATTTTGAAACGCCATTTGCTGGCCAAGCGTTGAAACGCCGCGCTCAAAACCGAGTAGCGCCATCGCAATTTTCCAGCCATCTCCTACTACGCCAATCATGTCGGCTGCCACGGCTTCATCAAAAAAAACTTCGTTAAATTCCGATGTGCCGGTGAGCTGTTCGATAGGGCGAACGGTGACGCTTGGCTGATGCATCGACACCAAAAAGAAACCTAAACCTTTGTGGTCGTTTGTATTGGGATCGGTACGCGCTACCACAAAACACCAGTCAGATTCGTGCGCAAGTGATGTCCATACTTTTTGCCCCGTGATTTGCCACTGCTGTTTTTCTTCATCAAAACGGGCGCGGGTTTTCACAGCAGCCAGATCAGAGCCTGCACTGGGTTCCGAATAACCTTGGCACCATAGTTCTGTGCCTGCCACAATCCCCGGCAAGTATTTCTTTTTTTGGGCAGCGGAGCCAAACGCGGCGATGGTAGGGCCAGCCAAACCGTCGCCAATATGCCCCAAGCGACCTGGCCCGCCAGCGCGTGCGTATTCTTCAAAAAAAATTACTTGCTGTTCGATACTGGCGGCGCGTCCCCCATCTTCGCGGCTCCAGCCGATGCACGTCCAGCCACCTTCAGCCAGCTTTTTTTCCCACAATTTGCGCTTGTGCGAAAACATATGTTCATCGCCTGGGCCACCGCGAAAACGGACTTCTTCAAATTCGCCACACAAGTTTTCTTTTAACCATTTGGCCACTTCGGCGCGAAATAATTCGTCTTCCTGACTGAATGTCAGCTTCATTGTTTTGTCCTCAATCCAGCAAGGCGACTGCAATTTTTTCGCGGTGATACGCGGCATTACCTAAAAACGTTTCAGTGCTTTTTGCGCGCTTGAAATACAGATGCACATCGTATTCCCACGTAAAACCCACGCCGCCAAATAATTGAATGGCGTTGCCTGCATTGAAAAAATATGCATCCGAACAATAGGCTTTGGCCATTGATGAGGCTTCCAGCAATTGCGCAGCAATAGTTTTGTCGCCATCAAAAAGCGCTTCTTGCGCTACGCACGCGGCGTAGTACACCGCTGAACGCGCCACTTCTGTTTTTAGCATCATGTCCGCGGCTTTGTGTTTAATGGCCTGATAGCTGGCAATGACACGACCAAACTGCACGCGCTCTTTGGTGTAGGCCACCGTCATATCCAAAATTTGTTGCGCACCGCCCATTTGTTCTGCTGCAACGGCCACGCAAGCCAGTTGCAGAATTTTTTCTAACGCCGGCCATGCTTTTCCTTCGGTGTTCATCAAGGCATCGCTGGCCACATCAACATTTTTTAATTCAATCTGCGCCTGTTTGCGAGTTTGATCCATCGTCGGCAAGTAAGTACGAGTAATGCCTGTTGTATTAGCAGGGACAACAAACAAAGAAATGCCGTCCTCCGTACCGCGCGAGTTTTCTGCACGTGCTGCGATAAGCAATAAGTCGCTTGTATGGCCATCTGGCACATAACACAAGCTGCCGTTTAACTGATAACCGCTGTTGGTTTTTGTGTAAATGGCTTGCACTGCCTGTGCATCCCAGCCACCGTTATTGCCGGTATAAGCGAGTGTTGCCGTTGTTTCGCCCGCTGCAATTTTTGGCAACCACGTTTCTTTTTGTGCTTGCGTACCCGCGACCAACAACGCATTCACACCTAAGCACACGGTGGAAAAAAAAGGTGAACACAGCAGCACGCGCCCCATCGGCTCCAGCACGGCGGCAAGCTCGACAAAGCCCAAGCCCATGCCGCCAAATTCTTCAGGAATGGTGATGGATTGAAAACATAATTCATTGCAGATGCGATGCCACAAATTTGCATCAAATCCCGCTTCTGTTGTCATAGCTTTTCGCACTGCTTCAGAAGTGGAAACGTCAGCCAGAAATTCACTGGCCGTGTCACGAATCATGTTTTGCTCTTCGGTAAATCTGAATTCCACTGCCGGAACCTCTGTTTTTAAAAGAATTGGCTCAGGTGCCGTGCACTTTTTGCGGCGCGACGATTTCCTTTAACAAAACAGCGACAGCGTCACCAATTTCTTTTGGCTCCCAGCGGGATTTTTTATCCTGCACCGAGCCAGTACGCCAACCATCAGCAATGGAAATTTTGCCGCCTTCCACTTCAAATACGCGGCCTGTTACATGCGCTGATTGCGCGCTGCCGAGCCAGACAACAAGCGGCGATACATTGGCAGGATCGTAATAATCAAAGCTGCCGTCTTCTGGTGTTTTCATCATGTCGGCAAATACACCTTCCGTCATACCGGTGCGTGCGGCAGGAGCCAGCGCATTGGATGTGATGCCGTAACGTGCAAGTTCCGCTGCCTGCACCAATGTTAATGATGCAATGCCACCTTTAGCTGCCGCGTAATTGGATTGCCCAACCGAACCTTGCAGGCCAGCACCAGACGACGTGTTGATAATTCGCGCATCGACTTTTTTACCCGCTTTAGATTCATTGCGCCAATACTGAACTGCGTGTGAGCAAATGCAAAAATGCCCCTTTAAATGCACAGAAATCACGGCATCCCAATCGGCTTCGCTCATTGACGCAAACATTTTATCGCGACAAATTCCAGCGTTGTTCACCACTATATGCAAATCGCCAAACGCAGCCACAGCGTCTTTTACCGCATTTGCTGAATCGACGTAGTTTGTTATGTCGGAATAATTGGCAATGGCTGTACCACCTGCCGCAACAATTTCATCCACCACTTTTTGCGCTGCGCTTTTGTTAATGTCGTTAACGACAATTTTTGCGCCTTCAGCCGCAAACGCTAGCGCGTACTGCCTACCCAAACCACCACCTGCGCCTGTAATAATAACTACGCGATCTTTGCAAATACTCATATTTTTATTCCTATGCTAAATAACATTTATTTCCCCCCACCCGACGCCACGCGCCACCCTCCCCCACAGGGGGAAGAGGAAAAATGAGGCGTTACAATCTTTCAATAATCGTGACGTTCGCCTGCCCGCCGCCTTCGCACATCGTTTGCAAGCCGTAACGGCCACCGGTGCGCTCTAGTTCGTGCAGCAACGTCGTCATTAAACGTGTACCCGTTGCACCCAGCGGATGGCCGAGGGCAATCGCACCACCATTAACATTGGTTTTGGCGTGGTCATAATCGGTTTCTTTTAGCCACGCCATCACGACACAAGCGAAGGCTTCGTTGATTTCTACCAAATCAATATCCGCCATCGTCATGCCCGCTTTTTTCAACGCATATTTTGTTGCGGAAATTGGGGCGGTTAGCATGCAGATCGGGTCTTCCGCACGCACGCTTATGTGATGTATGCGCGCACGCGGCGTGAGGCTATAACGCTTGAGCGCGGCTTCAGAAACAATCAACATTGCAGAAGCTGCATCGCAAGTTTGCGATGAAACGGCGGCTGTCACACGGTCGCAGCCAAAAATAAAATCGAGTGCCGCCATTTTTTCTAATGTCGATACACGCGGCGTTTCATCATGTTCTACGCCTGCCAGCGGCACAATTTCACGCTTGAAACGGCCTTCGGCTATTGCGCGCAATGCGCGGTTGTGTGATTCAAGCGAAAAAACTTCTAGATCGTGACGTGAAAGATTCCATTTTTCCGCAATCATTTGCGCGGATTTAAATTGTGTCGGCGGCTCGGCACCATAGCGCTCAACCCAGCCTCTGGATCCGCTGAACGGGTCAGTAAAGCCCATCGGTTCAGCCGCAGTCATCGCAGAAGAAATAGGAATTTGCGTCATGGTTTGCACGCCACCAACGGCGATAACATCCATCGTGCCCGACATCACCGCTTGCGCTGCAAAATGTACGGCTTGTTGCGATGATCCGCACTGGCGATCAATGGTTGTACCCGGCACTTCTTGTGACAAACCCGCCGCGAGCCACGCGGTGCGTGCGATGTCGCCCGCCAGTGGCCCGATGGTGTCTACGCAGCCAAAAATAACGTCATCGTATTCGTTATCAGGAATTTTATTGTATTCAACAAGCGACTTTAAAACGTGTGCACCAAGGTCCGCGCCATGCACATGGGCAAGACCGCCTTTACGACGACCAGTCGGCGTGCGCAGTGCATCAATAATGTAGGCTTCTGCCATTTTTAAATCCTCAAATAGCTATGGATATGGTTAAACACAACTTCCTGAATTGACATATCCGTTCGTGCTGAGTTTGTCGAAGCGCGCCTTTCGAATCCTTCGACAGGCTCAGGATGAACGGAAGTATTAGTGGGAACTGGAAGTCATGTTTAGCTAAACTTTATTTAAAAAATTAAAACGTATTACCCGCGCCAACCTTTGCGCCGTCAGTAAAAACAAAATCTGCCACGCGATTTTTATGTAACGCCACATCGCCCCATGTGCTGTTGAGCGCCCACGCTTTTTTCATGAAAATGTGCATGTCGACTTCCCATGTGTAACCCATTGCGCCGTGTACCTGAATGCCATTTTTTGCAGCAGCTAAAGATGCTTCGCAAGCCACCAGCTTTGCATGCGATACATGCAGCGCAGTTTCAGGATGATGATGCGCTACAGAATACGCTGCGCGATACACCACGGCTTTTGCATATTCGAGCGCGACAGCCACATTTGCCAATCGGTGTTTTACGGCCTGAAACGAACCTATCGGCTTGCCGAACTGTGTGCGCTCGCTGGTGTATTTCACAGAAATTTCTATCATGCGCTGCGTTAAACCCAACGCTTGCGCAGCAAAGGCCAGTACGCCGGAATTAAATGCATTTCTAATTATTTTTTTTGCTTCATCACCTTTTGCAATACAGGTTGATGATGATGGCGACCACTCTACAGAAAAAAGTTTGCGTGATGGGTCGATACTCTCATTCAGCGTCAACTGAAATTCTTCGTTGGCAAGCGCGTGCAATTCATCATTGTGTTGCAAAATCAATAAATCAGCGATGTGCGCATCACTCACCAATAGATTTTCAGATAAACCAACCGTGACTTTTGCTTCTCCCGCTGTGATTTTTGGTAACCATTCCGCTTTTATATTTTCATCCTGTAATGCATTGATTAACGGCACCGCCACCAGTACGGTTTCAACTAAAGGCTCTGGCATCGCAACAAAACCACACTCTTGCGCCAGCAAAACAAAATCTACCGCGCTCATGCTAAGGCCGCCAAACTGTTCTGGCACAGTGAAACCCGTCAAACCCAGTTCCGCCAATTGTGCCCATAGCGCGTCGGAGCGGCCAGATTCTGTTTCCCAGAGCGCACGAATTTTTTCTGGTGTCACTTCGCTGGTTAAAAACTTTTTAACTTCGCCCTGAAATAAAAGCTGATCTTCGCTAAAAGTAAAATCCACAATTTTCTCCTGCTCTTTTATTTGGGCATGCCAAGCAAACGCTCGGCAATAATGTTGCGCTGAATTTCATTTGTACCCGCATAAATAGAGCCGGACTGCGCGAACAGAAAACCATCAAGCCATGTACCCACACTTTTTGCAGCAGGTGCATGTGGCAACAACTCAGCACGAGCCGACAAAATGCTCATGGCGGTTTCGTGCATACGCTGATCAAGCTCAGACCAGAAAATTTTATTGGTAGAGGATTCCGCACCAATTTTGCCGCCTTTATTCAAACGACAAGCCGTTTGATAGGTGGTAAGCGTGTAGGCTTCTGCATCCAGATACGCACGGGTAACAGCATCACGCACGCACGGATCTCGATCAGCGCTCACGCGATTGTCTTTGTAAAAACTCACCAAGCGGCGTGCGGTTTCCTGAAAACGCGCAGGCGAACGCAACATCAAGCCGCGCTCAAATCCGGCGGTGGCCATCGCCACTTTCCAGCCTTCACCTTCTGCGCCCAAACGACGATCAACAGACACTTTTACATTGTCGAAAAATATTTCTGCAAAACCTGGCAGGCCATCCAATTGTGGAATAGGGCGTACAGTGATGCCATCTAGATTCAGCGGCACCAAAATAAAAGTCAGCCCGTGATGGCGAGAAGAAGTAGGATCGGTGCGAAACATACCAAAACATTGATCCGCCCACACGGCGCGCGTGGACCACGTTTTCTGGCCGTTAATCGTGTAATAACTGCCATCGGCAGACAGCTCGGCTTTGGCACGTATCGCCGCCATGTCCGAACCTGCGCCCGGCTCCGACCAGCCCTGCGCCCACACTTCGGTTCCATTGGCCATTTTGGGCAGAATATCGGCTTTTTGTGCGTCGGTACCGTATTCCATCAGTGTTGGGCCGAGCAGAAAAATACCGTTCTGATTGACGCGCAGCGGTGCGCCCGCGCGCCAGTATTCTTCTTCAAAAATCAGCCACTCGATCAGGTCACAGGCACGGCCACCTAAAGCCTCTGGCCATGTCACCATGCCCCAGCGACCTTCGTTCAGCTTGGCCTCCCATGCGCGGTGCTGCTGGAAACCTTCTTCGGTGTCAAACGATTTCAATCCACCAAGAGGCATATTGAGCGCAAGCCACGCACGCACTTCGGCGCGCAGGCTTTTTTGTTTGTCGGTATAGGCTAAATCCATGGGCGACTTCTCAAATACGGCGGCCTCATGCGAAGCACGCTCTTTCAGACGAGCATAAAAACGGGCGCGATTATATCATAGTGACCTAGCGCGCTTGTAGGCTCAGAATGGCAAATATGCCGCCCAACACCGTCAAAAAATTGATTTACGTCAGCCCCAACGCTTGCCATATTTCATCCACTCGCAGCTTCACCTTTGCATCCATCACAATTGGCTTTCCCCATTCACGCGTGGTTTCACCTGGCCATTTGTTGGTGGCATCCAAGCCCATTTTTGAACCTAGGCCAGATACTGGCGAGGCGAAATCCAGATAATCAATGGGCGTATTGTCCACCAGCACCGTGTCGCGCAAGGGGTCCATGCGTGTGGTGATTGCCCACACCACATCTTTCAAGTCGCGCGCGTTGATGTCGTCGTCGGTCACAATCACAAATTTGGTGTACATAAACTGACGCAAAAACGACCACACGCCCATCATCACCCGCTTAGCATGGCCTGGGTATTGTTTCTTGATCGTGACAACCGCCAAGCGATAAGAGCAACCTTCTGGCGGCAAGTAAAAATCTGTGATTTCTGGAAATTGTTTTTGCAACAGCGGCACAAACACTTCGTTTAGAGCAACACCCAGCACCGCAGGCTCATCAGGCGGGCGACCTGTGTATGTACTGTGATAGATCGGGTTTTTACGGCTAGTGATGCGCTCGATGGTAAAAACAGGGAAGCGATCCACCTCATTGTAATAGCCGGTATGGTCGCCAAATGGGCCTTCGTCGGCCATATCATCGGGATAAATCACTCCCTCCAATACAATTTCAGCACTTGCAGGCACTTGCAAATCATTGCCGATACTTTTGACAACCACCGTTTTTTCACCGCGCAACAAACCGGCAAAAGCGTATTCAGACAGCGTATCCGGCACCGGTGTAACAGCACCTAGAATCGTGGCAGGATCGGCTCCCAGCACCACGGAAACAGGAAATGGCTGGCCAGGATGAGCTTGTTGCCACTCGCGGAAATCCAACGCGCCACCGCGATGCGATAGCCACCGCATGATTACGCGATTTTTAGCGATTACCTGCAAACGGTAAATGCCAAGATTTTGCCGCTCTTTATTTGGTCCACGGGTGACAACCAGCGGCCAAGTAATGAGTGGGCCGGCGTCATCCGGCCAGCAAGTTTGTATTGGCAATTTATATAAATCGACCGCATCGTCTTCGCTGATTAACGCTTGGCAAGGCGCACTGTGCACCACTTTCGGCGCCATATTCAGCACTTGTTTCAGTGTCGGCAATTGACTGATTAAATCGCGAAAACCTTTGGGTGGCTCCGGCTCCTTCAGATAAGCCAGTAAGCGACCGACATCACGCAAATCTGCAACACTCTCACGCCCCATGCCCAATGCGACGCGCTTGGCAGTACCAAATAAATTGGCCAGCACGGGCACGCTGTAACCTTTGGGGTTTTCAAACAATAAGGCAGGGCCGCCCACACGCAGCACGCGATCACAAATTTCGGTTATTTCCAGATGCGGATCAACTTCTACCGCAATACGCTTTAGTTCGCCACGCTGTTCAAGAAAATCAATAAATTCACGTAAATCTCGGTGTTTCATGTGCTGACTCACTAACACAGAATCAAATATACCAGCCCGCCAAACAGGCCGATTTTTACAGCGTAATACACCGTACGATTCCATTTTTTCAAACGCTTGCCAACCAAACGCACTTGATACAAATATTTGAAAGCGCGATTGATGCCGCCGGTGCTATCGCTGCCCTGATTGGGTGCTGCAGCCGCAGACATTACATGCTGACTAAACCCGCGATTTAACCATTCCGCCCAGCGATACATTAGCGGA
This sequence comes from Cellvibrionales bacterium, assembly GCA_043769275.1. Lineage (GTDB taxonomy): Bacteria > Pseudomonadota > Gammaproteobacteria > Pseudomonadales > UBA7239 > JAYVJM01. The sequence continues at coordinate 10,097 of JAYVJM010000060.1, read as the reverse complement.
CGCTCAAGATCACAGAACAAGATAATACGATCTTTATCTGTTGCGTTTTCTGCGTAATGAATAAAGGTTTCGTCAAAAATTATGCTTTTCCCATCACGCCAAGAATACTTTTCCCCATCAACATCAATAAAACACTTATCATCGTTTGGCGTAATCAAGCCTAAGTGGTAGCGCAGCGAGCCCGCGTAAGGGTCACGATGACGCACCAACCGACCACCGGGCGGCAAGGCAGCAAACATCGCCGCTTTTACTGAGGGAATAGTGCGCAGAAGCGCTACTGTTTTTGGGCAAAGCTCTTCTGCGGAGGGGTGATTCGTGCCATACCATTTCAGGTAGAAACGCTTCCAGCCAGTTTTGAAAAATGAATTAAATCCCGCATCGTTGTATTGATCAGACGCACGAATCAAACCCATATCTAAAAGATGCTTTGCCTCTTCACGAATTTCCTCCCAGCGATCATCCAACACCTGCATTTCAGGAAACCGCTGCACCGAAATGTAGGGTGTATTGGGTACGCTGGAGCTCAAATACATCACGCAATTAATGGGCGCAAGAAACGTGGAATGATCACCTATTTGACGTGTGATTTTGTGGCGCACCTTGCCACGTAAATGCACGTACACCGCACTGACAAAAAATAAAATAACGACAATTAATTTTATGGTGAACATCAAAAAAACCCACAATTTCTTGCAGAACAGAAGCTATCCGCTTTAACAAAAATCCATCGATACGTTTACTTGCGTTTCATTGAGCCGAAAAACTCTTCATTGCTTTTGAAGTCTTTCAGCTTGTCATTCATGAACTCGGTAGCGGCAACATCATCCATTTCATGCAGGAGTTTGCGCAAAATCCACGCTTTCTGCATTTCATCTTCAGCCATCAACAGTTCTTCACGACGCGTACCAGAACGGCGAATATTGATCGCAGGGTAAATGCGCTTCTCTGCAATTTTCCGATCAAGATGCAGCTCCATATTGCCCGTGCCCTTGAACTCCTCATAAATCACCTCGTCCATTTTTGAACCCGTATCAACCAGTGCCGTGGCGATAATAGTCAAGCTCCCGCCGTGCTCGATATTGCGCGCGGCGCCGAAAAAACGTTTGGGTCGCTCCAGTGCGTGCGCATCAACCCCACCGGTTAAGACTTTGCCAGACGAAGGCACTGTAATGTTGTAAGCGCGCGCAAGACGCGTAATGGAGTCTAGCAAAATCACCACGTCCCGTTTGTGCTCAACAAGACGCTTTGCGCGCTCAATCACCATTTCCGCCACTTGAACATGGCGTGTCGGCGGCTCATCAAAGGTAGAAGCCACCACTTCCCCGCGCACGGAACGTTGCATTTCCGTGACCTCTTCAGGGCGCTCATCGATCAGCAGCACAATCAAATGACAATCAGGATTATTGCGCGCTATCGCTTGCGCAATATTTTGCATCATGATGGTTTTACCGGCTTTGGGCGGCGCAACAATCAAACCACGCTGACCTTTGCCTATAGGCGCGATTAGGTCAATGATGCGACCGGTTAAATCTTCACGCGAACCGTTTCCAGCCTCCAACTTCATACGCTGATCAGGGAATAACGGTGTAAGGTTCTCAAACAAAACCTTGTTTTTCATGCTCTCTGGGCGGTCACCATTGATGGTGTCGACTTTCAAGAGCGCAAAATAACGCTCGCCTTCTTTGGGCGGGCGAATTTTACCGACAACTTCGTCACCCGTGCGCAAGTTAAAGCGACGTACCTGGCTTGGCGATACATAAATATCATCAGGGCCTGCTAGATACGATGAGTCGGGGGATCGTAAAAAACCGAAGCCGTCCTGTAAAATTTCCAGCACACCTTCACCGCTAATATCTTCGCCGCCCTTGGCGTGACGCTTGAGGATCGTAAAAATCATATCCTGTTTGCGCGAACGAGCCATATTCTCTAGACCCATGGTTTCAGCGATTTGCAAAAGTTCTTCGATAGGCTTTGCTTTAAGATCGGTTAGATTCATAGAGTTTTTAGGCTTTCTTTATGAGGGGGGGGATGGGAGGAAACCTATTCACCAACACACAGCTCACCTATGGCGATGCAGGCAAGTTTAGGTCGGAAGTTAAATTTTTTTAAAAGGTAAAGCCAACTTATTTATCTATGGCTTTCTGGGTATCGCGTGCCGTCTATACAGGCGTGTCTTGACTAAGACAAGGACACTATAGGCGGCTTATTTGGGGCTGTCCAGTGAGGCATCATCAAGATATATCAACCGCAGCAAGACGCTGTGGACGCACCACACTACGATCAAGAGTGAGAGCCGCAAAATCAAACAGTTGCGTATCACCCAATTGCGAAGGGGCAACATTACAAATACTGGAAAAAATAGACTCTATACGGCCTGGGTGTTTTTTATCCCATCCTTGCAGCATCTCTTTGATGGCCTGCCGCTGCATATTGTCCTGCGAACCACATAAATTGCAGGGAATTATCGGGAATTTTCGCTGCCGTGCGAATTCCACAATATCCGCTTCACAACAATATGCCAAAGGGCGTATCACAATATTGCGTTTATCGTCGCTCAACAACTTGGGCGGCATTGCTTTGAGTTTTCCACCGTAAAACATGTTGAGAAAAAGCGTTTCCATTATGTCGTCACGGTGATGACCCAGTGCAATTTTGGTCGCGCCGATTTCTTCAGCAAAACCATACAAAGTCCCGCGCCGCAAACGTGAGCATAGCCCGCAATAGGTTTTACCTGCTGGCACAATATCCGTGACGATGCTGTAAGTGTCTTTTTCAAGAATATGAAATGGCACGCCTATAGACGCGAGATAAGCCGGCAAGATTTCTTCTGGAAACCCCGGCTGTTTTTGATCCAGATTCACGGCAATCAACTCAAATGCTATCGGCGCGGATTTTTGTAAATTCAGCAAGATATCCAGCATTGTGTAAGAGTCTTTTCCACCCGACAAACACACCATTATTCTGTCGCCGTCTTCGATCATGGTGTAATCATCAATCGCCAAACCCACTTGTCTGCGCAAGCGTTTTTGCAATTTATTAAACTCGGTACGGCTTTGTTGCGGCTGCATGTAACGATCCTCAAAGAGCGCGCATTCTACGGTCTGCCGATAAAAGCCGCCAAATAGAGCAACACATCAATTCGCCTTACAATTTGCCATGCCTTTTATTTTACGGATAACCACGATGAGTTTTTCAATCGCTTTGGCACAGATCAATCCACTGGTTGGCGACATTCCAGCCAATACGCAGCACGTGTTAAGTAGCATCGCGCAGGCGCGCAAAGCCGGCGCACGTCTACTGTTGTTACCTGAACTGGCGCTGACAGGCTATCCACCAGAGGATTTACTGCTTCGCCCCAGCTTGCAGCCGCGCATTGAGCAAGCATTGGCACAAATCGCAACCGCCGTAGGTGACTTATACGTCGTTCTTGGCTACCCAATCATGCGCGAGGGAAAATTATTCAATGCTGCTGGCGTTTTTTATCGCGGGAAACTGCTGACGGAATATCGCAAGCAGTGCCTGCCGAATTATCAGGTATTTGATGAAAAGCGCTACTTCGCAGCAGGCGATCAGCCCTGTCTATTTGACTTAGACGGCACTCCTGTCGCGCTCACTATTTGTGAAGATATATGGCAAGAACACCCCATGCAGCAAGCGAAAAACGCTGGGGCGCGTTTGATGTTAAGCATCAATGCATCGCCTTTTCATAACGGCAAGCAAGATGAGCGCGAGACACTTTTTGCGAGGCGCGCACGGGCGGGCGCAATACCAATTGTTTATCTAAACATGGTTGGCGGGCAGGATGAATTAGTCTTTGACGGCAGCTCTTGTGCGCTCAACTCAGACGGCACGGTATGCGCGCGCGCCTTTGCTTTTGAGGAAGAAATGCTGCTATTAGAAGCAAGGAAATGTAGCGAACAAATCTGTATTGACGTAGCAAAACTCGCGCCGCTCCTCAGCGAAGAGGCCGCGACTTATCAAGCACTGGTCTGCGGGCTGCGCGACTATGTGAATAAAAACAGCTTTGCTCGTGTCGTGCTCGGCCTGTCAGGCGGCATTGATTCAGCGTTGACGTTGGCACTGGCTGTCGATGCTTTGGGTGCCGATCGCGTGGAAGCCGTGATGATGCCTTACCACTACACCGCAGCAATGAGCATGGAGGATGCCGAAAGCCAAGCCCGTACATTGGGCGTGGCGTACTCGGTCATCCCCATTGCGCCAGCGTTCAACGCTTTTATGGATATGCTCACCCCCCATTTTGCGAACACAAAGCGCGACACCACAGAGGAAAATCTACAGGCGCGCTGCAGAGGCTTATTATTGATGGCCATCTCCAACAAGAAAGGCGCGCTGGTTTTAACAACAGGAAATAAAAGCGAAATTGCCGTGGGCTACTGCACACTGTACGGCGATATGGTTGGCGGCTTTGCCCCACTGAAAGATGTACCGAAAACGTGGGTATATCGCTTGGCTGCGTATCGCAACAGCTTATCAGCCGTGATTCCGCAGCGCGTAATAGACAGGCCGCCTTCTGCAGAATTAGCGCCCGATCAAAAAGACCAAGACAGCCTGCCCACTTATGACATCTTGGATGAGATTTTGGCGCGCTATGTCGAACAGGATGAAAGCTGCGAGGAGATTATCTCAGCAGGCTTTGCGGCTGACACCGTAAAACGTGTACTGCGACTGGTAGATGCCAACGAATACAAACGCAGGCAATCTGCCGTCGGTGTGCGCATCAGTCAGCGCGGCTTTGGGCGCGACCGGCGCTACCCAATCACAAATGGCTGGCGAGCGGGCGAGTGATGCATCAGCGGCGGCGAGCTCCACCTCCTCTGTTGCTGCCACTTTTGTTTCCTGCGCCCAATTGACTACGGTGCTCACGACGACCGTCACGTTCGGCTTTATCGGCACGCTGCGTCATTTCTGGCGACAATGCCTTAAGTAACTCGACCGGCGGCATTTCACACACCAGCTTTTTGCCTAATAGCTTTTCAATTTCCGGCAATAAAAAACCATCATCTTCGCAGGCAAAACTCACGGATATACCGCTAGCTCCTGCGCGCCCAGTGCGCCCTATCCGATGCACATAATCATCTGGCGTTTCCGGCAGCGTGTAATTCACAACATGACTAATGCCATCGACATGAATGCCCCGCCCCGCCACATCAGTCGCAACCAAAACGCGCGTTTGACCGCTTTTAAAGTGATCCAGCGTACGCACACGTTTAGCCTGATCAACCTCCCCGCTTAACATGCCGCAAGACACACCACAGGCACTTAATTTCTCGAATAAATCACGACAAATATCGCGGCGATTGGCAAACACAATCATGCTGTGCACATCACTCTGATTAAGCAAGTTCATCAGCACCGTGAATTTTTCATCACTGCTCGCCATGTATACGCGCTGTTCCACGCGATCGGCTGCCCGACTTTCCGGCTCAATTTCAATATGCACGGGATTGCACGTCCACTGCGCAGAAAGATTCATCACATCCTGATTAAAGGTGGCACTAAATAATAATGTTTGACGGTTTTCTCTGACCGGTGTAGCGCGAACAATACGTTTTACCTGCGGAATAAAACCCATATCCAGCATGCGATCTGCTTCATCAATAACCAAACACTCCACTTCGTCCAGATACACATCGCGGCTATCCATAAAGTCCATCAGTCGTCCTGGTGTAGCCACCAGAATATCGACTAGACGACTGTGTAGCTGCTGTTTTTGCTTCTGGTAATCCATACCGCCGACAAGTGTGTGTACCTGTAACCCACTGTATTTAGCAAGTAGTTGCGCATCCTCGCCAATTTGCAGTGCCAGCTCTCGCGTGGGTGCCAGCACTACCGCACGCGCCTCACCGGCATAATGCTCGCCCTTAACGGGGTTTTTGAGTAAATCGTTGATAACCGCAATCAAAAAGGCCGCCGTTTTCCCTGTGCCGGTTTGTGCTTTGCCTACGACATCACCACCACGCAACGTATGGGGCAGCGACTGCGCCTGGATTAGTGAGCAATAACTAAAACCGAGATCAGCAACCGCATGCATTAGCTCAACAGGCAGATCGAAGTCATGAAAGCGAACTTTACCCGCCTCAGGCGCTACCTGAAATTGGCTAATATTCCAGCTATCAACTGGTTTTTTCTTTAAAGTTGGCTTTGACTGCGTGCGCGGCACTTTTTTCATGCCATCAGCCGCTTTTTTTGCGCCTTGCATGTTTCTGTGTTTATGGTCGGTCAAGACTTGGGCGGTGGGTGCCGCAGCGCGGCTATTGGTGGCATACAAAGCCTTGTCTGCGCCGACTTTACTGGGAAGTTTTAATCGAGAAAAATTAGAAATAATTTTAGAAAACAATGCAGTAACCACCAAGGGGACTTAAACCAGCTACCAGCATAACAAAAGCCCGTGACTTATTTAAACGGTATCGCCTAGAAGCGGCACTATATCTGCCCATATTCTTTTAATAAGGCCAACAACTGCGCCTCGTCCCACACAGGAACACCCAATTGCTCCGCTTTTGTCCGTTTTGTACCCGCTTCGCTACCGGCTATCACAACGTGCGTTTTCACAGAAACGGAACCGGCAACTTTGGCACCCAATGCAAGCAAATGATCTTTTGCTGTATTGCGATCCATGGTATCCATCGCACCCGTCAACACGTAGTTTTTCCCCGCCAGCGGCTTATTTAAAGGTTGCACTGCCACATCCGGCCATTGCACGCCCGCCGCTTGAAGCGCACTGACAACATCAATATTGCGTGGATCAGCAAAAAACTTTGCGATAAAACAGGCAACGACCGGCCCAACGTCGGGAACCAAGCGCAATTGCGCTTGGTTCGCCTGCGCTAACGCATCAAGCGAGCCAAAATACTGCGCCAGTGCCTGCGCCGTCGCCTCGCCGACTTCACGTACTCCCAGCCCAAAAAGAAAGCGCGCCAAGGTAGTGTGTTTCGATTTCTCTATGGCGACCAGCAGATTACGTGCCGATTTTTCACCCATGCGCTCTAGCGCGGAAAGAGCCTCCAACTCCAACGAATAGATGTCCGGCAAAGCCTGCACTAACCCACCATCCACCAACTGATCGACCAATTTATCGCCAAGACCGTCAATATACATGGCACGACGGGCGGCAAAATGCTTGATGGCCTCCTTGCGCTGCGCAGCACAAATCAAACCACCGCTGCAACGCGCTACCGATTCCGTTTCTGCACGCTCAACCGGCGAGCCGCACACAGGGCAATGCAAGGGCATTTGAATCAAACGCGCATTTGATGGTCTACGCTCCAGCACAACTTGCACTATTTGCGGAATAACATCGCCTGCACGACGCACAATTACAGTGTCGCCCACACGCACATCTAAGCGCTGCACTTCATCCATATTATGCAAAGTCGCATTACTGACCGTAACGCCGCCGACGAATACCGGCACCAAGCGCGCAACCGGCGTAACCGCACCCGTACGCCCGACTTGAAACTCCACATCCAGCAACTCGGTCATTTCTTCTTGTGCAGGAAACTTGCGCGCAACTGCCCAACGCGGTGATCGCGCGACAAAACCCAGCGCATGCTGCAACTCTAATCTATTGACTTTATAGACTATTCCGTCAATTTCATAAGACAGGCTGGCGCGCTTTTTTTCAAGCTGATCGTAATAATTCAAGCAGGCTTCCACGCCCTGCACCACAGCTATCTCAGGATTCACAGGCAAACCCCACTCGCCTAGTTGATTCAATATGCCAACCTGTGTAGTCGGCAAAAACTCACCCTCTACCCAGCCAACACCATAAATGAAAAAGTCTAGTGGGCGCTGCGCCGTGATACTAGAATCCAGTTGCCGCAAACTGCCCGCCGCCGCATTGCGCGGGTTTACAAACAACTTCTCTTGCTTGGCCAGCGCGCACTGATTGAGTTTTTCAAAGCCGGCTTTCGGCATAAAAACTTCGCCGCGCACTTCCAGCACAGCAGGATAATCCTTTCTTGATAACTGCAAAGGTATTGCCCTCACCGTGCGCAAGTTGGCCGTTATGTCTTCGCCTTGGCTACCATCTCCGCGTGTCGAGCCACGCACTAACAAGCCATTTTTGTACAACAAACTGACTGCTATGCCGTCAAATTTTAATTCACACACATACTCAAGTGGCGCTTCCGTATCCAGCCGCTCGCGTATACGCCTATCAAACGCATGCATATCGTCGCTGCTAAAAGCATTCGCCAATGACCGCATGGGGACTTCGTGCTGCACCATAACAAACGCGGATAAAGGCGCTGCGCCAATGCGCTGGCTGGGCGAGTTTTCGGTAATCCATTCCGGATGCGCTTGCTCGATAAGTAGCAGCTCCTGCATCAAACGATCATATTCTGCATCGGGAATGCTGGGGGAGTCATGCAAGTAATAGCGGCGATTATGGTTATGCAAGTCTGTTTGCAGTTGCAGATAGTGCTGGCGTGCCTTAGGCGGCGTGTCTGGATGACCATTCTCGGATTGGAACAAGTCACCTTGCGGCATAAAGTCTCTGGCTTCCAAAGCGCAACAAGAACAAAATCAGCGCGCAGGTAAACGGCTATGCATTTCAAAGTCACGAATACGCTGACGGCAATGCTCTACCGTTTGATGCGTCATAACACTGCGGTTTTCATCACGCAGCTCGCCCTGTAGTTGCTCGGCAATGGCGCGCGCGGTAGTCAGCATAGAATCAAACGCGGCCATAGCTGAGGATGGTGTCGGCAGCGTTAAAAAAAGACTCACCCCTGGCGTATGGAAGCTCTGCATATTATTGAGATCAAAGCTGCCAGGATTCACGGCATTCACCACGCTGTACAGCGAATTTTCTTCACCCTCATCACCAGAAGAGTAATAATGAAAAATATTGCGGTCACCGTAACGCAGCCCATTAGCCAACAAGATTTCCAGCAGCTTTGCACCGGGCAAGCCCGTGCGCTCACGCGCCATCACGCTAATAACAATCACCTCTTGCTGCACCAGCGACTGTTGCTGAGGGGCTTTTTTTTGCTGCGGCAATGCTTGCTCCAGAGTTTCTTGTGGCGGCTTTTGTAGCGGCTCCTCGCTTACTGGCTTGTCTTGTTGTTGCTTTTCTTGCTGGCGCATAGCGCGTTCTTGCTGCGCGATAACAACCGGCTTGCTTTCTTTGATTACCGGTGGCTCACGACGCGGAGCCGGTTGATCTGCAGGACGTTCGTACACGCGCGGCTTACTCAGCACCGCAGACTCGCCCAAACCAAGCGGCGTGGTTGCTGTATCAAATATGGGAGCTGCAAATGTAGGATCACCAAAAACAGGTTTAGCGATAGGAGACTGCGTACTAGAAACGGTGTCCGGCACACGGACAGCAGTGACACGTGCCACGGAAATGTCATCTATCGCGCCATCAAAAAAATCGTCTCTAAAATCAGGCTCTTGTCGTTCAGCGCGCAGTTGCGACACATTTTGCGTTTGGTTTTTTATGTCCGATGAAGGCGCTGAGCGACCTCCATGAGCGGCCACGAGAGTTGTGCCTCGATTCTCATCGGCGAACAGCGACGACTGAACATCGCGCCTTGTATTACGCATACGACGCACGCCATCCAAAAGAATGGCAACAATGACCAGTATGCCCAGTGCAATCAGCCATTCACGCATGCCCATCCAGCCTCCCGCTTCTACAATTTTGCCATTGTAATTTCAAAGTATAAAAAATGAATTTATTTTTGCCATTTTACACAGCTTTACACAGCTAGCCGCGCTTAAGCAGCCAAGGCGACTTCGATAGAAGCTCATTCTCGTAGCCCATGCCACACTCGACCCTTCCGCATTGAAAAATATACGATACGGAGACATATCCTGTCGCCACCCCCTAGCAAGCTGCGCCAAATTTTAGCACACCGACAGAGGCAGGCTCTTAGAAAATCCAACAAAGCGTGTCGCCCTGAATCACGCAGACTGCTTGGCCGTCTTTAACTTACCAATATACGCTCGGCGCAATTACACACCCCCAAGTGACATGTGCTGTCAATTCTGGACACCAAACCATCAGGCAACTGCCAACGTTATCGTCTGAATTATGAACACGCCTAATCTAGCTACAGCGTTTGGTG
>JAYVJM010000059.1:0-9114 GCA_043769275.1 Cellvibrionales bacterium | reverse complement strand
CAATCCCTTCGCGCTTTGTCGGAAATTACTCATCAACGCATCGCGAGCCGCCTATGCAGAACTTCAGCAATTTAGCGCGGCTGCGTAACATCAGTTATTTTCAACCATGTCCTTAATGACCGGTTTATACGGCGCAAAAAACTCACGGCTGCGCAAAGGGCGCCCGCCTAAATACATCGCCAGTACACGACGCAACAATTGTTTTGCCAGCTTTTTTGTCGTCGGCGCAGAGAAATCACGCCGATCTAACGCTAAAAAATCGGCACCCAATCCCACTGTCGCCGGCGAAGATGCTGTGGCATCCAGAGGTATTAAACCCTGTTCCAATAAGTAGGCGTACTCTTTAGCAGGCATTAAAGCGGCACCGTAAATATCGGCAGAAAAACACAAGCCGTAACCCATCGCCGCCAACAGCGACAGCTCAAAGCTACGCAACAAAGGCTCTGCTTCCGCAGCCTGTAACTGAAGCAAGGTTTGCGTGTACAGGGAGAAAAAATCCGAGTCAACATCCTGCCTAGGCAACAAACGGTAGAGCAGCTCATTGAGATAAAAACCGCAATATAATGCCTGTGCATGCAGGATCAGCGGCACGGCTACCGATTCGCAACACTGCAACTGTTTTAGCTCCGCCCTGCCAGACCATTGCGCCTCATAACAACAAAACAACAACGGCATACGCTGCGCGCGCTGCTTCGCTGATCTTGATGCTGAAGGTTTGGATATAAACGATTTCGAAACGCGCATTACAGCATCAACGCGCCCGATACCATCAGAAAAAAAAGAGAGAACAACCGAATTTTCACGCAAAGGCCGGCTGTGCAGAAGAAAAGAAAGCGCCATAAAAACCGCTTTATTCGATACCAAGACTATTGAGAGCGCGCTCGCTATCTGCCCAACCGCGACGCACCTTAACCCACAGCTTCAGCATCACTTTTTTATCAAACATAACCTCCATATCAAGGCGCGCCTGCTGCCCAATTTTTTTCAGGCGCTCACCGGCATCGCCAATCACAATTTTCTTTTGGCCTTCTTTTTCCACCAAAATCAAAGCGGAAATACGCAACAGATTACCTTCCTCGAGAAACTGCTCAATCTCGACTGCGGTTTGATACGGAAGCTCCTCCCCCAACTGACGAATAATTTTTTCGCGCACGATTTCGGCAGCAAAAAAACTTTCGCCTTTATTGGTCAATTGATCCTCAGGATAAATAAACTCAATTTCTGGCAGCAACGGTCGCACCACGCTTTCTAAAACGTCAAGCCCTGTGCCTTGCAGCGCGGATACTGGCACCATCGCCACAAAAGGGTGCTTTTCCCTATAGGAGGCCATCAGCGGCAGTAACGCGCCCTTCTCGGGCATTTCGTCCACCTTATTGATCGCCAACACAACCGGCAATTCTGACGGCGGCAAACGTTCCAATACGCGCTGATCTTCCTCCGTCCAGATCGCGCGATCCACCACCCATACCAACACATCTACATCATGCAATATTGATGTTGCTGCACGGTTCATGCGCTGATTCATTGCACTCTTCGCGCCTGAGTGAATACCTGGTGTATCGACGAAAATGATTTGCGTGTTTTCTGTTGTTTTAACTCCCGTAATTAAGTGCCGCGTAGTTTGCGGCTTACGCGAGGTGATGCATAATTTCTGCCCCACCAAATGATTGAGTAAAGTCGACTTACCTACATTGGGACGACCCACAATGGCCACCGTTCCGCAACGCTTACCCTCTTGCATCTTCATAAATTGGACAGCTCTACCTGTTTTAATGCCTGTTCAGCCGCAGACTGTTCGGCTTTTTTACGACTACCGGCCTGCGCTTGCGTCCGAATATTCAGACAGGCAACGCGACACTCAACACGAAAAACCGCCGCATGATCAGCCCCGCTACGCTCTATTAGTTGATATACCGGCAAGTCTAATTGCCTTGCCTGCATAAACTCTTGCAGGCGCGTTTTGGCATCTTTATCGGCGAGCAGCACGCGCTTGCGCAACTGCTGCAAGAACAGGCCGTTAACCACACTACGACTGGCCTCAAGGCCGCCGTCAAGATAGACAGCAGCAATTAGTGCCTCAAGTGCATTGGCCAAGCTGGACTTGCGCTCACGGCCACCAGAGCCAAGCTCACCAGCACCCAACCGTAGATAATCCCCTAGGCCTAAGGTCCCGGCAATAGCCGCTAGGTTTTCTCCACACACTAGAGAGGCGCGCATTTGTGACAATCCGCCTTCGGCGGAAGCAGGACAGTGGCAAAATAACCATTCGCCGATCAACAGATCGAGAACGGCATCGCCAAGAAACTCCAGACGCTCATTGTGATCTACACCAAAACTGCGGTGAGTGAGCGCCTGCAACAACAGCGCGTTATTGTTAAAACGATAAGCTAAACGCGCCTGTAAATCCGAAACATCAGTAGACACAAATCATTCTTTTTTTACTGCGCTTTGCTGGTTGGATCTGCCAAGTCCATTTCATGTTTAAAACGCATCACGACATCAATATTGGCAATCAATGGCTGGCGAGTTTCATAGTTAATGCTCACCAACAACTTTCCGCCTTCGCGCACTGTTTCCACAGACTTGAGTATTTCATCAGGAATTAAGCTCACCTGAAAGTTCTGGCTCAAGTTGCTATTGATATCTTCTCTCGTGATCTCGGCCGCACTTTTACCCGCAAGGTCTGTATGCAGTTCTTGCAAGGCAGCTTTCACGCCATAGTCATCCACATAATGCGGGCCGAGCTTCAATATTAATGTTAATGCGAATCCGATAAAGGCCAGCCCGAAGAGCATCTCAAACAGGCCAAACCCTCCCTGCAATTGTAGTGACTTACCGAGCTCGACATTTCTTGCCGTACTATTCATATTGGTATCTCCGCCATTCCATTACGCTAAAGATTGGTGCGAAAAGCAAGCCGCGCCCCTATTCAATTACACCATTGCGTGCAAACGATGGCAAGCTAAGCCACGACCCCCAATGCATCCAGACATATACCGCTTGCCCAACTACATTCTCTTCCGGCACCATGCCCCAAAAGCGACTATCGCTACTATTGTCGCGATTATCACCCATCATAAAATAGTGGCCTTTGGGCACTACAGTTTGATAGTTGCTTTGGCGTGTAGGCTCTGCATAGTATTGAATCAGGTGCTCTAACGGCTGCAAGTTCTCCACCATTACATCTAAGGGCGGCTGCTCTTTGTCTTGATCATCTACCCGCAAAAAGGTTTGATCCATACGTGCACCATTAATAAACAAGACGTTATTTTCCAAACGTATTGTGTCATCTGGCAAACCAATCACACGCTTAATGAAATAACGCGAGTCATTAGGCGGGAAAAAAACCATCACATCGCCCCGTTGCGGGTCTCGCACAGGGAAAATCTTTGTTCCCAACACTGGCAGACGCAAACCATAAGCGAACTTGTTCACCAAAATAAAATCATGCACTTGCAACGTTGGAACCATCGACGCGGAAGGAATTTTGAATGGCTCAAACAGAAACGAGCGCAGCACAAGCACAACCAATAAAACTGGAAAAAATGACTTGGCATACTCCGCCGCGACATAATCGGTTTCCGCCCAATCGTGCAACGCATTGCGATTGTCTTCTACTTTCACGCTAGCCAATGCTTGCTGTACAGCCACCGTACCCAACAAGCGTGCGCGACGGCGCTGAAAAACAAACCTGTCCGCTAAGCTCACCGCGCCACACAACAAAACAAGCGCAGTTAAAATCAACGCGAAATCACCATCGCGCTTGACATAGACCGCCCATCCCAAAACCAGCCAACTTGCAAGCATCAAAAAAGACAGTACGCGCAACCACAGCGGAAACCCTGCATCAATACCCATTCGTGCAGCTATTTGTGGCTGCTTACACACGCAATCAATGCGGCGCAAACGACCTAAAGTCTCCTGCAAAACCCACACAATCAGCGTGATAACAATAGCCGTCAACAACAGCTTATTTACGGTAAACAGTGATTCCATATTCAATTCCTAATCAACTTTTAAGACGGCGAGAAAGGCCTCTTGCGGAATTTCAACACGACCAACTTGCTTCATGCGCTTTTTGCCCGCTTTCTGCTTTTCCAGTAATTTTTTCTTGCGTGAGACATCGCCCCCATAACATTTAGCAATCACGTTTTTGCGCAACGCCTTTACCGTAGTCCGCGCAATAATTTGCCCGCCCAACGCGGCTTGAATCGCGACATCGTACATTTGCCGATGAATCAAACTCTGTAGTTTTTCGCACAATATACGCCCACGGCTTTGTGCATGATCGCGATGAATAATGACCGCCAGCGCGTCTACTTTGTCACCATTGATCAGCACATCAAGCTTGGCTAAACGCGCAGGCTCAAAACGAATAAATGAATAATCAAGAGAAGCGAAGCCGCGACTGGTGGACTTTAGGCGATCAAAAAAGTCCATTACCACTTCGCTCATAGGCAGCTCATAGCGTAACGATACCTGTTTGCCAATGAACAACATATCTTTCTGTACGCCGCGCTTCTCAACACACAAGTTGATCACGTTACCGAGATATTCCTGAGGCACCAGAATATTCGCCGCCACAATCGGCTCACGCATTTCTTGAATGGTACCTGGATCCGGCAGGCGCGAAGGGTTATCCACCTGCACCACGGTGCCGTCGTTCATCACTACCTCGTAAACCACCGTGGGCGCAGTGGTGATTAAGTCCATGTCGTATTCGCGCTCTAATCGCTCCTGCACAATTTCCATATGCAATAAGCCAAGAAAACCGCAACGGAACCCAAAGCCTAATGCGTCTGAGGTTTCCGGCTCATAAAACAACGAGGCATCATTGAGCGTGAGCTTGGCTAATGCTTCACGAAAATCTTCGTAATCCTCGGCATTAACCGGAAAAATACCCGCATACACTTGCGGCTTGACCTTTTTAAACCCAGGCAAAGCCGGCGTATCCACATCGCCCGCCCGCACCAGCGTGTCACCGACGGGCGCGCCGTGTATGTCTTTTATGCCCGCGACGATAAAGCCGACCTCGCCTGCCCGTAGGCATTCGGTCTCTTTGCGTTTTGGCGTGAATATACCCACACAATCAACCAGATGCGCTTTGCCTAAACTCTTGGCGGCGATCTTGTCTTTTTTGCGCAGCGTGCCGTTTTTTACACGAACCAGCGACACAACACCCAGATAATTGTCGAACCACGAGTCGATAATCAGCGCTTGTAAGGGAGCATCAACATCGCCAACAGGTGGCGGAATCTGTTTCACCAAACGCTCCAACACATCGGTGATACCAAGACCAGACTTAGCGCTGCAACGGCAAGCGTCAGTCGCATCTATGCCGATAATTTCTTCAATTTCTTGTTGCACTCGCTCAGGCTCCACCTGCGGCAGATCCATTTTGTTCAGAATCGGCAGCACTTCTAAGCCCTGCTCAATGGCTGTGTAGCAATTGGCCACAGACTGCGCTTCCACACCTTGCGCTGCATCCACCACCAACAATGCACCTTCACAAGCCGCCAGCGAGCGCGACACTTCGTAACTGAAATCAACGTGGCCTGGGGTGTCGATAAAGTTGAGCTGATAGGTTTCGCCGTCCAGCGCCTTGTAATCCAACGTCACGCTTTGCGCTTTGATTGTGATGCCGCGCTCGCGCTCAATATCCATGGAATCCAGCACTTGCGCGCTCATTTCGCGTGCGGCAAGACCGCCACAGACCTGAATAAAGCGATCCGCCAGCGTCGACTTACCGTGATCAATATGGGCAATGATAGAAAAGTTACGAATACGGCGAAGATTAGACACGCGCACTACCGACAAAAGAAAAACGGGCGCAAGTGTACCCGATTCACAGGAACAACTACGCAACACGCGGCTCCGCTTAAACACTTACAGCAATAAGGGGTGGTTTTAATAGAGCCTTGCGCCATTTTTGTGTATGCTGCGCCGCCCTGCTGTGCGGGGCGATTTTGGCTATATGCTCCCCCCATAAATTCAATACGAGCAGCCATATTAAACGGAGAACCCCATGCGAATTGGTGTCATCAAAGAAATAACGGCTGGCGAAACCCGTGTTGCCGCCACGCCAGAGACGGCAAAAAAGTTTATCGGGCTTGGCTATCAGGTGACAGTGCAGGCCGGCAGCGGCATTGCAGCCAGCAACCCTGACGCGCTTTATACAGCGGTGGGTGCGCAAATGGTCGCCACTGCCGCCGAAGCATTGAAAGATGCCGACATCGTACTAAAAGTGATTGCCCCTACCGCAGAAGAGGCCGCTTTGATGAAAAAGGGCGCGCTGGTTTTGGCGGCTTTCACGCCGCACGCGAACCCTAATCTGGATATTTACGCGGCACAGGGTTTAACCTGCGTGGCGATGGAAATGATCCCGCGTATCACGCGGGCGCAGAGTTCCGACATTCTTTCCTCGCAGGCCAACGTGGCCGGCTATAAAGCCGTGCTGATGGCAGCCAACGAATATCAAGGCATGTTTCCCATGCTGATGACCGCAGCCGGCACCATTAAGCCCGCACGCGTTGTGATTCTTGGCGTGGGCGTGGCAGGCTTGCAAGCCATCGCCACCGCTAAACGCTTAGGTGCGGTGGTGGAGGCCTCCGATATGCGCCCTGCTGCTCGCGAACAAGTCGAATCGTTGGGCGGGCGCTGGATGGATGTGCCGATGAGCGAGGAAGAAAAAACCAAAGCACTAGGCACAGGCGGTTACGCGTGGGTGCCATCGCCAGAGTACGTGCGCGACCAAGCCGTTGTGGTCAATAAAGCCATCAGCAATGCCGATATCGTTATCACAACTGCGCAAATTCCTGGCCGTAAAGCACCGGTGCTCGTGAGGGCCGAAACAGTCGCCAAAATGAAAGCGGGGTCTGTCATTGTCGATATGGCAGTGTCAACCGGCGGCAATGTCGAAGGCTCGGTACTGGATCAAACAGTGACGACCACCAACGGTGTAAAAATCATGGGGGCTGGCAATATTCCTGCGCTGGTAGCGGCGGAAACATCCTCGCTGTACGCACGCAACATGGTCAACTTTCTGGACTCCATGTACGACAAAGCATCGAAAAACCTCAAGTTCAGCCGTGAAGATGACATGGTGAAGCCAACGATCATCGTTGACGGCGGGCACGTCATCTACAAAAAGCCTAACTGAGTCAGGAGTCAACTCATGAATGAAGTGATCGTACAGGTGGCGGAATTTTCCGAGCACGTCAGCAACGTTCCGTTTGTGAACGTATTTACCGTTTTTGTTCTGGCGATTTTTGTGGGCTATTACGTGGTGTGGGGCGTAACGCCTGCGCTGCACACGCCGCTGATGGCCGTAACCAACGCGCTTTCCGGCATCATTATGGTCGGCGCAATGCTGCAAGCCGTGACCATCCAAGGCAACGCAGTCACGTCTACCAGCATCATCGGTGCAGTGGCGGTTTTGTTAGCCAGCATCAACATCTTCGGGGGCTTTGCTGTCACCGAAAGAATGTTGGCCATGTTCAAGAAAAAGAAGAAGTAAGGGGAACTGACGATGCACGCACTCGCACAATACGCAGACTGGGCCTACCTGATTGGTGCCGTTCTTTTTATCTTAACGTTACGCGGCCTGTCGTCGCCCACAACGGCCATTATGGGCAATCGCTACGGCATGATTGGCATGGCGCTGGCGGTCGTCACCACGTTTTTTGTGGCGGATAACCCCAACGTAATCATTATTGTGGCAGCAATGGCCATTGGTGCCGGCATTGGCCTGTATCGCGCTCGCACCGTAGCGATGACGCACATGCCAGAAACGGTGGCGATGATGCACTCATTGGTAGGCTTGTCGGCCGTATTAATTGCCATCGCCGCCATTTTGCACACAGGCGTTTATCACGATGGCGTTCACCGTTTTGAGTTGTTTTTAGGCTGTTTTATCGGTGCTATCACCTTTAGCGCATCGGTATTCGCTTACGGCAAATTGGCCGCTAAAAAATGGGCAAAATCGCTAAAAGGCGGCTGGATAAAACCCCTGCAAATCGTACTGGCTGTGGCGATGATCGGCTTTGGCATTGACTACTTCAGCAGCGAAAGCCTGAGTTCTTTTTATGCCATGACCGCAATCGCTCTGGTGCTGGGCTACTTTTGGATCGCGCCGATTGGCGGCGGCGACATGCCGGTGGTTATCTCTCTGCTGAACTCCTTTTCAGGCTGGGCAGCAGCGGGCATCGGTTTTACGCTGAATAACTCCATGCTGATTATTGCCGGCTCGCTGGTGGGCTCCTCGGGCGCGATTCTCTCTTACGTGATGTGCCGCGCCATGAACCGCTCGCTGTTTAACGTACTGTTCGGCAGCTTCGGCGCAGATGCTACCGGCGGCGGCGATGGCGATGGAAAAGAGCGCAATTACAAAACCGGCTCTCCAGACGATGCGGCTTTTATGATGGGCAATGCGGATTCCGTCGTGATCGTGCCAGGCTACGGCTTAGCGCAGGCGCGAGCGCAAAATGCCGTCAAAGAACTGGCCAACGCACTCAAAGAAAAAGGCGTGACGGTGCGCTACGCCATTCACCCCGTAGCAGGGCGTATGCCTGGCCACATGAACGTGTTGCTGGCGGAAGCCGATGTGCCTTACGAAGACGTTAAGGAGATGGACGAAATCAACAGCGATTTTGCTTCTACCGACGTGGTATTGGTGGTGGGCGCGAACGACGTGGTAAACCCATCAGCCAAAGATGATCCAAGCTCGCCTATCTACGGCATGCCGATTATTGAAGCCTACCGCGCACGTACCGTGATCGTGATTAAACGCTCAATGGCCACCGGTTATGCAGGATTGGACAACGAACTGTTTTATCTCGACCGCACCATGATGGTATTTGGCGATGCCAAAAAAGTGTTGGAAGAAATGACAAAAGACTTAACCGGTAGCGGCCACTAAAGCAACGCGAACGGAATAAAAAAGCCACCCTTGCGGTGGCTTTTTTATAAGCGCGATGATTGCGCAAACCTTTTGATGTTGCTATTAACTTCTTACAAACTGATGTTACGCAACCCTCCCCTGATAAGCTTGCCGAATGAAAAAAGCCGACCTTGATTTATACACCGACTATTTGTTGAGCACTTTTGGTGCTGCGA
>JAYVJM010000058.1:0-24009 GCA_043769275.1 Cellvibrionales bacterium | reverse complement strand
ATGCCTTGATATGAAGAACATCGGAAAGCCGTGTGCGGGAAAACCGCAAGCACGGTTTGATGAGGGAGGGCAGGTGTGAGCCTGTTCTCTACTCTACTTCTTCGTGGAGTCCATGGAGGATGTTTCTATGTCAAAAAAAGACGCAGCAGTGCCGCTGGCGTACAATATGGGGAAACAGCTATGGCTACTTACGCAATTTGGAACAATAAAGGTGGGACAGGAAAGACAACACTAGCTTTTCAGGTTGCTTGTTGTTATGCGCAGTTACACCCTGACGCTCGAGTCTTAGTCGTTGACGTGTGCCCGCAAGCCAATCTATCCGAGGTGATGCTGGGAGGGCTATCCAACAATGGCTCTGCGCGACTACTTGAGAGGCATGGCTTGACTCCACGTTGCAGTATCGGCGGTTATTTTGATGCTCGCTTGTCTACACCTTTCTCGCCATCAAAAATTGATGCGGCAAGTTTTATTACGAAACCAAATCAATACAATCAGCAGGTTCCTTCAAATATTGACCTTGTATGTGGCGATCCGCTGTTAGAGTTTCAAGCTATCGCTATGAACACATTAGCTAACGCGGACATTCCAGGGGTGAATGCGTGGTTGGGTGTTATTGACTGGTTGCGAGATTTTCTAGATGTAGTGCAACAAGATTACAACATGGTGTTTATTGATACGAATCCAAGTTTCTCCATGTACACGCAAATATCACTGTCAGCAGCTAACCGTGTGATATTGCCTGTAATGGCTGATGACTCATCTCGCAGGGCAATCCAAAACGCTTTTTCACTGATTTACGGCGTTAAGTTGCCTTCTGAAGTCTACGCCAAATACACCTTTGCCACTAAGCTAAAGGGTGCCGAGCGTGGTCTACCGCAGATTCACTTGATTTTAAAAAATCGTCTTACGCAATATATGGGCGCTGCATCGGCTTATGCAGCGGTGCTCTCTGGCATAGATAATGATCTCGATGCGCTGATTAAATCCTATCCTGATTACTTCACGTTCACCGAGCGACAGCATGGAATCGTTGATATTCGAGATTTTGGAACGACTGGCATTGCCGCTTTTGCAAGTGGCAGTCCATTCTTTAACACGAAGACTGGCACGCACGTAATCAGTGAGCGTCGAGTTCAGGTGACGCGGAAAAGCAAGGAAGACATGGTCAATGCAACAAAGGGGGTTGTTGAAAAGTTGTAGCCCAGCGTCGAATCTTTGCTGCGCCAGCGCGGTTATTGTGTCTGCCCGCCTCCAATCAAGCCATCTGTAAAACAGTTCACTGTCCAGCTCATGCTAGGGCGCTTGGCGAGCCTAATATCCTGCAAAGCGATGTCATTCCGATAAAGCAAATTGGCGTATACGGAACCGTTGAACATGAGCAGCAGAATCACAACGGCTGGTTTCCATCGCATGGACTGCTCCCCTCCCGCAGATCAGCGTTTCACAATCACCGACGAACCGTGCCCGAACAAACCTTGGTTGGCAGTAATGCCGACGTTGGCATTCGGCACTTGCCGCTCGCCCGCCTGCCCGCGCAATTGCCACGTTAGTTCGCACACTTGCGCCAGAGCTTGCGCGGGTACCGCTTCGCCAAAACAGGCCAATCCGCCAGAGGTGTTGACCGGCACACGCCCGCCCAGCGCGGTTACGCCATCGCACAATAACTTTGCTGCATCGCCGCGTGCGCATAGCTGCAAATCTTCGTACCAGTCGAGTTCCAAGGCTGTCGACAGATCGTAAACCTCGGCCAGCGACACATCCGACGGCGCGATGCCCGCTTCCTCATAAGCCTTGATCGGCAGCGCGGCGCGGAAGCTGTGTGCTTCCATGACCACGGCTGAATCGGTGGCGATGTCGGGCATTTCAATCACGGATGAAGCAAACGTCGGCGTAACGGTGGAAATGGCAGCGATTTTGACTGCATCCGTTCTGCCCATTTTTTTGGCGTAAGCGAGCGAGCACACAATCAACGCTGCCGCGCCGTCGGAGGTCGCGCACACGTCCATCAAACGCAGAGGATCGGCCACCATTGCCGATGCCGCCACATCTTCCGCGCTGAATTTCTTTTTATAACGCGCATAAGGATTGCTAAAACCGTGTGCGGCGTTTTTGACTTTCACTGCGGCAAAGTCGGCCAGTGTGTCGCCATAAATCTCCATACGCCGACGTGCATAAAGCGCGAAATAGCTGGGATTGGTGATGCCCAAACGAAAGCGCACCCAATCTGGGTCGTCGGGTCGTTCACCTGGCGCTGGCTTCAAAAAGCCTTTGGGCGTGGTGTCGGAGCCGATCACCAATGCCACCTCACATTGGCCGGATAAAATTTTGGCACGCGCTGCGGCCAATGCTTGCGAACCAGATGCGCAAGCGGCATACGAGGTATTCACTTCTGCGCCCTGCCAACCCAGCGCCTGCGCGAAGGTCGCGCCCGCCACGTAGCCCGGATAACCACAGCGCATGGTGGCCGCGCCCGAGACAAACTGCACGTCTTGCCAGCTCACGCCCGCGTCTTTCAGTGCAGCGCGCGCGGCAACCACGCCATATTCCACAAAATTTTTGCCCCATTTTCCCCACGGGTGCATGCCCACACCAAGGATTGCGATGTCGCTGTTCATATTTTTTCTCCCGCCAGCGGCTTCCATTTCCAAGTAAGTTTTATGGCATCGGCATCTTCAAATAATTTCTCCAGCACCAACTCCACATCCATGCCGGCTCTTAATTGCGACACGTCAACACCCTCCACTGCCTGCCCTAACACGATCATTTTTTCTTTGGCCAACTCAACGGCAATGATGGTGTACGGCACGTAAGGATCAGCAGCGATGTACGGCTCGGGCGGCTGGTAACAGGCGTTGGTGAATGACCAGATTTTGCCAGTGCGCGACAGCGGCACTTCGTCAAATTCTTCACTGTTACAGCACGGATTTTTGCAGAACAGCGTTTGTTTTGGGAAATAATAGGTGCTGCATTGTTTGCATTGCGCTCCCAAAAGATGCGGTTTTTCAGCATCAAGTGTGAACCAGCCGTCAAGGACGGGAACTTGCGGTTTCGTGGTCATAACAGTGGCCTCGGCCGGTGAAGACATTAACTGCCGTCTCTCCCTGCGGAAGAGGGGCTGGGGAGAGGGGCTTATTGCATCAACCCAACGCCGTCGCACGCAGATTGTGCGGATCAAGTGCGGCCAACAGCAGCAATTGCTCATCCGTAGGCAGACCGGTGATGAGGATATGATCCGGCACCTCCAGCGCAAAGCCGGTATTTTCCAGCACCTGCTCGACCGTAACCCCAGGGTGCAGTGAGCGAATACGCGCCTGCCTGTTCGCGCCGTGAAAATCCAAAACACACAAGTTGGTGATAATCCAGCGAATATCTATTTCATCCATTCCCCAACCTTTGGCCAAGCGCGCAGGGTTATAACCCGCCGAGGCCACCATGTCGCACTCGCCCTCCACAAACACTTTTTTATTGTGATTAGGCACAAAAAACGAATTGGCATGATTGATGGAATTGCCCGGAAAACCGCGCGCGCCCAACATTTGCGCTTTGGGTTTGCGGTAGTCGCTGCCGATCATGGAAATATTGGCCTGACCAAAACGGTCGATTTGCGTGGGGCCCACCATGGCGTGACGCTTACCGCCCCACACATTGTCGAAAATGCGCGAAAAGCCCATCCACGCTTCGTATTTCGGCACATAGTCACCGCGTGCGCCCACCGGCACCGGCTCCGACACAACCCACGCCTCGGAATCGGTCATCATCAAATCTGGATTGGTAGTTTTCATACATAAAGAAGCGGCCAAGCGCGGCACGATGCCGATGCCGGTCGCCAATACTTCGCCGTCGTTTTCCCACGCGGCACTGGCGGCGCAGATAATCAGGTCAAATACATTGTAATCGCTCATTGTTGTGGCTCCTGATAATTAAAAAACGGGCAACGGCAGTTTTTTGATGGCTGCTAGGCCGCCGATTTTTTCTTGATACTGATTTTCAGAGCAGGCGATGTACTGATCAAAATACGCTTGCCAGCCACCTTCTTCTTTAATAGACGCGTTATAGGCTTTGAAATGTTTGGCATCAAAACCGTACAGCGGCGCGCAAGAACTCGGGTGTGCGCCACCTGGAATATGCACCACGCCCGACGTTTCCGAACGCTCCCAAAACACAAAACGCGCTTCTTCCTGACGCGCGAAATAATCGGCTTCAACCAATTCATCGCAAGACACAAACGTTTTATCGGAAGCACGCGCAAACAAATCGTCCATGTAATGGTCGGGGCCTTTGATTTGGCACACGCCACGACTGTCAGCGCGATCAACGTGAATCAAGGCAGCGTCCAGCGGCAGCGCAGGCATGGCCACCCACTCACGGCCATCGGCGTAGGGCGACTGAATCAGCTTGATGCTCGGGTTGACCTTCAGTACGTCCGTGCCCAACCCTAAGCGCGTGGGAATAAACGGCACGCGCATGGCGGCGGCTTTTAAGCCCAGCAAAAACATGCCTTCGTCGATTTCCATCGTGTCAATTGCGCCAGCTTGGCGCGCCTGCCGGAAATACGGTTCAAGCGGAATAAAATCCAACGACACAAACGCAAATACAACTTTTTTGACTTTGCCGGCGGCGCACAACATGCCCACATCCGCGCCGCCGTACGCGACAATGGTCAAGTCTTTGAGCGAGGAGCGCAAAATCTCGCGCACCAGCGCCATCGGCTTGCGTCTAGGCCCCCAACCCCCGATACCGATGGTCATACCATCCGACAACTGGCTGACCATCTGTTTTGCCGTCATGAGTTTATTCATAGGGGGTACCTGTGAAGAGAATGGGCTGCAAAAAGGGAGTAAAAAAGAGGCTGCATGGTAGGTTTTGTGCTAATGGCTGTCAACCCAAATCCACACGCACAACACCCAAAAAACATTTGCATAACAACAAGATACGGCGATTATCCGCTTTTCCGTCGGCGCGCTATACGCGCTGTCGTTGTATGAACAATGTTAAATGGAACTAAATGCCTTTTTGACCGTCTAATACGATACCGTTTGTTTTTAAATCCTCTTCTATAAATTGCGCCCTTAACGCCAACCGAAGACTTGTTCTGCAAAAGAGGTACGTCTATGGATCGTTTTTGGCCGATATCTTTAATTTTCACGGCGGCGCTTGCGGTCACTGTATCGCCCTCTGCAGCACAGGCTGAAAAGCGCCACCGTGTGCCGCCGGACATAGAGGCTCAGTTGCGCGCATTAAGTGAAAAAGTGGAGCAATTGGAAAAACAACTGGCAGCGCAAGCCGCCCACCAGCAGGCACAGCCACAGCCACAGCAAATCGTCGCGCCATTGCCGACGCAGCCAGCCTCCGCGCTTGATTTGCGCTTGCCCTCGGATGCCGCTCCAGCGCCTCGGCTATGCACCCAACACGCCGACGATGCCTCCCCGACAACAGGCTCGCATTGCGGCACGAAACCGGCCGTCGACTCCGTGGCCAAGGCTCGGTATTTTGGCCTGAAATCGGAGGACGGTAATTTTGCTATTCGACTGGGCGGCTTGGTGCAAGCCGACGGGCGTTATTTCAACAGCGGCATCAAAGGGCAGCCGCCTTTTTTAGGCAATTCGCCCACACAGCAGCAGACGGCCGACACCGCCACCAACGAGGCAAACAGCACCTTCCTTATGCGCCGTGTACGGCCGATGATTATGGGTACGGTCTACAACCAGTACAACTTTGGTATAACTGCGGATTTTGGCGGCGGCAACACCTCTAATGGGCGCTTGCTGGATGCATTTATCGAAGACAATATCGATCCGGCATTCCGTCCGCGCATCGGTAAGTTTTCTCCGCCTAACGGCTTGGAAAACATGCAAAATCACTCCTCAAACAACCGCTTTACCGAAACCTCTTTCCCCACGGCTTTTCTCCCTGCTCGCGATATTGGCCTTTTGGCCAGCGGCACGGTTTTTAGCAAAACGCTCGACTACAGCGTGGGCATACTCAATGGCGGCATGGACAGTGCCAATGATGCCAGCGACAACAATAACGCCAAGGAACCACAAGTGTGGCTGTTTGCGAAACCCTTTATTAATCATAAGCATGCATTGAAAGGCTTGGGGTTTGGCGCGTTTGTCTCTCGTACAAATACAGGCGGGAGCTCCGCCTATCCCACGGCGGCCTCCGGCCAGAGTGCGGGCAGTCCTGAGTTGCCTACCTACAACACGATTGGCCAAGAACGCTTTTTTTCCTATCGCAACGATACCAATACCAACAACACCGTGTTTGCCGACGGCGAGCGCACCCGCCTAATGCCTCAACTTTATTATTCACTCAACAACGTTGGCTTGATGAGCGAATACATGGCGGAAACGCAAGAACTCACGCGCGTTAACGGCACGGCGCGCAACACCGGCAAACTGACACACACCGCGTGGCACCTGACCGCAGCGTGGGCGATCACCGGCGAAGCCGAGTCGATGGGCAACATCGAGCCTCGACAAAATTTTGATGCCACGCAAGGCGGCCTAGGTGCGTGGGAGCTGGTGGCGCGGGTAGGGGGCATCGACTTTGACAAAGACAGTTTTACGGTAGACGGCGCGCTGAACTCCCCAAATTCCTTTGCGCAGGCCACCCGCTCAATACGCAGCGGGAAAAACTGGGGAATGGGCGTGAATTGGTATCTCAACCCCACCCTGCGACTCACGCTGGATTACGACCAAACTACTTTCGACTGGGGCGGTGGCGGCACAGAAAGTGCGCCCAAAAACCGCGAAGCCGAACGCTTGGTGAGCGGAAGGGCGCAAGTCTTTTTTTGATTATTTCCATCCAAAAATCCCGTGTTTTCGTCAATACCTGAGGAAGAAAAAAAGCAAAACGAGCGCGCGCAGCAAGCAGAACAATCCTAGAAAAAACCGTTAATGCCCTGCTCATACTGTGATACGCGCAAAAAACCGCACCACTCAGCACGAACGGGAAATCACCAACGGGGTGAAAATCCGTTCGCCCTGAAGTAGCCCGCCAGCGGGCGTATTGAAGGACTTACATCCAGCAGCGGTTTTTTAAAATAGGGGCCGGCAAGACATTTTCAGACAAAAACGAATCACAGCCACCGCTTTTCCTAACATTAGGCACTAATCTTTATTGGGACGCGGCCAATCTCCCTATATCATGAGTCGCTTGTTTTCATGGATCAGGATTTTATATGCCTTCCGCACGCACGCTGTTACAACACACCTTCTCTCTCAGCCTGCTTTGCGTGCTGGCGGCCTGCAACCTACTGCCTGCGCAAAACAGCGCGCCACCGGCAATTAAAGCGGCGCAGGTAACCCGTCCCTTTCCGCCCGACACGCTGTATGCCTTACTTCTGGCTGAAATGGCATTGGATCGCGGGCAGATGAACCTAGCCCTCGTCAGCTATTTGCAACAGGCGCATAAAACACGCGATCTTGGCGTAGTGAGCCGCGCCACCCTATTAGCGGATTATCTGCACGCACCAGAAGCAGCACTGAATGCCGCCACGCTATGGACGACACTGGCACCAAATAACCCCGAACCACGCTTCATTTTGGCGCGTTATCAACTGCTA
The DNA here is from genome assembly GCA_043769275.1 of Cellvibrionales bacterium. Taxonomy (GTDB): domain Bacteria; phylum Pseudomonadota; class Gammaproteobacteria; order Pseudomonadales; family UBA7239; genus JAYVJM01. The sequence goes on along the minus strand of JAYVJM010000058.1, from coordinate 16,442 downwards.
ACTCAGCGTACAGATTTAGCATTTGACTCCTCCAAAAAACTGCTCTCCATGAAGGCGCAAACCCTGTTTCTGCCGATAGCGGCAGCGGCCACGAATGCGCAGCAACGTCAAAGCCTGCTGAAGAGCTACCAAGATTTACTTCAGCAATACCCGCATAGCATTGATTTGTTATTAGGCACGGCCTTGCTTCTCGAGCAACAACAGAACTATGCCGAGAGCCTGCGCTATATCGCCAAAGCCCAAACTGAAGACAAGCAAAATCCACAAGCGCGCCTGCTGGAAGTCGACGTACTTTATAAAAGCGGCAACCCAGAAAAAGCCATCAAGCGGATGTCGAGCCTAGTGGAAGCCAGCCCCAGCAATGCCAATCTGCGCTTACAGTATGCCCGCCTGCTCACAGCCTATAATTTACAAAAAGCGCGTGAACAGTTTGATTATCTGGCCAAAGACAACCCGCTAAACGCAGACTTACTGCTGGCGCGCGCGCTCATCAATTACCGCTTAAATGACTTTGTGCAGGCAACAGACCTGTTTGAGCAATTGTTATTTTTAGGGAAATCAAAAGATGTCGCCCACTACTATTTAGGCGACATTGCGCAAACAACAAAGCAACCACAAAAAGCACTGGAGCACTACCGCCGCGTCGAGCCAAACAGCGGCGAGTATTTGCCGGCCGTCGCACGCGCTGTCGACTTGATGATGAAAGAAGGCCAAAGCACAGAAATTCAGCGGTGGCTGGCGGAACAGCGCCGCTTGTATCCTGAACAAGCCGTACAGTTGTATCTGATTGAAGCCGAAACGCAGCTCATCAAGCAAAGAAATCCTCAACGCAGCCTAGCCGTACTTAATGACGGCATACACGCACACCCAGAGGCCACGAAACTGTACTATGCCCGCTCCTTACTTTTAGAACAAACAGGCAAAACACAAGCGGCCGAAGCCGACTTGCGGCGCGTGTTGGCAGCACAACCTAACAACGTCGATGCCTTGAATGCACTGGGTTATCTGCTACTCAATAACGACAAAAAAATGCTGGGCGAAGCAGAACAGTTAATCCGTCGTGCGCTCGCGCAGCGTCCGGAAGACCCCGCCATCATGGACAGTATGGGCTGGCTGCTCTTCCGCTTAGGCCAATATGAAGAGGCGGTTTTGCGTTTGCAGCGTGCCTACCAACTGTTACCCAACGATGAAGTCGCCGCACATTTGGGTGAAGCCCTGTGGCGCGGCGGCCACCAAAAAGCCGCTGAAAAAATTTGGGCGCAAGGACTGAAACAAAAGCCAGACAGCGATATCATCCGCGCCACCCAAAAGCGCCTGCAGGCATCCTGAGTGTACACAGCCGGAAAAACAGGAAACCCTCAAACAGGACTTCTAGCTTTCATCCAAAGTGCCCTGCTGTTGTTGGTCGTGCTAGGGATAGGCGGCTGCTCGCTATCACCGCCGGCGGCACAGCAGCGCGGCCAAGCGAATCCCCTGATGCAAAAGCGCCTGCATGCGCTGAAAAATTGGGATATCGACGGCAAGTTGGCCGTGCGCACAAACCACGATTCACAAAGCGCCCGCTTGCAGTGGCAGCAAACCGGTGAGCGTTTTGACATTCATCTATCAGGCCCTGCCGGTCTACACGCCAGCCGAATTTACGGCGAACCTGGCGATGTCGTTTTTGAGCGGGGCGAACAGAAAGAACACGCCACCACCGCCGCAGCCCTATCGGAAAAGCTAATCGGCTGGCCACTGCCAACCGTAGAGCTGCGGTATTGGCTACGCGGCCTGCCCGCCCCAAACCTCACGGTGACGCAAGCCGCCTACCTACCGAATGGCAATCTAACGCAACTGCAACAAAACGGCTGGTCTATCCAGTTCAGTGCTTATCAGCACTTTGAAAACAAAGAACGCGGCGTGTTACTGCTGCCTGGGCGCATAGAAGCCAAACACGGCAATATGCGTATTATCCTGCTCATCAAGCACTGGAATGGCTTGGAATAAGCCGACATGAGCATCACCCTGCCCGCCCCCGCCAAACTCAATTTATTTCTGCATATCGTCGGTCGCCGCGCAGACGGCTACCACCTGCTGCAAACCGTTTTTCAGTTATTGGACTACGGAGACGAACTGCATTTTGCACTGCGTGACGACGGATGTATTCGGCTGCAAGGCGACATGGCCGATACAGCGCCTGAGAAAAATCTGATTGTGCAGGCAGCACAACGCCTGCAAAAAACCAGCGGCAGCACGCAGGGCGCAGACATTCGCCTTAGCAAACGGCTGCCACTGGGTGGCGGCCTCGGTGGCGGCAGCTCAGATGCCGCCACCACCTTACTGGCACTCAATGTGCTGTGGGGGCTTGGCTTGTCTATCGACACACTGGCGCAGCTTGGTCTCGCACTGGGCGCAGACGTGCCAGTATTTGTGCGCGGGTGCAGCAGTTGGGCAGAGGGTGTGGGTGAGATTTTGCAGCCCATTGAGCTACCGCAACGCTGGTTTGTGGTCTTAACCCCCGCCTGCCACGCCGACACCGCAGCACTCTATGCCATGCCGGAATTGACACGCAACACGCCAATCATCACAATAGCCGCCTTCTTGCAGGGGGGGGGTCAAATTAGCGCCAGCAACAGCGACCATAATGACTTTCAACCCGTAGCAGAAGCGCGTTATCCGGCCATAAAAAATGCGCTCACTTGGCTTGGCCAACATGGAACGAGCCGAATGACAGGCAGCGGCGCCAGCGTTTTTGCCGCGTTTGAAACGTGCGAACAGGCACACCAGGTATTGGCGGCAAAACCGCCAGATTTCGCCGGTTTTGTGGCGCAAGGCCTGAACGTGTCGCCTGTACACAGGCGTTTGCGGGAACATAAATTATAGGGGTATCGCCAAGCGGTAAGGCAGCAGGTTTTGATCCTGCCATGCGGTGGTTCGAATCCATCTACCCCTGCCATTTACGTTATATCACCGGCTTTTTGGGTATCCAATGTCCGACTTTATGGTCTTTACTGGCAATGCCAACCGCGTTTTAGCGCAAAGTATTGTTGAGCGACTGGGGATACGGCTGGGCGATGCCACGGTTAAAACCTTTTCCGACGGCGAAATCAACATCGAAATTAATGAAAACGTGCGCGGCGGCGATGTCTTTATCGTGCAGCCCACCTGCGCACCGCCCAATTACAATCTTATGGAATTGCTGTTTCTAGCCGATGCTTTGCGCCGCGCCTCTGCTGCGCGCATCACCGCGGTCGTGCCATATTTTGGTTATGCGCGCCAAGATCGCCGCGTGCGTTCCGCTCGCGTGCCCATCAGCGCCAAAATCTGCGCCGACATGATGGTCAGTGCCGGTATCGACCGCGTGCTAACGGTCGATCTCCACGCCGAACAGATTCAAGGTTTTTTTGATGTGCCAGTCGACAACGTGTACGGATCGCCCGTATTGCTCGATGATATTCGCGCTCAAAATTACGAAAACCTGCTGGTGGTCTCACCCGACATCGGCGGCGTAGTGCGCGCGCGCGCCATCGCCAAAGAATTGAACACCGACTTAGCCATCATCGACAAACGCCGCTTGCAGCCCAATGTGAGCGAAGTGATGAACATCATTGGCGAAGTGCAAGGGCGAAGCTGTGTGTTGGTAGATGATATTGTCGACACGGCAGGCACGCTCTGCAAAGCCGCTGATGCGCTGAAAGCGCAAGGCGCAGGCAAAGTGATTGCCTACTGCACGCACGCGGTTTTGTCTGGCAACGCACTCAACAATCTGAATGCTTCGATGATCGACGAGCTGGTGATTACCGACACCATCCCGCTGAATGAAGCCAGCAAAAACTATAGCAAAATTCGCCAATTAACAATGGCAAATATGTTGGCCGAAGCGATGCGCCGTGTCAGCAATGAAGAATCCATTAGCGCCATGTTCCGCTAAATGGCCTGATGTTCGCACCGCCCGCTGGTCGCAAGCAGGCGGCTTTATGAGCACTACGCTGTTTTTACAGCAGAGGAAAACACGATGTCAGAATTTAAACTGCAAGCTCAAAAACGGGTTGATACAGGGAAAGGTGCGAGCCGCCGCCTGCGTCGCCTGAACGGCCTTCTCCCGGGCATTTTGTACGGCGATGAAAAAGCCCCTGAAATGCTAACGCTGATCCATAAAGACTTGGCGAAACTGCTGGAATCAGAAGCCTTTTACAGCAGCATTATCACCCTGAATGTAGACAACAAACCCGTCAAAGTGTTGCTGAAAGATCTGCAGCGTCATCCGGCCAAACCCACTATTCAGCATGTCGATTTTCTGCGTGTGTCCAGCACCCGTAAAATTCACGTGCGGGTGCCTTTGCATTTTATCCATGCCGACAACTGTATTGGCGTGAAGCAGCAAGGCGGCGTTATCAGCCACAACATCAACCAGCTGGAAGTAAGCTGTTTAGCAAGCGACCTGCCGGAATACATTGAGATTGACCTGTCGACATTGGAGCTGGGTCACATTCTGCATATTTCTGACTTGAAGCTACCCGCCAATGTGGAATCGGTGGAGCTGTCACACGGGGAGGCGCACGATTTGCCGGTGGTAAGCGTCAACGCCCCTAAAGTGGAAAAGGCCGAAGTAGAAGCGGTTGCCGTCGCCGCGCCCGCTGCTGCTGCAAAACCCGAATAAACTATCGCCTGAAACAAAAAGGCCAGCTTTGCTGGCCTTTTTTATTGACTACTGAACTTAATCGCCAGCGCTCACTCTTCGTCTTTACTGTGTGCGCCAAGTGCATGCCCGTGTCGCAAAACGGTTTTTTACGGCTTGCCCTGTCAATTAAGCCTTAACTGTTACACGCAGTGACATTAGCCCTGCTCGTCTATCCAAGCCATTTGGATGGCCTCTAACACTTTTTCCCCGCAATGATTTTGAGTGTCATCAAACTCCTGCAGAGCCAACACCCAATCACGAAGATCGACAAAATTGACAAAACGAGCATCAACATCTGGCTTGCTGTCGCTCAGTGCAAGGGCTATTTCTTGTACGTCAGTCCACTTCATATCGCCTCTCCAATGCCTGCTTTAACGCTAATGACGCTCTGAGGTGAGATTGATCGTGTAACGGGGGATTTCCACCACAATGTCCTCATCGGCCATGAGTGTTTGGCAACTTAGCCGTGACGCAGGCTCCAACCCCCACGCTTTGTCGAGCATGTCATCTTCCAATTCGTCCGGTGGCTCGAGTGAGTTTTCCCCCTCGCGTACGATAACGTGGCAGGTGGTGCACGCGCAGGACATTTCGCAGGCATGTTCAATCTTAATGCCGTTGCGTAAAGCCGCCATACACACGCTCTCTCCTACGCTGGCGTCAATCACCGCACCCTCAGGGCACAATGTTGCGTGGGGCAGGAATACGATTTTCGGCATTGTTTAGTCTCGGTTAATTGTTGTTAATGGAGGGCGGCCAGCGCAATCAAGGCTTAAAAAAACAAAAGCGGTGTGATAGGGGGCGATCAATATTGCGAAAAGATTGCTCTGCTCTGCGCAGATCAGCCATGCGCGCTGTGTGCAGCGGCGTACAACACACTAAGCACGCTAAAAGCCGTCACCACCAAAATCAGCGCTAGCATCAGCCAAAGTGGTTTAAATGGCGCACGCGAAACACGGTGTATCGGTGCTTGTAAATATTCCGCCACGCGCGCCATATCTTGATCAGAAAGTTTTTTCTTGTCGCTCATAGGCTTATAACCTGTAACAGTTTCTGCGGCAGCACGCTACTGCGCAGCTTGCGCGAAGTCAATTGCTAGCCAAATTTGAAGCTGGGGTGTCAAACCTGCCCATCGAGACGACAGTCGCGCATAATTAACGTGTTCAAAAGCACAGCCCCATACGGAGAGCACATGAAATCGATACAACAGCACATTGCCACGGAATTATCTGTGCAAGTAGAGCAGGTGGCCGCCGCCGTAGCACTTCTGGACGAAGGCGCAAGCGTGCCGTTCATTTCACGCTATCGCAAAGAAGCCACTGGTGGTTTAGATGACACCCAGCTACGCACGCTGGAGGCGCGCCTGTTGTACTTGCGCGAGCTGGAAGATCGCCGCAAAACCGTGTTGAGCAGCATTGCAGAGCAGGGCAAACTCACGCCAGAGCTGAAGCGAGATATTCTGGCGGCAGACACCAAAGGCCGCCTTGAAGACCTTTATCTGCCCTACAAACCCAAACGTCGTAGTAAAGCGCAAATCGCCCGCGAGGCGGGGCTCGAGCCGCTGGCGCATGCGCTGCTCGAAAATCCACTGTTGGTGCCGCAGCTTGAGGCAGAAAAATATCTGAACGCTGAGCACGCCATCAATAGCGCACAAGATGCACTCGACGGTGCCAAACAAATTCTGATGGAAAATTTCAGCGAAGACGCAAAACTGCTGGGTGACTTGCGTGCTTACCTCATCACACACGGGCTGTTCAAGTCGCAAATTGTGGATGGCAAACAAGTGGAAGGCGAAAAATTCCGCGATTATTTTGATTTTTCCGAAAAAGTCGCCGTCATACCTTCGCACCGCGCATTGGCCATTTTTCGCGGACGCAAAGACGGTTTTTTGAGTGCCGTCCTGACATTGCCAGATGATCTGACGCAAAACGATCACCCGTGCGAACGCGCGATTGCCGCGCGCTTTGGCATTCGCAATGAAAACCGCCCAGCCGACACTTGGCTGGCAGAGGTGGTGCGCTGGACGTGGCGTATCAAGCTGCTTACGCATTTGGAAACCGATCTGCTTGGGCAATTGCGCGAACGCGCCGAAGAGGAGGCCATTCGCGTATTTGCCAGTAATTTAAAAGATTTACTGCTGGCCGCACCAGCGGGGCAAAAAGTTACTTTAGGACTAGACCCAGGCTTACGTACCGGCGTGAAAGTGGCGTTGGTGGATGCAACCGGCAAAGTGGTGCAGCACGGAGCGATTTTTCCGCATCAGCCGCACAACAAAATGGACGACGCAGAAAAAGTGCTCGCGGCGTTGTGTAAACAATATGGCGTAGAGCTTATTAGTATCGGGAACGGCACCGCTTCACGCGAAACGGAACGGCTGGTGGCCGGCTTGCTGAAAAAACACAGCGACATCCACGCCCGTCACCTTGTCGTCAGCGAAGCGGGTGCGTCGGTTTATTCGGCCTCGGAGCTGGCGGCAAAAGAATTTCCCGACCTGGATGTAACCATACGCGGCGCGGTATCCATCGCCAGGCGTTTGCAAGACCCGCTGGCGGAGCTGGTTAAAATTAATCCGAAAGCCATCGGCGTTGGTCAGTATCAACACGACGTTAATCAAAGCCAGATGGCACGTTCATTGGATACGGTGGTGGAGGATTGCGTCAATGCGGTCGGCGTAGACGTGAACACAGCGTCGGCGGCATTGCTCAAGCGCGTGTCGGGTTTAAGCGCGACGATTGCGAACAACATCGTTGAATTCCGCGACAAAAACGGGGCTTTCAAAAATCGAGAAGCCTTAAAAAAAGTACCCCGTTTGGGCGACAAAACCTTTGAGCAGGCCGCAGGCTTTTTGCGCGTAACGGGTGGCGATAACCCGCTGGATAAATCGGCCGTGCATCCGGAATCTTATGCCGTTGTGCAAAATATCGCGGAAAAAATGGGTCGTCGACTAGAGAGCTTAATCGGCGACTCTGCCTTTTTGCGCACATTAAACGCCCGTGATTTTGTGAGTGACGGTGTTGGCCTGCCCACCGTGATCGACATCATTAAAGAGCTGGACAAACCCGGTCGTGACCCACGCCCTGAGTTCAAAACGGCCAGCTTCAAAGAAGGCGTGGAAAAAGTCAGCGACCTTACCCCCGGCATGGTTTTGGAAGGCGTGATAACCAACGTGGCCAACTTTGGTGCTTTTGTGGATATCGGCGTACATCAGGATGGTTTGGTACACATTTCCGCACTGGCGGGGCGTTTTATCAAAGACCCACGCGAAGTAGTAAAAACGGGCGACGTGGTAAGGGTTAAAGTGCTCGAAGTGGATACACAACGTAAACGTATCGCTTTAAGCATGCGTCTGGATGATGAAATTCCCGCCCCGAATACAGAGGGAAAGCCGTCGCGCGTTGACAGAAAAACCGAACAAAAATACATGGGCAATCAGCCAGCATCAGCACCCGCGCAAGGCGGCATGGCCGCGTTATTTGAATTAGCAAAACAGAAAAACAGCAGCAAGCGCTTGTAAATCGTAGCGATGAGCATGGCGCACGCTTTGTTTAATCCGCGCGCCATACACCACCACAACACGCAATACACTGATCTTAGAATGCACTTTTGACAGTAAGGGTGGCTTTTCCAAGGTTGTGTTTACGTACCACAGCATTAACGGCTGCAGGTGTCGCAAGCGGGGAAATATTGATTTTTTCCACGTCAAGCGCGTATAAAGTGAACGTATACACGTGCGATTTTCCTTTGGGCAAACATGCCCCACTGTACCCTACCATGCCAGAATCCGAACGCAGTTGGGTTGTGCCCGCAGGCAGGGGGGCTTGGCTTTGTGCTGCTGTCAGCAGGGTTGTGGCACCACTTGTCGGTGAAGCACCTGCCGGAAGGGTTGTGGCATCCCCCGTCTGTGAAGTGTCTGCGGGTAGGGTTGATGCACTCGCCGTTGCGTCGTATTGCTGGTTTGCGGTGCCATTTCCATCGGCGGCGGTCAACGTCAAAGTTTGCATCTCACCGTTTGGCGAAAACTGAGTCATTGTCTGGCTCGCCGTCGCCATAGATGGCGCGGTATTCAAGGGAGTGCTGCCTGATTGATCTGCGCCTCCAGACATGGATACATCGGAATCCATAGTCACTCCGCCAACAGATGCTGTACTGAGCAAACCACTGGTCAGCACCCCTGTGTTTGCAGTGCCAGCACCTTTGGCTAGCGCACGGGTTGCGGCAGGGATGTTAATCGCGATCCAGTGTGTCCAGCCGCCCTGTGTTTTGGCACTACTGTCAAATAGGGTCAGCGCGAAACTGTTTGTGCCTGCCGGTGGATTGTTCCACTTGAGGGCGGGCGACATATTTTGGCCTGAACAGCCAAAACTGCCGGATATTTGCTCAGTGGAGAACCCTGCCCCTTTTCTGATATCGGGGGCTTGAGAGTTTAAATGAAGAAGCTTGCGTGACGGTGGCGCTTAAGCAGGCTCCTATAACAAACGCTGTGCGTATACTAAACATAACTACGCTCCTCAAGTGAATTAACGGCTATCTGTTGATAGCTACAGGATAACGCCCCCCCTCTCGGGGAAGGCCGGCCAGCACTTTTTAGACACACGCCTAGCACCCGTCCTAACCTGTCTAAAGATAGTGTAGTTCGTGATTCTGCATCCAAGAGCCGCATCCGCATAAGCAAGGGGCGATTACCGCTATTTTGTTTTGCAATTGTTGGCTTGAGTCGCTAGAATTTACGCCCCCGCCGGCCAAGGCTTGGCTTTAATTCTGTTTTTGGAAAAAATATGCCTTCCGTACGCATCAAAGAAAACGAACCTTTTGATATGGCACTGCGCCGCTTCAAACGCTCATGCGAAAAAGCAGGCGTGCTGGCTGAAGTTCGCCGCCGTGAGTTTTATGAGAAGCCAACTTCTGTGCGCAAACGTAAAGCCGCTGCGGCTGTTAAGCGTAGCTTGAAGAAGCTCTCCCGCGAAAATCGTCGCCAACAACGCATGTACTAATAGATTTTGTTTTAGCTTCAGCATTTGTTGTGCTGAAGCTAAAAAAGAAAACTGAAAACCCACGAATCGCCAAGGTTCGTGGGTTTTTATGCTTGAATAAAGTCATCTATAGCGTGAGCACGCCTGCATGGCGGGATTGATTCCACAACCCTTCATTGATGATCTTATACAGCGCCTCGATATCGTTGAGGTGATCGACCGCCGTGTGCGCCTGAAAAAATCAGGCCGCAACTACACGGCCTGCTGCCCGTTTCATGAAGAAAAAACGCCGTCGTTTAGCGTCAGCCCTGAGAAACAGATGTACCACTGTTTTGGTTGTGGCGTAAGCGGCAATGCGCTTGGTTTTTTGATGGCCTATGAAAACCTGGCCTTTCCGGCGGCGGTAGAAAGTCTGGCGCAAATGGCGGGCGTCGATGTGCCGCGTGCGCCCGTCGACGCGCAAGCGCAGCAAGTTATCCGCACCCAGCAAGACATGTACGCGCTGTTGGAGCAAGCGGCTTTTTTCTACTGCAAACAACTACAAGAAAATCCGAAAGCCGAGCTCGCACGCGCCTATTTAAAGCAGCGCGGCTTGAGTGAAGCCGTGATTGCTACTTTCGGAATCGGTTACGCGCCCGCCGGTTGGGACGCGCTCTTGCAGCATTTGCTGGCCAGTGGCTGGCTGGAGCCGCAGCTTATCGAAGCTGGTATGTTGGTCGAACGCGAAGATAGCGGTCGCCGTTACGACCGCTTCCGCGACCGCATTATGTTTCCTATCCGCGATGTGCGCGGGCGCGTGATCGCTTTCGGTGGGCGCGTGTTGGGCGACGAAAAACCCAAATACCTGAACTCACCGGAAACCGCCTTGTTCTCCAAGGGACGCGAGTTGTATGGCCTATATGAAGCCAATCGCAACAAGGGCGAGCTAAAACGCTTGCTGGTGGTTGAGGGGTATATGGACGTCGTGGCGTTGGCGCAGTTCGGCTTGGCGGGCGCGGTGGCCACCTTGGGCACAGCGGCGGGTACAGTGCATCTTGATAAAGCCTTTCGTTATTACAGCGAAGTGGTGTTTTGTTTTGATGGCGATGCAGCCGGTCGTCGCGCCGCCACCCGTGCGCTGGATGTCTCGCTGCCCGCTTTAAGCGAGCAGCGCTCGGTCAAGTTTTTGTTTTTGGCCGAGGGGGAAGACCCCGACAGTTACGTGCGTCGGCGCGGCCTCGATGCGTTTACGGCACTCGTGGAAAAAGCGCAGCCGCTCTCGCAATATTTGTTTGAACAGCTAGGGCAGGGTTTGCTGCTGGATTCCGCTGAAGGCCGTGCGGCACTGGTTAGCCGTGCCTTACCGCAATTGGCGCGTTTGCCAGCGGGCCCTTTTCGTCAACAGATGTTTATTGATTTATCACTGCGCACGCAAAATGATCGATATTCGCTGGAGCAAGCAGCAGAAGCGGCAGACGTGCGTCCGGCTTCTAAGCGTGTTTCAAAATCGGAGCATCTTGTAGAAATAGAGCCGTCGGGGCTGCGCACAAGCGCGCGCGCGCCTGAAGTGCCAGCAATGGCCGGTAAAAAATCGCGCATAGAATTGAGCTTGGCGCAGGCGGCAATACACATACTGCTGTGTTATCCGCCACTGCATGAGCAGGTGACGGCTCTGTCGCCGCGCTTGTCTGTTGGCGTGTTAGCCGGTGAGGGGCTGTGGTTGCTTCGTCTGGCGGCACTGATACAAGAGCACCCGCACGCCAGCACCAGCCGTCTACTGGGCTTATGGCACGGGCGTTTTGGCGATGACGGCAGCGGCGCCTGTTTGTACGCGTTGGCCGACAGAGAAAAGCTGTTGACAGGTGAGCAGCAGGCCGCGCAACAGTTACAGGCGATTTTGCAACGGCTATTGATACAGCTTGAGCGCGAAAACCCCTTGCAGGTATTGATAGAAAAATCACGACATGAGCCTATCACTGAGCTAGAAAAGCACGAGCTAAAACGCCTACTGACCGAGCGATCGTAAACAAAGGCTTGTGTGTTTGCGCACTTATAACAAATCAAAACAAAGATCAATAAATTGATAGCTATAAATACCTACACGCGCCGCCATGTGCCGCTGTACAGGGCAGGCTCTTCTGGTAGCATCGCCAAGCTTTCGTAAAAACAATAATCCTAATAATTTTTAAGGAACAGGGAAATGGCCATATACAAACAAAACGGCACCGTTGCGCGTCAATTTTCTGCTCTTTACCGAACCCGCCTATTGCACGTTTTGCTTGTTGGGCTGGCACTGTTGGTTCCCGATATACACAGGCCATTGCTGGCGGCGGCTCGCCCGACCGATGTGCCGGTAATTCTTTCTATGGACTCGGAGGATTTAAGCGCTGGCACATGGGGGGACGTTTTGAGCCCTGAACCCGATTGTCTTGCGGGATGCCCCTCTATCAAGTTCTACGATAACAATCAAAATTCAGGTAACGCCGCTAACGGCAAGAATGAATGGAATTCACAGATAGACCGCTCGTTTACCGCCACTGGTTTTTCGACACGCTATCGCAATGAGCTGCGCAGCCGCGGTCAGCAAGTGCTGTTCATCGGGACGGTGGCAGCACTGTACTATCGTCCAAGCTACAAAATAACAGTCAATATTGGCGGCGAAGGCCCGTGGGAATTGGCACTTGATATCAGCCGAGTGGGTGCGTTAAACATCACTACAGAGGGCACTAATGGCGCGGAAATTACAGTGGGTGCTGTTCGCACCCAGATCACAGGAGGCACGCTGGCATCCGGCAGCCTGAATTTACCTAGCGATGCATGGCGCGGCGCGGCCGGCTATAAAGCCGATTTGAGGCAGCAAAATGCACAGCCTGCTATTATTCGCGGCAATGGTGCCACCACGCTGATATTTGCCATTTCCTACAATATTGACTCCATTGCTCACGGCAGTAACTTGGGTCTCAGTCGCTCTGTATGCTGGATGGCGGGGCAGGCCAACCAAGCAATGACCGATGTGCAAGACAATAGCGGCATCAGTTGCGGCGGCACTCCAGCGGCCGATCAAGGCACTTGGTTAAAAGGCTCGCTTAGCTACAATCATGCGCCGGCAGCGGTAGCGGATGCTTACACAGTGAACGGTACTGCCGCCCCTACGCCGCTTGATGTTCTGAGCAACGATACGGACTTGGAACAATCAGTGCTGACCGTTTCTACCATCGACACCGCCGCCACGCGTGCAAAAGCTAACATCAGTGTCGACGGCAAGTCGATCACTTACGATCCTTCCAGCGCTTTTGCTTATCTGGATGTCGGCCAAACGGCTACCGATACCTTCTCCTACACCGCCATTGACGGCAGCTTCGACAGCGACCCTGCAACGCCGGTTACCGTCACCGTAAAAGGCACTCAACCGGCTATAAATTATCTTGATCTCACCTTTAGCAGCGACGGCAAACAAATCACAGCTTATGGCACGAGCGCGAATGCTCGTGCTGCTGTACTGGTGCCCAGTGGTCCTGACAAAGGCAAAACCGTGGTGGCCGGTTACAACGGCAGCGGCTTTATTCTGTTGCGCTACGATGTAGCCGGTAAAATTGACCCCAGCTTCGGTATTTTAGGCAAAGTGACCGTGCCATTAATGGGTAACGGGGGCGATCAGGCTTTGGGCTTGACGGCGCAGAGTGACGGCAAATTGGTGGCCGTAGGCAAGACGTGCGCGGTTGCTGCAGCCGGCCTCTGTACGGATTACAACGCCGTATTGGTGCGTTTAAATGTCGACGGCTCGCTCGATACCACTTTCGGCGTGGCAGGCAACGTGGTGATCGACAAAGGTATGGCGGTCGAACAGCTCAATGCCGTTATCGTGCAATCGGATGGCAAGCTGTTAGCGGCCGGTTCTGTCTGCGGCGCGGTTGACGCAACCCTCTGTAACGATGCCAAGCCGCTGTTGGTGCGCCTGAACAGCGACGGCAAAAAAGACACCAGCTTCAGTGGTGGCGGTGTTTCTATCCCCTCAATCGGCGGACAGTTTTTTGCGCTGGCCTTACAAAACGACGGCAAATTTGTGGCGGTTGGCACAAAATGCGATGACAGCGCGTGCGAAAACAGTGGCGCGTTATTGGTTCGTTACACCAATACCGGTGCAGCCGATGTGACTTTTGGCGATGCGGGCCAAGCCATTTTTACGACGCATAGCGGAACAGAAACCGGCACTGCACGCTTTAGTGCGGTACTCCAGCAGGCAGACGGCCAAATAGCCGCCGCCGGCGCAAGCTGCGTTACGCAACTGAAAGCCGGTGTGACAACGTGTGACAATAGCGAGTTTTTGCTGGCGCGGGTCAGTAATCTTGGCGTGGCAGACAGCGGTTTTGGCACAGCGGGTGCGGTTATCGGCTCTGTCGGCAGTGGCTACGATGCGGCTTACGGTCTTACACAACAGCGCGATGGTAAGTTGTTACTGGCAGGCTTTACGGCTGCTGGCGATAACGAAAACTTCGCCTTGCTGCGTTACAGCGCAAACGGCGCGCTGGATACCAGTTTTAGCAGTGACGGAAAGTACATCACTGACTTTGGTGGTGGAGCGAGTGACTTTGCCTACGCCATGAGCGCGATAGTCAATGGTAAAGTGGTGGTGGCAGGCACCAGCGGACTTGACTTTGGTACGGAAAGTGAGGCTGCTACTGTGGCAGTGGCGCGCTACCAGATCAGCAAAGACACAGACGGTGACGGTTATGCCGACGACAACGATGCCTTTCCTAACAACCCTGCGGAGTGGGTAGATACGGATGGCGACGGTGTTGGCGACAACGCGGACGCTTTCCCCAATAATCCTGCCGAGTGGGTAGACACGGATCATGACGGCACTGGCAATAATGCCGACACGGATGATGATGGTGACGGCGTGCCCGATGCAAATGATGCCTTCCCACTCGACCCTAGTGAATCAGTGGATACCGACCACGATGGCATTGGCAACAATGCTGATACGGATGATGACGGCGACGGTACGTTGGATGCCAGTGATAACTGCCCGCTGATGAATAATGCAGATCAGACTGATAGCGATGGCGATCATATGGGCAACCTCTGCGATAACTGCCCCGATAAAAGTAATGCCGATCAACTTGATGCGAACCATGATGGAAAAGGTGATGCCTGTGAGGCACTGTCTAATGTCGATGATAAAGACGGCGACGGTATAACCAATGCGGTTGATAATTGCCCCTTGGTGTACAACCCCGATCAAACAGCAGACGCAGACCATGACGGCAAGGGCGATGCCTGTGATTTACCCCCTGGTGAGCCTTTACACGCCCGCCAGTTCTGGCGCAAAGCAACCGACCGTTTGAAAGCCTGTGCAGATGCGGGTCGGCCTGGGTGCATCGTGCGCTGAAACAAATAGCGAAATGAAAAGAGCACCTTCGGGTGCTTTTTTTGTGTTTTTGCCTCTTGGACAGGTTGGCGATATTGAACAAAAACCAAGCCAAGAACTTGGTCAAAAATAACTGCCTTGATTTACCGTTCGCCCGGAGCCCATCGAAGGGCGTTCATGGTTCGACAAGCTCAGGGCGAACAGCTCCAGTTTGTAGGCCGTTTTATTACGAGCTAAACCAAACTCGCTAAAATATGGCGATAACTGGCCATGCGCTCGACCAAAACCAGCCCTTTTTCTTCAGCGGCCAGCAACGCGCAGTGAGGCTCGCGGTCGTGCCGACAGTCGCGGAACTTGCAGCCGGCGGCATGTTCGCGCAAATCAATAAAGTGCGATAACAGCTCTTGGGCTGGCACATGCGGCAAGCTAAATTCACGAATGCCGGGGGAGTCAATCAAAATACCCCCCGCTTGTTGTTCATAAGCCGGCAATTGGTAAAGCCGCGCCGTAGTGGTGGTGTGTTTGCCTTTATCCGTCGCTTGCGATAATTCACCGGTGGCGATTTCCACGCCCGGCAGCAGGGCTTTAATCAACGACGATTTCCCTACGCCAGACTGCCCAACCACCACGCAAGTTTTTCCGCATAAGTGTTTTTGCACGGCGGGTAAGCCCTCGCCTTGGCGTGACGACAAACACAAAACCGTATAGCCAATATGCCGATAAATGTTCAACAGCGCGTTTATCTGTTCGCGGTTATCGTCGTTTAGCAAGTCTATTTTGTTACAGATAATCACTGGCTGAATGCCGCACATATCCGCTGCCACTAAATAACGATCAATAAAAAACGGGTGCGGATCGGGCTTTGGTGCAACCACCACTAAAATTTCGTCAATATTGGCGGCAATAGGACGCTGCACACCGCGATCATCGGGTCGGGTGAGCAAATTGCGGCGCGCGCCACCGGCGCTGACGATGCCTTTGGGTCGCACCTGTGTGCCATCGACTTTGCCGTTGTTTTGCGTCGTAAAAGCCACGGTGTCTCCCGTCACTAAGGGCGCAATGTTGGCACGCATAAAACAGCGAACAATCTGGCCGGTTTGTTCGCCGTGCAACACCTCCACATCGAGTTGGCGACCATAGTGCGCAATCACCAAGCCGCTTTGTTCGTCACTTAGGGACGTTTCGTCGATGGCTGTTTTGAGTTGGCGTTCTTGATGCGCCGCAATGCGGCGTTGCTGTTGGTTACTTAAACGGCGACTCATAGAAAAAGCGTTCTCATAAACGGGGAGTTTGATGCACTACAATGCGGCAACCATACCACAGCGACTGTTGGGCGGGCGTTAGCGCGCGGCGCGCAAAATTTCGCTTTCTTAACTGATGTTACGCAACCCTCCCCTGATAAGCTTGCCGAATGAAAAAAGCCGACCTTGATTTATACACCGACTATTTGTTGAGCACTTTTGGT
>JAYVJM010000057.1:0-22469 GCA_043769275.1 Cellvibrionales bacterium | reverse complement strand
ACTGAAAGGCAATACGCATGGGCGATGCCCGGCAAGCGGGTGTTCGGCTATGTTGATGGTAACAAACGTAAACGCACCAGCTTGATGGGTGCTTACCGTCATAGTCGGCTGATTGCTCCGTGGCTGTTTGAGGGAACCTGCAATGCAGCCGTATTTAACACGTGGTTGGAGAATGATTGTTTCGTTTACTTATTTATGTGATTAACTATAGTGATCAATAACGGATTAAGCCGACTTAATACACCGCGTCATAAAACAGCATATCAATTAAAACTGTTCGCCCGATTGGTGATCTTCCGTTCGTGCTGAGCAGTGCGGCTTTTCGCCACGTATCGAAGCATGAGCGCGGCGGCAACTGCTTTTTCTAGGATAAACGCATCAATAGCACCGTGCCTCGTATTGACGTACCCCCTTATGCTGACTATACCTATAGATAACCGCTGTTTCTCCATTTTGCTGTTGGGGTATGTGTTGTGCGTTATCGCCATTTGTGCATGCTTGGGCTGTTTGGTTGCTTAGGCTTAAATGCCATCAACTTTGCGCAAGCAAGAAATATAGGAGCACCAACGTCTGCACCCACCCCCTTGCTATGGTTACAGGCAGATAGGGGCGTGACGGGTACCACAAAGGTTTCGGCTTGGGGCGATCAAAGCGGCAGCGGCAACGATGCCTTTAATGCTGCACCCGGCAGCCAGCCAGCGCTTGTGCAAAATGACGCGAACTTCAATCCTGCAATCGATTTTACAAATGACTTTTTAATAACCGCACAAAGCATAGTGTACGAGAATGGTGAATACACCAAAGTGGTCGTTTTCAAAAACAGGGGCGCGACAGGCAGTCTTTTGGGCTCGGTGAGTGGTGGCGCACACACGCTGTCCGGCAATGGCACCGCGACCGACATACTCATGCGGCACAATAATATTGATTTTCTGAAAAGCAATGCGGCTGACCCTGCCGTTCGCACCAATCGCGCCAACGTAGCAGTGGCGGCCTATGGCCGGTATGAGCGCACAGCGGTGCTCCGCGTCAACGGACTGATCTACGCCTCAGTCCCAATAGACCAAGAGTCCCTTTTTGGTGAAGACGGAGGTGTAAAAATTGGCTCCAGTTATTCGGCGACCAATAATGATTTTCATGCGGGCAGCATCGCCGAAGTCATTATTTTATGGCAGCAGCCAGATGAGGTTATCAACATGCTGGAAAGTTATGTCGCACTGAAATACGGCATAACACTCGGCACCAAACAATTGCCGTGGACGGGCGTGAACGGCGCAGGCACTGTCATTTGGCCAGCGGATGCCAACTATAACAACCGCATCATGGGTATCGGACGGGACGACAGCACCACGCTCAATCAAAAACAATCGCAGGGTTGGGATACCACGGCGGGGCAAGTGACGATTGCGCTAGGCTCCACCATCGCCAGCAGCAACGCAACCAATGCCAACAGCTTTTCCGTAGACAACAGCTTTTTGATCGTCGGCGATAACGACGCACCCTTGGCTTACAGCGCCTTCACCTACCCGGGAGCCGCCACCGCCAGAATGGCGCGCGTATGGAAAGTACAGAAGAGCGGCACAGTGGGCAATGTGACGATTCGCACAACCAGCACTGCCGCCACACATCTTTTGATGAGCGCCTCCCCTGCTTTTACCGGCGGCGTAACAGAAATACCACTGGTCAACGGCCAAGCCACCTTGAGTTTAACCAACGGACAGTTTTTCAGCTTTGGTGGTGCTGCCAACGCCATTGCCGGCGACGGCGATGGCGATGGCATAAAAGACAGTGTTGATGCCTGTGGCGGTACACCAGCCGGCACCACAGTGGGAGCCGATGGCTGCGCAGTTACACCCCCCGCAACGCAAACGCCCCCCGCAACGCAAACGCCTCCCGCAACGCAAACGCCTCCCGCAACACAAACGCCTCCCGCAACACAAACGCCCGCCGCGCCATCTGTCACACCAACAGACATTGACGGCGATGGTGTATTAAATACGACAGACAACTGCCCCAACATTGTCAACACCGACCAAGCAGATGGTGATGGCGACCTGATAGGCGATAACTGCGATCAAATTCCCGCCAACGCCAAACTGCTCGGCTTTATCGACGGCGAACCTAGTGAGCGCCTAGGCACTACGGTTTCCGATGCCGGCCAAGCGAATGGTGTCCATGGAAACTACTTCATTGTCGGTGCATCTTTAGCCGATGCCCGCGTGGAACAAAACAGCAAAGTCAGCACACTAAAAGCGGCAGGAAGGGTGCACATTTTCAACATAAGACAACGCAATGCAATGCAGTGCGCAACCTGCAAGGTCTGCGCGCCAACGACGGCTTTGGTGCCATCGTCGGCTCGATCAAACGCGACAACACGGTTGGCTGGCTCGTCGGCGCGAACAAAGCGGATGACGCAACAGCGGGCCGAGATGCTGGGCGCATCAGCGAATTTTCCAATGACGGGCAAGTCACGCGCACCCTCTTAGGCAGCCAAGGCGACAAGCTCGGCACCAGCATGGCTGCCGTGCCCGATATAGATCATGACGGCTACGACGAAACCATAGCGGACAGCTTACTGCCCTCCGGCAAAGGAAAAATAACCCTGTTTTCCGGCAAAGATGGCCAGAAAATTTGGGAAGCGCAGGGTGACAGTGCTGGCGATGGCTTCGGCACAAGTACCGCCGCTGTGCCAGACATTGATGGCGACGGTGTGGCCGACATTGTCAGCGGCGCATTTGGGTACGACGTGGCAGCCAACGGCACACAGAAAAAAAAGAAAAACGCCGGCATCATCAAGGTGCTGTCAGGCGTTAGTGGCACAGAGCTGTACCGCATAGTCGGCGATGGTTTTGGTTTTAGCGTTGTGGACGATATCGACGGCGACCAAAAAGGTGATTTTGCGGTCGGCAGCCCCTTCGCATCACCCACAACGGCCATCGACGGCAAAAACGTAAAACTTGCCAAAGCCGGAAAAATCACCATTTATTCAGGTGCTGACCACCGCGTCATTACAGAAAAATACGGCAGCACGAAAGCGGCTGTCTTCGGCTCCAGCCTTGGCATCATGCCCAATATTGATCCATTGCACAGTAGTGCGCTGATCGTCGGCGCGCCCGGAAACAGCGCAGGCGGCAGAAATGCCGGTGCGGTATTCGTCTACTTAAACAACAGCAAAAGAGAATTTCCCCTGCTGTTTAGCCAGTCAGGCGAGCAAAAAGATGCCAAGCTAGGGTTTGCGGTTGCCAGCGCCGACACGCGGGGCAGCGGCACGCCTGACCTTATCAGCTCCGCCCCTTTGTACACAAAAAACAAAACCAAAACGGGCAGAGTGTATGTGTGGGCGGTTAAAGTAGATGGCACCTTGTAAGCCAGCAGTTCCGTCCTTGGACAGGTTCCGGACAAACAGAGCATCGTGCCATTCATGGTGATCTTGTCGAACCACCAGTGAAAACAGGGTTAGCCTGCCTGCCACCGCCGCAATTGATAGACCGTAAAATTGTGGTCTTCATGGCCACAAAACACCTCCACCATCCCGCCCTGTTGTTTCAGCCAGCTATTCGTGCCGCTCTTGTATAGCAGGCTTCGATAGGCTTTGTAGTCTGCTTCCACACAACTGTCTGGCCACTGGTTGCCGTACAAAAAAGAGAAAAAGCAAACAGAGCCTGCAAAGTAAAACGCAGGTGCTCGGGGTGATTTTCGATGCCATCCACACCCTTTTGCAATGATGCCAGCAGCGCAGGCGCACCTGTCAGCCAGCCTAGAAAAATACGCTCACAGGTATAGCGGTAAATATCCTGTGCAACAAACGGGCGCAAGCTGTGAGTACGCTGTGGATAAGTTGAGCGCGCTATCAGCGCGGAGGCGCTAACAGTGCTGCCCTAAAGTGCCGCAGCCAACTTTTTAACGAACGCGCATTTTCCACTCCCATGCGCAGCAGGGGTTTTTGCGCGGCCGGCAATGACTCAATGGACAGGTCGGCAAAGCGATAAAGGCCGGCTTTATCCACCGGCTGTAATAGCAAGGGCTGGGTTAGCTCTGGTGTCGCCAAGAGTTTATCCACAGCCCTTAACATCACCGAATGAAAGGTTTTTTTCTCGCCCAGTTCCGCATAAGCACCTTGTAACAGCGGATAGTAGCGACGATAAAGCTCGGCTGCCGCCTGTGGATCAATAGCAACCAATGACTGTATGTAGACGTTATAGCGCGCCTGCGCAACGGCCGTCATTAGGCGCGGTGCCGTAGCACTCACACTAAAAGCCGCTTTAGGAGCGGAAAGCGGACTGAGTTTGGCACTGAACTTACCCTCTGCGAGCGCGTTCACAAATACGACAAAACGCGGGATCAAGGGCAAGTTCCAACCGTACCGCGCCAACAAATCACGCGCCGGACTGGCCACGATATTGGCGATATCTGCTTTGAGCTGCGTATCCGATTCGGCCAAGCTCGGCAAAGGCTGCGCATCTGCCACAGGCGAAAGTGGCGGCTCGCTGCCAACAATTTGCTCTTCCAACTGCGAGGGCGGGTTAACAGGTGCAGAAATCGGCACAGGCGGAGCAGCGACTGGCGGCGCTTTGCCAAACAGCGTAGAGACGGCCGGTGGCAATACCGGCAAGGCCTCTTTTTCCACGTAATAAAACCAGCCTGCCGCCAGCACAGCCGCAACAATAAGAACAACAGCAGGAGCGCTATGTTGTTTGCGGGTGGGCGCGATACGGTCTTGATCTGATGCGTGCATAAAAACTCCAACTGTCGCGTGCGGCGGATTCTACTCTGAAGCGCAGCACGGTTTAAGGAGACTCGAACCATCCCGTTACTTTCAGCAAGAAAAACAGCAATTTGCGCACGCTTAACTAAGCTTGCCTAAAGCGACAGTGGATTAAAGGGAAAACGGTCTCTCTCGTCGCTTTTCAAAAAAACATATTTTATTCATAGAAGGAACGCTAAAAATGCCAAGGCCATCTGAAGAAATACACGTTTTGTTTAAACCCAAAAAACACTGGGAGCGTTTCGTAACAAATGGCTTTTTGTGCGGCGCACTGCCTTTTTTCTTGCTATTTACACCGCTCCATGCGAGTGCCGCCCGCTTGGCGCGCACGCCGGCTCACCCACCGGCGCGCGCGCCTGTAAACCCAAATACAAATCAATCTCTAAGCCCCGCAATAAATCCTGCAATAAATCGACCAACATTGCTATCAAAGAGGGTGCCGGTTGCCGTAATGAACATGGTGTCCGACATGAACGGCTTTTGTATTACTGCACCCGTGAAAACGGCGAAAAACCCAAAACTGACAGTCTCCCCGTGTAATTACGGCACAGAGCAGGAGTGGCTTGGCAACGGCGAAACCATCAAATTTAAAGCCAATAGCCTATGCCTTGCTACTGTAGACAAAAATGCGAAGGAGGGAGCCCGTCCAACGCTATCAAGATGCGACGCGAAACCCGATCAAAAATGGACAAGGACAAATAAACTACTCAAAAACCGCAGCAATAGTAAGCTGTGTTTTGGTATTGAATCTTCTAGCCGCACCGAAGGAGCGGGTGTAATTATGATGAACTGCAGTGGCGACAAAAGCCAAAGCTGGCATTTTGTATCCGTAAACTAAAGCCCGCATGCAGCACGGCTCGCCTTGGCCAAGGAAAACAGCTTGTACGCACTCTGACCGTATAATACCCGCCGTCGCCGTATGACGAAGGTGGAGATAAAGCGGATGCGAGAAATTATTTTGATTAGCGTGAGCGGGCGCGACCAACCGGGCGTAACGTCGAGCATAACCGGCATATTGGCGCATTACGGTGTCAATGTGCTGGATATCGGCCAAGCGGTAATCCATGACTCGCTGTCGTTGGGGCTGCTGGTAGAGGTGCCTGAAGAGCGTGACTCCGGCCCCGTTCTGCGCGACATTTTGTTTCGTCTGCACGACTTGCACCTAGGCGTGCACTTCCGCCCTATCAGTGCCGAAAGCTACCAAGAATGGGTAGGGCAGCAAGGCAAACCGCGTCATATCATCACGCTGCTGGCACGTAAGCTGTCTGCTGGCCACATCGCCCGCGTCGCCATCGTGGCCGCCGAACGCGGGCTGAATATCGACAACATCACACGCCTGTCGGGTCGCGTGCCGCTGGAAAATCTTGACGCGCCACAGGCCAGCAAAACCGGCAAAGCGTGTGTCGAGTTTTCTGTGCGCGGGCAAGTGGCCGATACCAGCGCTCTACAGCGCGAGTTTATGGCGCTAGGCAACGCGATGGATGTAGACATTGCGTTTCAGGAAGACAGTGTGTTTCGGCGCAATAGACGCCTTGTTGCTTTTGATATGGACTCCACGCTGATTGACGCTGAAGTGATCGACGAGCTGGCACTGGAGGCCGGCATGGGCGCGGAAGTGGCCGCCATCACCGACCGCGCTATGCACGGCGAGCTAGATTTTCGTGAAAGCCTGCGCTTGCGTGTGTCTTTTCTGCAAGGCTTGGACGAAGCCGCTTTGACGCGTGTCGCCGCACGACTATCGTTAAATGAAGGCGCAGAAACACTTATTCGCACCTTGCAAAAGTTGGGCTACAAAACCGCGATCCTTTCCGGCGGCTTCTGTTTTTTTGGGAAAATGCTGCAACAAAAGCTAGGCATTGATTATGTGCACGCCAACACGCTTGAGATTGTTGAGGGCAAACTAACGGGTCGCGTATTGGGTGAAATTGTCGATGGTGCGCGCAAAGCGCAGTTGCTCCGTGACATAGCGCAACAGGAAGGCTTTCGGATGGAGCAAGTCATTGCCGTGGGCGACGGCGCCAATGACTTGCCCATGTTGAGCATCGCGGGTTTGGGTATTGCCTTTCGCGCAAAGCCCATCGTGCGCGCGCGCGCGCAGCAGTCGCTGTCTACCTTAGGGTTGGATGGCATTCTATATTTGATGGGGCTGTCGGACAGAGAGACGATTTAGGTTCGTACTGACGCATGCGATTCAGTTCATGGTTCAACAGGCTCACCACGAACGGGGCGCGCCTGATAACCGTTCGTTCTGAGCTTGTCGAAGGACGATTGAGCACCCGCCACATCAAGGCGGCGGCGAAATTCCGCCATGATGGTGTCATAGAGCGCGTCCTTGAGAAAAGCGTCCTCTACGCCGGAGGCAATCGAAGGATTGTCATTCACCTCAATAATAAAAACTCGGTCGCCCTTCTGTTTTAAATCGACACCATAAAGCCCATTGCCAATGCGCTTGCAGATGCCAAGCGCCGCTTTCATAACCGCACAAGGCACATCCACTAACGCGACAGCATCCGATGCGCCATAGCGTGTTTTCTCGCCCTGATGATGGTAAATCTGCCAGTGATTTTTGGCCATGTGATAACGGCAGGCATACAGTGCCTGCCCGTTGAGCACGCCGATACGCCAGTCGAAATCGGTGTAGACGTATTCTTGCGCCAGCACCAGCGCACTGCGCTGAAATAGCGTATCCAGCCCGCTTTGCAGTTCCGCCGCCGAGCTGGCTTTACTCACGCCAATGGAAAAAGAGCCGTCAGGGATTTTCAGCACAATAGGCAAACCCAGTTCATCAATAATCGTTTGCGCTGTGCGTATTGTTTGTTTATCTAGGATGCACGTTTTAGGCGCAGGCAGCTTGTAGGTAGACAACAAACTGGCCAAATAAATTTTGTTGGTGCATTTTAAAATAGACTCAGGGTCGTCGATGACAACCATATCCTCAGCGGCCGCCTTGCACGCAAAGCGGTAGCTGTGGTGCTGCACGGCGGTTGTTTCACGAATGAATAGCGCGTCGTATTCCGCCAGTCGGTACAGGTCTTTTTTGCTAATACGCTCAACCAGAATGCCGTGTTTTTTGCCCGCTTTTTCAAACTTGCGCAAAGCAGCCTCGTCACTGGGCGGCAACTTCTCGTTCGGGTTGACTAACATCGCCAAATCATAACGATAGCTTTTATCCGGCTTTTGTACGCGCCACACTTTGTTAGAAAACACATTCAGCGCATTAGCAAAAGCAGTTTCCTCATCGTCTTCCAAGCTGGGAAATCCGATCAACTGCACCGACAGCAATTTCCAATGGCCTTTACGATGGAAATTCAGTTCCATAATCGGCGCGGCGTAACTTTCGAAAATCTGCCGCGCGACATCTTTCACCGCCGGCTCGCGTGTCTGCCCAAAAAAAACCTTGCAACTAAATTGCAGGCCGTCGCGCTCGCCGTAATGCTGCGACAACTGTTTGTCGAAATCTTCCATCAGCAAACCAAACAGCGCTTTTTCGTTGAGATCGCTCAAGGTGCGCGCCGACGGTATCACGCGATGCCCCCGCGCCTCTGCCAGCAGAGACACGTAATAACCCACGCTCAAATAGCGGTAGCGACGGCATAAGTTGATAATCTGCACTCGCTTTTGGGTCTGGAAATGCTGAATATAATCTTGGGCACTGATGACATCATCGGACGGGTAGAGCGCATGCCAGTCTTCCAGCTTATCGACAACAAGGACTAAGCGGCTCATGCTGTTCTCCATGTAATAGCGGTTATTTTTGTAAAACCATCAAGCTTCATTATTTCCATAAAAACTATAACGCACAAGCGAACTTTTCATGCCGACAGACACCACAATACGCCGCGCGAAACGAAGCGATATCAACACAATAGAACAACTGGAGCACGTTTGCTTTGTAAGCGACCGACTCAGCCGCGGCAGCCTGTATCGCGCACTCCGCAGCGACAGCGCCGAACTGTGGGTGCTGGAAAACCGAGGCAGCATGGCCGCCTATGCGCTGCTGTTCTATCGCCGCAATAGTCGGCGCTGTCGGCTGTACTCTTTAGCGGTAGACCCCTCCATACGCCAGCAAGGTTTTGCGCAGCAGCTATTACAAGCACTCGAAAAGGCGGCACTAGCACGGGCATGCAAGATGCTGCACCTAGAGGTACGCGAAGATAATGCAGCGGCTATCGCCCTATATAGAAAACAAGGCTACTGCCCGTTTGGCATGATCGCCGGCTTCTATGAGGACAGCCACACGGCACTGCGCCTCCAGAAAAACCTGTGCGGATAGGCAGGTCATCTGTTGATATTTTTTTATAGCCTCGGCTAATTGTTGCGTGAGGTGACGGAACCCGTCTGCAACTTTAGCGCCAGCTCGCCATAAAAATGACCGACTCGGATTGAGCAAATAAAACGTTTTATTGTGCATACAAGGACGATTCACCATGGACAAGACAAGTAAGCACGCAATCAGCCTTGCCGTGAGTGCGGCCATTTTTTACACAGGGGCTGCCGGCGTGTTGCCGCATCCTGATGCGCCGTTCACCGGCAAAATCGGCCGCACAGCCAAGGATTCCACCTCAGACTTTCCAACGCAGCTCTCAGCACCCAAAGGCGCGCCGAATGTCCTAGTCATCATGACCGATGATGTCGGTTTTGGCACATCCAGCACCTTCGGTGGGCCGATTCCAACACCGACGATGGATCGCATAGCCAAAGCAGGTTTGCGTTTCAATAACTTCCACACAACCGCACTGAGTTCACCCACCCGCGCCGCGCTACTAACAGGTCGCAACCATCACAGTGCCAACACTGGCGTAATTTCAGAGATGGCCACCGGCTTCCCTGGCTACAGCTCGCTGATGTCGAAAAGCAACGGAACCTTTGCCGAAGTGCTCAAGCAAAATGGCTACAACACTTCTTGGTATGGCAAAAACCACAACGTTCCCGATTGGCAGAGCAGCCAAGCCGGCCCCTTTAATTTATGGCCGACCAGTCTAGGCTTCGAGTATTTTTACGGCTTCATCGGCGGTGACAGCAACCAATGGAATCCTGCTATTTTCGAAGGCACCAAACCCGTCGAACCGCCGCACGACGCAAAAAATTACTTCTTCGACAACGACATGGCCAACCACACCATTGACTGGCTGCGGATGCAACACGCCGTTGCACCAAACAAGCCCTTCCTTGCCTACTACGCAACCGGCACCGCTCACGCACCGCATCACGCACCAAAAGAATGGATTGCCAAGTTTAAAGGCCAGTTCGATCAAGGCTGGGACAAAGTACGCGAAGAAACGTTTGCGCTCCAGAAAGCCGCAGGCATCATCCCTGAAAACAAGAAGTTAACTGAACGTTCAGCCGGCATTCCTGCATGGGATAGCTTGAGCGCCGACCAGAAAAAAGTGTTCGCTCACATGATGGAAGTCTACGCGGCGGCGCTTTCACACGCCGACACGGAGATGGGGCGCATTCTTGACACAATCGAGGCAGAGGGCGAACTGGACAACACCTTGGTTATCTACATACAGGGCGACAACGGCGCAAGCAGCGAAGGCGGCATGCAAGGCCTGCTCAATGAGACAACCATACTCAACGCCATCCCTGAAGACATGAAAGAAGTGATTCGTCGCATGGATGAACTGGGCAGCCCCACCACATACAACCACTACCCTGTCGGCTGGGCGCACGCCATGGACACGCCTTTCCAGTGGACCAAGCAAATCGCCTCGCATTTTGGCGGCACACGTAACGGGATGGTTATGTCTTGGCCGGCACGTATCAAAGACAAAGGCGGCCTGCGCACGCAATTCTCCTCGGTTATTGACATCGCGCCGACCATTCTCGAAGCCACCGGCATGACCGCGCCAACTAGCATCAACGGCGTTGCGCAGAAGCCTATCGAAGGCACAAGCCTATCGAAGGCACAAGCCTCGTCTACACCTTCGATAACGCGAAAGCATCGACGAAACATACAACACAGTATTTTGAAATGTTCGGCAACAGAGCCATCTACCATAACGGCTGGGTGGCCGCGACAACACCCGGGGTTGCCCCTTGGGATTTAGGAGCCGAGGCGCAAGGACGACTGCCCCCTGTTCTCGACTACAAATGGGAACTCTACAATGTCAACGAGGACTTCTCTGAAGCAAACAATCTAGCGGCCAAGGAGCCAGACAAACTCAAAAAACTGCAAGAGCTTTTCTGGACGGAAGCGAAAAAATACAGTGTACTCCCGCTTGAAAATAGCCGAATAAATCGTTTCGATGTCAACATTCGACCCAGCCTAACACGTGGCCGCGACACGTTCACCTACTATGCCGGTCTAACACGCATTCCTGAAGGTGCCGCGCCGGACTTAAAAAACAAGTCGTATCAAATCAAGGCCGACGTAGTGATTCCCGAAAACGGGGCAGAAGGCATTCTTCTCACGCACGGTGGACGTTTCTCCGGCTACGGGCTCTATTTGCTCAAAAGCATGCCCGTATTCCACTACAACCTAGCGGGCGTGGAACGCTATAGCGTGGCCAGCAAAGAAGCACTCACGCCAGGCGAACACTCCCCATTGTGTTTGATTTTAAATACGACGGTGGCGGCCTTGGCAAGGGCGGTTTGGGTACCTTACAGGTGGATGGCAAGACGGTGGCGACTGGTCGCATTAACCGCACCTTAGGCTACCGCCTCTCGATCGACGAAACGCTGGATTGTGGCGAAGACACCGGCACACCCGTCAGCGAGGATTACCAAACGCCCTTCAAATTCACAGGCGAGATCAAACAAGTGGTAGTTTCCCTGAAGCCGGCAGCATTATCAAAGACCGACCAACGTAAACTCGAAGCAGGTGAAGCCGCCGCCGTCGCTATGGATAAATGATATATCAACAACAAACCATCGCCCGCCATCGCAAGGTGGCAGGCGATGAGCCGTGTACAAATATGTACGGATACACGTGTGACACCAAGCAAAAAAACACAAGACAACAATATAACCGTTCGTGGTGAGCTTGTAGAACCACTCGCGCACATACCACAGCCCCTCGGCGGGTGCAGGACGAACGGCAACCTCAGGACGAATGCTATGTCAGACATCATTTCCACAACACTCGTTGCAGAAGACCCACCGCTCACGTTGCCCACACTTGAACAGGGCGATGCTTATCGTTTTCACACGATGATCAAGCCCGCCGGAGCGCAATGTAATTTGGATTGCTCGTACTGCTTTTATTTGCACAAAGAAGACCTTTTAGCACAGCCAAAAACACCCAGAATGAGCGAGTCGTTACTCGAAGCACATATCCGTCAATACATCGCGGCGCAAACCGGCAGCGAAGTTATTTTTAGCTGGCAAGGGGGTGAGCCTACGTTGATGGGGCTAGACTTTTTCCGCCGTGTCGTCCACTTGCAAGCGCAGTACAAAAAGCCCAATCAGCGCATTGAAAACGACATGCAAACCAACGGCATATTGCTCGACGACGAATGGTGCGCGTTTCTCAAACAACACAACTTTCTGGTCGGCCTCTCGGTTGACGGCCCCGCCGAACTGCACGACATCTACCGCTACAGCAAAGGCGGCAAGCCAACACATACGCGCGTGATGCACGCTGCCACGCTGCTGCATCAATATAAAGTGCCATTTAACGCACTGTGCGTCGTAAATCGACTCAATGCAAAAAAACCTATTGATGTTTATCGTTTTTTACGCGATCACGTAAAACCGAACCGAATCCAATTTATTCCAGGGCTGGAGGCCGCTGATTTTCATTCCGTCGCGCCCGGGTTTTGGAAGGCCGACGATTTACCCATCAGTGGCACAGCGCGTGCGCGACCAGGCAACGACGGATCAGTGGTTTCTGAGTGGTCGATTGATCCCGAAGACTGGGGTTATTTCCTGAACCGTGTATGGGACGAATGGTTTGCCAAAGACTATGGCCGCGTTTTTATCGACCAATTTGAAAACGTCATTTCGCAAATGTTTGGTTACGGCGCACAAAAATGCGTCAGTGGACAAATTTGCGGCAAAGCACTAGCAATTGAACACAATGGCGACTTGTACTCCTGCGACCATTTTGTTTACCCAGAATACAAACTTGGCAATATCCGCGACACCCATCAGGGCGATTTAGCATTTTCAGCGCAGCAAAAAAAATTCGCCTTCGCCAAAAGCGACTCGCTGCCGCAATACTGTAAATCGTGCAGTTATCTGGAGCTTTGCTGGGGCGAATGCCCGAAAAACCGCTTTGTCAAAACCCCAGACGGAGAAACCGGCCTCAATTACCTGTGCCCCGGGTTGAAAAAATTCTACACCAAAGCGCAAGCGAGCCGAGCGGAACTACAGAAACGGCTAGGCCTGTAGAGAAACGTAATGCAGGCAAACCACTAGCGTGCCGTGGTTTGCGAGTGCTCTGCCGCGTCGGGGCGAAAGCTTCCCTGTAGGCGATCCAAGGAATCGCCTTTGAAGAAAATAGTTAAACGCTCTTGGCTGTATTCGCCATCGCTGTTGCGCAGGGAATAAAAATAATCCCAGCGATTTTCACTAAAACTGTCCAGCAACAGGGGTGTGCCCAAAATATAACGCACTTGACGCTTCGTCATGCCAGGCTTGAGTTGATTGACCTTGTCTTGCGCAATGATATTGCCTTGCTGTACATCCAGCTTGTAAACACCAGGAAAGGAGCATGCGCACAACACAAGCACGCCGACCAACAGCGCGATGCGGGTAAAAAAGGCATTTGTAATACTGCGCGTAAAAAAGAGTTGCATGGGCATGGGGTTCCACTAATGCTGCAGATTGGCGATAATACCCGATAGCCCACTATGCCCGATAGTCGGCCAAGCAATGGATACATCCGCCTTGAGGGCTCCCGTGTCGAAAAATATTGAACGTGAAGATAGTCAGGAGCTGCGTAAAGCGGGGCTAAAAGTAACCATGCCGCGCATCAAAATCCTACAAATGCTGGAAAACAATAACCAGCGTCACATGAGCGCAGAAGACGTGTATCGCAAGCTGCTCGACTCAGGTGAGGATGCAGGGCTTGCAACGGTTTATCGCGTTCTAACACAGTTTGAAGCGGCAGGGCTGGTGACGCGTCATAATTTTGACAGTGGGTCAGCAGTATTTGAACTGGCACGCGGCGATGAGCACCACGATCACATGGTTTGCACTGAAACGGGCAAGGTGATCGAGTTCCATAACGAAGACATTGAGCGCTTGCAACAGGAAATCACTGATGCACACGGCTTTGAACTAATCGGCCACAGCTTGGTGTTGTATGTAAAGCCGAAACAGTAACGCCAGCCATTGACGACGGCCTTCACGCTGGCCTTGATATAAACAGGACAAACATGATTACACCCGTGATTCTTTCAGGTGGTGCCGGTAAACGCTTATGGCCGGTATCGCGTGCAGCACACCCAAAACAGTTTTTGCCCTTGTTCAGCGGCTCGTCGCTGTTCCAATTAACGCTGGCGCGCGTGAGCGGTAACGAGTTCAACACGCCCTTGGTGGTGTGCAGCAACGACCAGCGTTTTATGGCACGCGAGCAATTGGGCGATATCGCGGCGAATATCATCGTCGAGCCCTGCTCTCGCAATACTGCGGCGGCCGTTACTTTGGCGGCATTAGCGGTAGAGCCTGAATCCATGTTACTGGTGCTGCCGTCAGATCATCTATTTACCGATACAGCCGCTTTTCGCGCAATGGTCATTGCCGCACAGCCACTCGCGACGGCAGGCAAACTGGTTACCTTTGGGGTACGCCCAGCGTTTGCCGCCACAGGTTACGGCTATATCAAGCGCGCCGCCGCCGTAACAGTGGATGCCGCTCATGGCTACGTGGTGGAATCTTTTGTTGAAAAACCCAATAAAACCACGGCGCAGCAATATGTTGAGAACAACGACTACTTATGGAACTGCGGTGTATTTTTGTTTCGCGCTTCTGTGTTGCTAAAGGAAATGCAACAACACGCCCCTGCGGTCTATTCCGCTTGCTCACGCGCCTACGAACACCGCATAACCGACCTCGGTTTTACTGCCGTCAGTGCCGCCGACTTTGCCGCAGCACCCGACATCTCAATTGATTACGCCGTGATGGAGCGCACTCAGCACGCAGTGGTCGCCTCCTGCGATTCTCCGTGGAGCGATGTGGGCAGTTGGAACAGCCTGAGCGACAACATGGAAAAAGACGAGTTCGGCAATGTCGCACGTGGCAATGTGATGATGCACAGCTCGCGCAACTGCACGGTTTTTTCGGAAGAAAAACTGGTCGTGACCATGGGGCTGGATGACCTCATTGTCGTGGAAACCGACGATGCCATTCTGGTAGCGCCACGTGCGCAATCGGAAAACATCAAGCATCTGGTGGAGCAGATGACGCAAGAAAAACGCCCGCAGGTTCAATCGCACCGCAAAGTTTATCGACCTTGGGGTTATTACGACGCGATTGGCGAAGGTGAACGCCACAAAGTCAAACGCATTATGGTTAAGCCTGGTGCTTGCCTGTCTTTGCAAATGCACTACCACCGCGCCGAACACTGGATTGTGGTGCGCGGCACCGCCAAAGTAACCACAGGTGAAACGGTCTGCCTGCTCACAGAAAACCAGTCGACATACATTCCGCTGGGGGTTACGCATCGCCTAGAAAATCCAGGCAGCATGGATTTGGAACTGATCGAAGTGCAAACCGGCGCTTATCTTGGCGAAGATGACATTGTGCGTTTTCAAGACAATTACGGGCGCGGCTAAAACAGCTTTAGGATACCCAAACAATTGCATTTCCTGTTCGCCCTGAGCCTGCCGAAGGGCTACTCATGCTTTGGCAAGCTCAGCACGAACGGAATGCCTCAGCACAAGCAGGAAATGGCGTGCAGCCAATTCGCCATAAATCATCCGAAAAAATACAAAAAGGCATAGCAGCATGAAAATTCTCATCACCGGTGGCGCGGGTTTTATTGGCTCTGCGCTGGTGCGACACATCATCGAACATAACGATGTCGTCGTCATGAACGTCGACAAACTCACCTACGCGGGCAATTTGGAATCGTTGCTACCGGTGGCAGATTCGCCGCGCTATTTTTTTCGTCAGGTGGACATCTGCGACCGCAGCGCGCTGGATGCCGTTCTGGCTGAGTTCGCGCCGCAGGCTATCATGCATCTAGCGGCGGAATCCCACGTCGACCGCTCTATTGACGGCCCCGCTGAATTTATCAATACCAATATTGTCGGCACGTATGTGCTGCTCGAAAGTACCCGTCAATACTGGCAAACACTACCAGATGCTGATAAAAAAACCTTTCGGTTTCACCACGTTTCTACAGATGAGGTGTTTGGCGAACTCGGCACCACCGGGTTGTTTACGGAAAGCACGGCCTACGCGCCCAATTCGCCGTATTCCGCCAGCAAAGCCGCCTCTGACCACCTTGTGCGCGCTTGGCGTGAAACTTACGGCCTGCCCACGCTGATCAGCAATTGCTCCAACAACTACGGCCCCTACCACTTCCCAGAAAAGCTCATTCCTTTGGTAATTTTGAATGCGCTGGCAGGTAAAACGCTGCCGGTATACGGCGAGGGCAAACAAGTGCGCGACTGGCTGTATGTGGAAGACCATGCCCGCGCTTTGTACGCCGTGATGAGCCAAGGGCGCGTAGGCGAGACGTATAACATCGGCGGCCACAATGAAAAAACCAATATTGATGTGGTGAATGCCATCTGCGATTTGCTGGAAGAATTGCAGCCAAATAAGCCAAACGGCGTGGCGTTTTACCGCGACCTCATCACCTTTGTGGCCGACCGGCCAGGACACGACCTGCGTTACGCCATTGATGCCAGTAAAATACAGCATGAACTGGGCTGGCAGCCAGAAGAAACCTTTAGCAGTGGCTTGCGCAAAACCGTACGCTGGTATCTTGAAAACCGCGACTGGTGGCAACATGTGCTCGACGGCAGCTATCAAATGCAGCGCTTAGGCTTAATCAACCAAGGACAATGACTTCCCGTTCGCCCTGAGCCTGTCGAAGGGCGTGCTTCGACAGGCTCAGCATGAACGGACATATCCATTCTGAAATTTATTTTAACCATGTTTTAAAAGAGACCACGCGATGAAAGGCATTATTTTGGCGGGCGGCTCCGGCACGCGGCTGCATCCGGTAACGCTGGCGATTTCCAAACAGCTCTTGCCGATTTACGACAAGCCCATGATTTATTACCCGCTCACCACGTTGATGCTGGCGGGTATACGCGAGATTCTGATTATCTCCACACCCCAAGATACGCCGCGCTTTAGGGAGCTGCTGGGTGACGGTGCGCGCTGGGGTTTGTCGCTTTCTTACGCGGTGCAGCCCAGCCCAGATGGTTTGGCGCAAGCATTTATCATCGGCGCAGACTTTATTGGCAACGACCCTTGCGCGCTGGTATTGGGCGACAACTTATTTTTTGGCGAACGTTTTTCTGAATCCCTCGTGCGTATTGCCGAACAGGAAAGCGGTGCCACGGTATTTGCCTATCAAGTCACGGATCCGCAGCGGTTTGGTGTGGTGGCGTTTAACGCTCAAGGCAACGCGATAAGCCTTGAAGAAAAACCCCTCAAACCCAAGTCACGCTTTGCGGTTACCGGCCTTTATTTCTATGACAAACACGTCGTGGAGTACGCACGCAGCCTGAAGCCTTCCGCCCGTGGCGAGCTGGAAATTACCGACATCAATACGCTATACCTGCAAGCGGGAACGCTGCGCGTGGAAAAAATGGGGCGCGGCACCGCATGGCTGGATACCGGCACACACGACTCGCTTATGGATGCCTCGCAATTTGTACAGACCATTGAACGCCGTCAAGGCGTAAAAATGGCGTGTCCGGAAGAAATAGCATGGCGACAACATTGGATAAATGACGAACAGTTGCACGCACTCACCGCGCCCCTCAAAAAAAGCGGTTACGGCGAATATCTTCTCAATCTGCTGGAGTTTGGCCATTGATGAATGTGATCGAAACCGCACTGGCTGGCGTATTGATTATTGAACCTCGCGTATTTGATGACGGGCGCGGATTTTTCCAAGAAACGTGGCACGCTGACCGCTACGCCGCGCTGAATTTGCCTGCGTTCGTGCAAGACAACCACTCGCGCTCCAGCCTTGGCGTGCTGCGCGGCCTGCACGCCCAGCGGTTGCGGCCACAAGGCAAACTGGTGTTGGTGACGCGCGGTGCGGTATTTGATGTGGTGGCAGACATCAACCCCGCCTCGCCCACCTTCGGCCAGTCTGTCGGCATCGAGTTGAACGACACGAATCACCGCCAGCTCTATGTACCCCCAGGCTACGTACACGGTTTTTGTGTGTTGTCGGAGACGGTCGACTTTCTGTACAAATGCACAGACTATTACCAACCCAACGACGAAATCGGCGTGGTGTGGAATGACCCCGACCTAGCCATTGATTGGCCACGGCAAAACCCGTTGTTATCCGCGAAAGATGCCGCCTTACCAACGCTAGCCGCGCTGACTGCACAGCAACGTGCAGCCCCATGATAGTACGTGTTCTGGTGGCAGGCGGTGAAGGACAATTGGGGCGCGAGTTTCCCGCGCTGGCCGAGACAAACATGCAGATTGTCTGCCTCGGGCGCACTGAACTGAACATCTGTGACGTTGCCTCTATCCGGCGTGCCGTCCAACAGCGCGCACCCACAGCCATTATCAATGCTGCGGCCTACACGGCGGTTGATCGCGCCGAAAGCGAAGGAAGCAAAGCGTTTTCCATCAACGCACAAGGCGTAGCCAATCTGGCACAAGTTGCACAAGAAACGGGCATCGCGCTGCTGCATGTGTCCAGCGACTATGTTTTTTCCGGCGAAAAACCCATAGGCGAAGCGTATACGGAAACCGACATCTGCGAACCACGCACTGTATATGGGCGCAGCAAACGGGAAGGCGAGTGCCTCGCGCTGGCGCTCTGTGATAAAACAATCGTGTTGCGCACCAGCTGGGTGTTTGGCCGTTATGGCGCAAACTTCCCCAAAACCATGCTGCGTTTAGCCCGTGAACGACCAGAAATTCAGGTGGTGGCCGACCAGTGGGGCTGCCCGACCTATGCCACAGACATCGCGAAAACGCTGCTGCTGGCCGCTACAGCCTTGCAGAAGGGAGCGCTCGCTGCGGGCATCTACCACTATGCAGGCGCGCCTGCGTGTACGTGGTTTGATCTGGCAAGTGCCGTATTGACACAAGCGGCCAAACACGGCCACACGCTGCCAACACTCACAGCGATAAACAGCAAAGACTACCCGACCGCGGCTCCCCGCCCGGCTAACTCCGTCTTGAATTGCGACAAACTAAATCACGCTTTGGGTCTTGCGCCGACCAATTGGCAAGCAGGGCTGGCACCGGTGATTCAAGCCGTTAACGGCGCAGTACCGCCTATTTAAGCCGTCGCAATCGGCAAACAAGTGGTATCCACCACTTTGCGCATCACAAAACTCGAATGCACGCCCGTTACACCCTCAATACGCGTCAACTTGCCCAATAAAAACTGCTGGTAAGCATTCATATCGCTCACAATCACCTTGAGCAGATAGTCTGCCGACTGACCCGTAATCAGAAAACACTCGAGCACCTCAGGAAACTCTGCCACGAGGCGCTCAAAATGCTCAAAACGATCCGGCGTGTGCCTGTCCATGCTGATGGAAATAATCGCAATTAAATCCAGCCCCAACAGGTGGGCATCCAACAACACAACGGTTTTGGCGATAAAACCCACCTCCTCCAGTGCCTTCACGCGCCGCGAGCAGGGCGAAGCCGACAGGCCGACTTTATCCGCCAAATCAGCATTGCTGAGTTTGCCATCGCGCTGTAACGCGTCCAAAATGCGCCGACCTATTCTGTCTAACATTATCTTATCCTCCCGCATTTTTACGCAACAATTAGCCCATTATCGCCCAATAATTGACTTATTGTTGCCAACATAAGCCATTTTTAGGGCTACTTTGCCAGCATTCACCCACGCTCAACCGTTACACTTTTGACTGACTTAATCAGGCACGTTTTCATGCCTAGACAGACTCAATACGAACGGATAACCGCCGGATTTAATTGACCCTCCGTTCGCAGTAAATTTTTCAAAGTGCCACTTAGAGAGACTCGATCATGTTTAACCATAAAAAATACCGTCCATTTACTGCCGTGCCCAAGCCCAATCGCCGCTGGCCGGACAACACCATCACGCATGCGCCCATCTGGTGCGCAGTGGATTTACGCGACGGCAATCAGGCGTTAATCGAGCCAATGTCAGTGTTACAAAAACAAAAATTATGGGCGTTGCTGGTGAAAATGGGCTTTAAGCAGATTGAAGTGGGCTTCCCTTCTGCTTCGCAGGCCGATTTTGATTTTGTGCGTTGGCTGATCGACGAAAAACAAATCCCCGCTGATGTCACCGTTCAGGTGTTAGTACAGGCGCGTGATGTGCTGATCGAACGCACCTTTGCATCGTTGCAAGGCATCGAGCGCGCCATTGTGCATGTGTACAATTCGGTGTCGCCCGTGCAGCGTGAAAAAGTGTTCGCATCCGACAAAGCCGGCATCATCGAGCTGGCCATCAAAGGCGCACGAAAGCTGCAAAAAGAAGCCCAAAAATACCCCGATACCGCATGGACGTTTGAGTATTCTCCTGAAAGTTTTTCCAGTACCGAAAATGATTTTTCCATTGCAATATCCAACGCGGTGATCGACGTGTGGCAACCTACGCCCGAGCACAAAGCAATTTTTAATTTGCCCGCTACGGTGGAGTGCGCCACGCCAAACGCCTATGCCGATCAGATCGAATTTTTCTGCGAACAGATCAACCGGCGCGATTCGATCATCGTTTCCGTACACACCCACAACGACCGCGGTTGCGCAGTGGCCGCCGCTGAAATGGCGATACTGGCGGGCGCAGATCGCGTGGAAGGCACGCTGATGGGCAACGGCGAACGCACCGGCAATATGGATTTAATCACCATGGCCATGAACTTATACAGCCAAGGTATCGACCCAAAACTGGACATTAGCAACGCCGATGAAATCACGCGCATCGTCAGTGAATGCACCAACATTTCCACCCACCCGCGTCACCCGTGGGTGGGTGAGCTGGTCTACGCTGCTTTTTCTGGCAGCCATCAAGATGCCATTAAAAAATGCTTAAGCCTACAGACGGACGATGCATCGTGGGATGTGGCGTATTTGCCCATCAACCCGCGTGATGTCGGGCGCAGTTACCAATCGGTAATTCGCGTGAACAGCCAGTCGGGCAAGGGCGGCGTGGCGTATTTGTTGGAGCAGCATTACGGCATTGCCCTGCCCCGCTGGCTGCAAATTGAAATGAGCGCGCAAGTACAAGCACTGGCCGAGCGCGAGCAAGGCGAAGTGGATGCCAAAACCATTTTTGAGGTATTTCAGCGACACTGTATGCAGCATGACGGAATCTATAGCGCACAAGGATACAGCCTAGAAAAATTTAGCGCTTCTGGTTCGGGCGGAACGATTGCAGCAGAGAAAATGTCTATCGCACTGTGCAACGGCGAAACAATACGCACGATATGCGGTGAAGGTACTGGCGCAGTGTCGGCATTTTGCGACGCGATACAAAAAGGGCTGGGCATAGACATGCAAATTCAGCACTACGACCAAATTGCGCTGGAAACCGGCACGAATGCCACGGCGATGGTTTTTGTATCGGTCAACATTGCGCAGCAAAACTACGTCGGCGCAGCACAAGACAGCGACATTGTAACGGCAGGCATCAATGCGCTGCTGGTGGTATTGAACCGACATCAAAAGGGACGCGCAAACGCAGCATGAACCTAGAAAAAAGCGTAAAAAAATTTGATGCCAATGCCGAATATTTTTTCCGCGAAGGCTGTTACATAGCAGAGATCGCCAACAGCATAAACAACGCTGACATTTCAATTGCGCGTGCGCGTGAATGATGTGGTAATCATTCCTGCGTATTGTCGCCAGCGCATCGGCAATGAGGACTTACTTTTTCTTGCGATTTGCTCGCCTCGGTTTGTGCCGGAAAACTATAGGGACATGGAAAATAAGACTTGATTGGCTGCTTAAACTTCTGCGCCGGCAAAAGCCATTTCAGCTTATGCAAAAAAACATGAGCCTTTGCACGGACAGTCGAATTTTGTATTAACAGAACAGGCTCTACTATCCTTAACGCATTACATGGCAAATCCGCTTGAGATGTTTTTGATGGGAAGAGCAGGCCAATGAACCGTCACGGTCGGGGACACTTATCGTTTTTTGCTGTGTGTGCGGTAAGAGGACGCGCTATATCACGACAAAGCTCCAGCGACCACCAGAATGGACGCGGCCTTATTGTTTCGCTAATCAGCTATGCACAAAGCCAGTCAGGCACACAGGCGACCAAAGTGCAGGCAGCCATCAAGGGCTGGATACAAAGAGAACTTGGCTTTTTCATGAACATCAGCCTGTTTTCCAAAGAAATTGCCGCCTTTGAGTTTGGCAATGGCGAAAACAGCCAAGGCTGGTGGACAGGCATGGGAATGACCGCACTCTATAGCTAATCGCATAAACAACAAGACAGGCATACACTAATCAGATGAGCTACAGTCGAGACCTTAAAAAACGCGTGTTGTTGCATGACATGTGCTGTCAATTCTGGACACCAAACCATCAGGCAACTGCCAACGTTATCGTCTCAATTATGAACACGCCTAATCTAGCTACAGCGTTTGGTGTGTTG
>JAYVJM010000056.1:0-9032 GCA_043769275.1 Cellvibrionales bacterium | reverse complement strand
CTGCCGTGTAAACCATTTGCTTTCTCGCCTTCATCGAAACTCTCCGCTTTGTATTTTATTGGCAAAACGGTGTCCACTTTTTGCAGCATAGGTCATTTTTATCAACTGACAGATAAAATCAGCGCAGCTACACTTGGCGCTCGTAAAATACGCAGTTAAATCTTATTTATGTCTGACTTTTGCCGTCGTGCGCCGCTTTGGCGTCGCCTTGCCGCTTTGTTATATGACGCGTTTTTGCTGTTTGGGTTATTGATGATCTACGGTTGGGGCGCAGTGCTGTTAGAAAAATTTTGGATGGGTAAAGATGCCATTGAGAAATCGCCCACCGCAGGCGGTAATTGGCTTGTTTTTTGTGGCATGGTGCTGGTTGTAACGGGTTTTTACAGTGTTTTTTGGTGCAAAAATCAGCAAACTTTAGGAATGCAAGCGTGGCGATTGCAGATTGTCACCGATGATGGCTCCGCGCCGACTTTAAAGCACTGCTTGCGACGGTTGGCGGCCGCGACGTTATCTATTGCCTGTGGCGGTTTGGGTTACCTCTGGTGTTTGCTTCCCGCCAGAAAAGCATGGCATGACAGTTTGTCTGGCACGCAAATTACCGTACATGAGAAACGAGTCGCTCGCTAAACGGTGGTGATGTGCCTAGAAAAGATTTTTGGTTGACTTTGAGCAAAATGCGGTCAAAATTTGCCGTCCTGTCCTGTACAGGTAGCTTGCCCGACTGTATTTGTACTATCCGCAGATAAAACAGTCTATGCGCGAACCACCCATCCGCCGCTCGCTATATACGTGCAAATCCTGCGCCTTTTACTGCTCAAATTCTAAAATGCCACCGCGTTTTCAGCTTGAGCCTCCCAAACAATGCGGATTATTTTAATCAAAGCATTGCCTGCCATTACGGTAGAGAACAGCAGAGAGAGGACACAGTTTTGGAATCCAATACAGAAAAAAAAAGCCATAAAAGCTCACCAGAAAAGCCGGAAGAGATGTTGTCTGGCGGTGCAATGCTAATCCGTGCGCTGCATGACGAGGGTGTTAAATACGTGTTTGGCTACCCTGGCGGTGCGGCACTTCATATTTACGATGCTATTTTTCAGCAAGATAAAGTCCAGCATATTCTTGTGCGCCACGAGCAAGCCGCCACGCACGCGGCGGATGGTTATGCGCGAGCTACAGGCGAAG
This sequence comes from Cellvibrionales bacterium, assembly GCA_043769275.1. GTDB lineage: Bacteria > Pseudomonadota > Gammaproteobacteria > Pseudomonadales > UBA7239 > JAYVJM01. The sequence goes on along the minus strand of JAYVJM010000056.1, from coordinate 7,850 downwards.
TGGGTGTTGTGTTAGTCACCTCCGGCCCTGGCGCGACCAACGCAATTACCGGCATTGCCACCGCTTATATGGACTCTATCCCTATGGTGGTTATTTCTGGCCAAGTACAAAGCCATTTGATCGGCGAAGATGCTTTTCAGGAAACCGACATGATCGGCATTTCCCGTCCTATCGTGAAGCACAGCTTTATGGTGAAAGACACGGCAGACATTCCCGATATCATCAAAAAGGCGTTTTATATTGCCAGCACAGGCCGCCCTGGCCCCGTTGTTGTTGATATTCCAAAAGATAAAACACATCCGCATTTGCTTTACCCCTACAAATATCCAGAAAAAGTAAAGCTGCGTTCTTACCAGCCACCTGCGCGTGGGCATGCCGGTCAAATCAAAAAAGCCGTGCAGATGTTATTGGCGGCAAAGCGCCCTGTTATTTATACCGGTGGTGGCGTAGTGCAGGGCAATGGTGCCACATTGTTGACAGAATTGGCGCGCAAGCTTAATTACCCTGTGACGAACACGTTAATGGGCTTGGGCGGTTTCCCCGCGTCTGACCCGCAATACGTGGGCATGTTGGGCATGCACGGCACCTATGAAGCCAATATGGTTATGCATCATAGCGATGTGATTTTGGCAATAGGCGCACGTTTTGATGACCGTATTACCAATACGCCATCCCGTTTTTGTCCAGGCGCGAAAATTATTCATATCGACATTGATCCGGCTTCGATTTCTAAAACGATACGCGCTGATATTCCCATTGTTGGCACGGTGGCGTCGGTGCTTGAAGACATGCTCGCTGCCTTGAAAGAAGGCAAGGAAACGCCTGATCAAAGCGCGTTGTCGACGTGGTGGAAGCAAATCAAGGAATGGCGTGCCGATCACGGCTTATATACAAAGCCGCGCCATGCGCCATCGAAAGGTGCGCTTATAAAGCCGCAAGATGTCATCAGAATGTTGCATAAAACGACGCACGGTGGTGCTTACATCACGTCCGATGTTGGTCAGCACCAAATGTTTGCTGCGCAATATTATTTGTTTGATAAACCGCGCCGTTGGATCAACTCAGGCGGTCTTGGCACGATGGGCTTTGGTTTGCCGGCTGCGATGGGTGTGCAAATGGCGTTTCCCGATGCCGTTGTCGCTTGTGTAACGGGTGAGGGCAGCATTCAAATGTGTATACAGGAGTTGTCGACCTGCACGCAATACCGTTTGCCGATCAAAATCATCAATCTGAATAACCAGTCGCTCGGCATGGTGCGTCAATGGCAAGACATGCAGTACGCAGGCCGCCATTCACACAGCCTGTATGAAGATTCGCTGCCCGATTTTATTAAATTGGCAGAATCCTATGGCCATGTTGGCATTAAAGTTACGCGTTACGAAGATTTAGAGGAGGCTATGAAGTGGTGTTTTTCCTTGAAGGATCGCGTGGTGTTTATGGATATTTATGTAGATACAGACGAGCACGTATATCCGATGCAGATTGCGCCAAATGGCTCAATGCGTGACATGTTACTAAGCAAAACGGAGCGCACATGAGGCACATAATTTCTGTATTGATGGAAAACGCGCCAGGCGCACTTTCTCGCGTTGTCGGACTTTTTTCCCAGCGCGGTTACAACATTGAGACGTTGACCGTAGCGCCAACGGAAGATGTGACGTTGTCTCGGCTGACCTTAACCACAGTCGGAGACGATAACGTCATCGAACAAATCACCAAAAATCTTAATAAATTGGTGGATGTAGTAAAGCTGGTGGATTTAAGCGAAGGCGCACATATCGAACGTGAGATCATGCTGATTAAATTGCGCGCCACCGGCACGCAACGCTCGGAAATAAAGCGCAGTGTGGATATTTTTCGCGGCCAGATTGTTGATGTGACCAGCAGCATGTATATCGTGCAGATAGTGGGAACTAGCGACAAATTAAATGCGTTCGTTGAAGCAGTGGGTGATGCGGCTATTTTAGAAGTGGTGCGTAGCGGCGTGTCGGGTATTTCGCGTGGTGACAAAGTTTTGAGCCTGTAGTTATTTTTTAAATGAACACAAACAACCCAGAGGTAAATATGCACATTTATTATGACAAAGATGCCGACCTTTCGATTATTCGGGGTAAAAAAGTAGCGATTATTGGCTACGGTTCACAAGGTCACGCACACGCGGGCAACCTGAAAGATTCTGGCGTGGATGTCGTCGTTGCATTGCGACTAAATTCCGCTTCAGCCAAAAAGGCTGAGGCTGCTGGCTTGGCCGTTAAATCTGTATCAGAAGCCGTTAAATGGGCCGATTTGGTTATGGTGTTAACGCCCGATGAGTTCCAATCACAGCTCTACAAAAACGAAATCGAACCCAACATCAAAAAAGGTGCAACGCTGGCCTTTGCGCACGGTTTTGCCATTCACTACAACCAAGTTGTGCCACGCGCAGACTTGGATGTAATTATGATTGCCCCTAAAGCCCCTGGTCACACTGTGCGCAATGAGTTCGTTAAAGGCGGCGGCATTCCTGACCTTATGGCCATATACCAAGATGTATCAGGCAAAGCCAAATCTGTGGCCTTGTCTTATGCTTCAGCCATCGGTGGTGGACGCACCGGCATTATCGAAACCTCCTTTAAAGACGAAACAGAAACCGATTTATTTGGCGAGCAGGCGGTTCTGTGTGGCGGCGCGGTTGAGTTGGTGAAAATGGGTTTTGAAACATTAACAGAAGCCGGTTATGCGCCTGAAATGGCTTATTTTGAGTGCTTGCATGAATTGAAATTAATTGTCGATTTAATGTATGAGGGCGGCATCGCCAACATGAATTACTCCATCTCTAACAATGCGGAGTACGGTGAGTATGTCACAGGCCCCAAGGTGATTAACGAACAGTCACGCGTCGCCATGCGTCAAGCGTTAAAAGATATTCAGAATGGTGAATACGCTAAGAAATTTATTTTGGAGGGCGCGAGCAATTATCCATCTATGACGGCTTATCGTCGTAACAATGCGGCACACCCGATTGAGGTAGTGGGCGGAAAATTGCGCGAAATGATGCCGTGGATACAGAAAATCGTTGATAAAAACAAAAATTGATTTTTGTTGTTTGATGCGAAAAAACGCGACTGCGGTCGCGTTTTTTCGTTAAAGACGTACTGAAAACTTAGGTGAAACGTGGCGGGCGTTTTTCCAAAAAAGCGGTAATTGCCTCGATATTTTCCGGTGAGCCAATCTGTTTTGCCATGCCGGTTGTCTCTGCGTCCATCGCGACTTTAATGCCGGCTGCGTGGGGTAGCTTCAGGCAGCGTTTAGTTTCGCGCAGGGAATTGAGCGGCCACTGCGCAATTTCGGCTGCCTTTTCCATGGCTTTAGCGAGCAGTTCGGCATCGTTGTATTGCGCGGCAGCAATGCCGGCTTCAACGGCTTTTTCGGCATTGATCCATTGCGCGGTATAAAACAATTCTGCCGCGCGCTGTCCGCCTATATTGGCTTGCAGCGTGTATGAACTTGCCCATTCTGGTACAAGGCCGAGATTTACGAACGGTAGGCGCATACGCAGGCTATGGCCGACGTAAACGATGTCGCAGTGAAATAACACCGTCGCGCCACCGCCGATGGCGATCCCAGATGCCGCACCGATTAACGGCTTATCAAAATTTATTACCGACCAGGCTGCGCGTTCAAAAGGTGCTGCACCTTCGTCTCCGCCAAAGTCAGATAAATCCACACCCGCCGAAAAATTGCCGCCTGCGCCGCTGAGTACCACAACGCGCACGTCGTCATTGGTGTGTGCGGCTTCCATTAAGGTGGCAAATTGATTCCATGCTGCGTTATTAAAAGCGTTTTTCTTTTCGGGGCGATTGAGTGTGATTGAGCAAACGTGCTGATGGATACTGGATTCAATCATGATTTTTTCCTTCAAGTTGCACCTCGATCGGCTCGGTGCAACGGTGCTGAATTAAGTAATAGTCCGTTCGTGGTGAGCTTGTCGAACCATGAACAGCCCTTCGACAGGCTCAGGGCGAACGGTAAATCAGGAAGCGATTGTTGCCCAAGTCCTTAAGCGCCGACAAAAACAGCTTTGCGTTTTTCCTTGAAGGCTTTCATGCCTTCTTTGGCATCGGCTGTGGCGAATACCGTCCAGCCTAGCTGTTCTTCATTGGCCAGTGCTTCTTTTTCGCTGATGTCTTGCTGATTTTCGCGCAGCGATTTCAGGATCGCCTGCACTGAGAGCGGCGCATTTTCATCAGCAATTTCATGGGCGATTTTCAGTGCTTCAGCCAGTGCTTGGCCTTTGGGTACAACGCGGTTAATCAAGCCCCAATCTTTGGCCTCTTGTGCGCTGATGTGCCTGCCTAACAGTAAAATTTCAGCCGCTAAACAGTAAGGAATTTGACGGCGTAAACGAACGGTGGAGCCGCCCAGCGGGAACAGGCCGCGTTTGCATTCTGTCACGCCAAAAATGGCATCTTCTGCGGCTACGCGAATATCGGTGCCTTGCAAAATTTCTGTGCCACCCGCCAGCGCATAACCTTCTACTGCCATTAAAACCGGCTTCATCGGTTGGTTGTGGCGCAGTAGGGCTTGCCAGTGTAGATCAGGCACTTCTTGCTGTAGTTTTTGGATCATATCGGCATCTTCACCGCCTGCTGGGCCTGACTTCAGATCCATCCCTGCGCAAAATGTATCGCCTTTGCCGGTTAAAACGGCCACGCGCAAGTTGGGGTCTGAATCCAGTCGCCGCCATGCTTGGTACATGCCGACCAACATTGCTGAACTGAGCGCATTTTTAGCTTCTGGGCGGTTGAGGGTTACCACTAGAACGTGGCCGTCTTTTTCGATTGTGCAGTTTTTGGTGCTGATGTCTAAAACTTCCATGGTGATTTCCTCTTGTTCAGTCAATGTCATAGCTGCCAGCGGCAATCAGGTCGCCCAAGGTCAGCGTGTGCTGTGTGCTGGAGCCAAGTGTCAGCTCGTTTTGTTTCGCCCAAAGTGAGTAGCGCCATAACGGGTAATCACGGTCAACACCCATGCCGCCGTGTAAATGCTGCGTAGCGTAACTGATGCGGTGGCAGGCATCGCCTAACCAAACTTTGGCTACGTGAACCTCGCGGCTGGCATCGGCATTTTCCGCAAGTAATTCAACCGCCTGTTGCGTGACAAGTTTCAAACATTTTGCGTCGATATAACAGTTTGCTACGCGATGACCAACCGCTTGAAAGCTGGCAATTTTGACGTTGAACTGTTCGCGTTCCGATGTATAAGCCGCCGTCATCTTCACCATTTGTTCTGCCGCGCCCGCTTGGTAAGCGCACAACGCCGCCGTGTAACGCTCTACCAAAAATTGTACGGCAGTCGCGCCGCCCAGTTTGATGGCAGGGGTGTTGTTTAGCTCGACAATAAATTGCGGCTCGAACGTAGTGGCTTTTAATGCAGTGAGCGTGACGCTGCTGTCTTTTGGATCAACAAGAAACAACGAGGCTTCGCTTTTATCGTCTGCTACCACCAATAGACGTGTAGCAAAGTTAGCGTAAGGCACGCACATTTTTGTGCCGCTGAGTTTGCCGCTGCTTGCTTTGGTGTTGGGGGTGTAGGCATCAAAGATACCTTCTTCATGGAAGGCCGCGCTCAAAATTAATTCACCAGTTGCTGCGCCGTTGAGCAGTTTTTTGGTTTCTGCATTGCCAAACTTGTCAATAGCCAGTGCGCTGATTAGCGAAGGGATAACCGGCACCGGTGCCAGCACACGCCCGCATTCTTCTATCAATAAAGACAGCTCACTAAAGCCAAAACCCATGCCGCCGTTGGTTTCTGGAATGGCGATGCCAAGCAAGCCAGCATCAGCCAGTTGTGACCACAATGTTCGAGAAAAACGCTCTTCCTGCCACATGTCATATTTGTGCAGCGTGTCGGCGGTGACTTGCTCGCTTAAAATTTGGCTGGCCAGTGTTTGGATGTCTTTTTGTTCGTCGCTTAATGAAAAATTCATCAGAGTTACTCCTGTTATTTTTAATCAGGCACGCAGCGGGCGTGGCATGTTGAGGCCGAAGATGGCGATGATGTCGCGCTGGATTTCGTTGGTGCCGCCGCCGAAGGTGAGAATCGACAAGGTGCGGTACAGGCGCTCCAGCTCACCGTGCAACACATTGGCAGGCGAGTGTGAATGCAGGGTGCTGTTTTGCCCGAGGATTTCCATTAAGTCGCGGCAGGCTTCGATCATAAATTCAGAGCCGTACACTTTGGCGGTGGAGGCTTCGGCGATATCTAAATTCCCCTGTGCAATTGCCCACGCTTGCTTGTAACAAATCAACTTCAGCGCTTCAGCGCCAACCTGCACTTTGGCTAGTTTAGTTTTCACCCATTCCTGATCAATCAAACGCTGGCCGTTGGCGAGTTTCGTACTTTCGGCAAATTCACATACTTTGCGGAAGATGCCGACAATTGGGCCGTGTGTTACCAGCGCTAGTCGCTCACGGTTGAGCTGGCTCATGATGACACCCCAGCCCCTGTTCTCTTTGCCGACCATCCACTCTTTAGGCACGCGCACGTTTTCATAAAACGTGGCGTTAGTGCGCACAGAGCCTAGCGTCCACACAGGGTTGACCGTAATACCAGGGTGATTCATGGGAATTAAAAACATCGAAATAGAGCCGTGTTTCCCTAGTGTTTCTACATCACCGGTGCGACAGGCCAGCCAAACGTAGTCAGAAAATTCTGCCAGCGATGTCCACATTTTTGCGCCATTAATAACGTAATGATCGTCCCCTTCTTTTACCGCACGGGTTTTCATTGAGGCTAAGTCGGTGCCGGAACTTGGCTCGGAATAGCCGATGCAGATGCTGATGTCGCCGGCCAAAATCTTGGGAATGATCTCTTTTTTTAGGCTTCCACTGCCGAATTTTGCTAGCGCGGGGCCGACGGATTCTGAGGTTAAAAAAGGAAAAGGAAAGCCTGCTTTCATGATTTCCGAGAAAAAAATGTACTGCTCAAGCGCAGATTTTTCTTGGCCGCCATAGGCTTTTTCCCAGCCTAGGCCTATCCAGCCATCTACCCCCAGCTTTTTCATCGCAGCGCGCCACAATGCGCCGCCGCCTTCGTGTTTGAAGTCTTGATTGAGTTCGGCTTTCAGTGCCGGCGTCATTAGTTCTTTAAAATAACTGCGTAATTGCACGCGCAGCGCTTCTTGTTCGGGGGTGAACGACAGTTGCATAACGACCTCTTAGCTAAAAAATAGTTTTTATGGCCTGTGCTTACGCTAGGCTCTCGTGCTTGTAGTTAGCGGCGAATTCTAGCAGCAGCGGCATGATTGGCGTAAGCATTTACCTGTGCGGAGTAAATAGACTGAAATTCGACTAGTAAGCGTATATTGGTAACGATCAACGTCTGTGCTGAGGCGGACGGTTCTACAAACTATCGTGCCTGTAGATAATGCCTTGTTGGGTAGATTCTGTTCGTTCTGTTTGGATATCCCAGTATCGTTGGATATCTTGTTTGTTCATTTTGACTTCCCTTTTTTTCTTTTGCGTCGGCTCTCCGCGCATCCCATATTTTCTTTTCTTCCCGCTCTCGCTCTGCCCGATGCTGATTTTGCAGCGCGCAATAATCTTGTGCATGCGCCGCTTGTTCTGCATCGACTTGCGCATTTTGCTCTGTGCGTATCCCGACCTGCTTTTGTCTCGCTTCTGCTCGCCGTATCCTCCACGCCGCTTTCGCCAAAATTTCTGCCGATATCATTTACTTTATAGTTAATCACACAAACAAGCAGACGAAAAAATCATTTCATCCAAGGTCATATTTGCGCGGTTTCTCCAAAAACGCTTGAGATTAGCCCAGAGTTTTTCAATAGGATTAAGAGGCGGAGAATAGGGTGG
>JAYVJM010000055.1:0-16823 GCA_043769275.1 Cellvibrionales bacterium | reverse complement strand
TCCATCGGCTGCACAGCTTGGAGACGTTGGCTGTTAACGAGGGCTAACTTGCCATTTTTGGCTACATTAACCCAACCATTGAGCGTCTGTTTGGGGATGCCTAGCCGCTCTGCAGATTCGCCAACACGCTGCTTTTTTTCTAACACCAGTTTCACCGCTTCAGCGTGAAACTCTGCCGTGTAAACCATTTGCTTTCTCGCCTTCATCGAAACTCTCCGCTTTGTATTTTATTGGCAAAACGGTGTCCACTTTTTGCAGCATAGGTCAGAAAATTAGCATTTTCGGCATAACAAAAACCCTCTAGCACAGACTTGATATGCCAACAAAAACTTGCCCTTAGTTCCTCCTCGGAAGGTAGCGGCTTAATTAGTAATGCATTGCATTGATGCCTTTTTTCTTTGCCTTGTCGCAAGTGCCGGTTATCCTTAGCATCCGCAAATTTTAATAATTTTTGAAGTGTCTTTTGGTGCCTTCTCTTTTTTCAAATAACTTACATACAACAAGGGCAATTTATGGCGAACGCATATATTTTTGATGCTATACGCACCCCGCGCGGCAAAGGTAAAGCGGGTGGTGGACTTTATGAAGTCAAACCCATTGATCTCGTAGCCAACTTGCTACACGCCATAAAAGCGCGCAATAAACTAGACCCTGCCGCAGTGGAAGACATGGTGCTTGCCACGGGTGAACCTGTTAATGAGCAGGGACAAAACATCGCTAAAACCGCGCTTGTGTATGCGGGGTGGGCAGAGGAAACAACCGGCGCGCAATTACACCGCTACTGTGCAGGCGCACTGGATGCCGTCAATATTGCAGCAGCAAAAGTGCGAGCAGGTTTTGAAGACTTGGTGTTAGCAGGTGGCGTGGAGTCGATGTCGCGCTTGGGCATTGGTGCTTCAGGTGCAGCAGCCGGTGACCCGTGGACAGCTATGCATAGCTACGGCATCTCACAAGGGGTAAGCGCAGATTTACTTGCTGCGATAGACGGGTTTGCCCGTGCGGATGTCGACAAATATGCACTGATGTCACAAGAGCGAGCCAGCAAAGCATGGGCAAAAGGATACTTCAAAAAATCTATCGTGCCGGTTAAAGATTTAAACGGTGTTACTGTTCTTGCGCACGATGAATTGGTGCGTGCCGACACATCGCTGGAAGGTTTAGGGAAATTAAAGCCATCGTTTCAGATGTTTGGTGAGTTCGGCCACGATGATTTTCTCAAATTTAAATACCCCGCTATTGAGCGAGTTGAGCACATTCACACAGCGGGAAATTCATCCGGCGTAGTTGATGGTGCCTCACTTGTTTTAATTGGCAGCGAAAAAGCCGCTAAAAAATACAGTCTAAAACCGCGTGCGCGTATTTTGGCATGCGCTTTGGTTGGTACTGAGCCTACGCTGATGCTGTCTGGCCCTGCACCTGCCACCTTAAAAGCCCTCAAACAAGCAAAGCTAAAAGTCTCTGACATTGATTTGTTTGAATTAAATGAGGCCTTTGCCGCAGTGGTATTGCGCTACCAGAAAGTACTCGGCATTTCCGATTCCAAAATTAATGTCAACGGCGGCGCGATTGCAATGGGTCATCCCATCGGAGCAACTGGCGGCATGATTATTGGTGCATTAGTCGATGAACTTGAGCGCCGTAAATTAAAACGCGGCGTGGCGACTTTGTGCGCTGGTGGCGGTATTGGTATCGCCACTGTTATCGAATTGGTTTGATCCGAAAGGCTTCAGGAGAATAATATGAGTTACATCAAATTAAATAAAGATGCTGACGGCATTGTGGAATTGATTTTCGACCAGCAGGGCGAAAAAGTGAACAAGATGGGCAGTGAGTATATTGCTGCAATGGAAGAAGCCGTGAATAAAATTGCCGGCATGAAGGACAAAATTAAGGGCGTGTATGTGCGCTCGGGTAAAGATTCTTTTTTCGGCGGCGGCGATTTAAATGCGCTGCTCGATATGCCAACAGAAATGAACGAAAAAGAATCCACAGAAAAATTTAATGGCATCTTGAATGCCAAAAAACCACTGCGCATTTTGGAAACATTAGGCATCCCAGTCGTAGTCGGCATTAACGGTGCCGCATTAGGCGGCGGTTACGAAATCGCACTGGCTTGCCATCATCGCATTGCAATTAATCGCCTCGATGTAAAAATGGGTTTGCCAGAGGCGCAATTGGGCTTAATGCCTGGCGCTGGTGGCGTGGTGCGTATGGTGCGCAAATTTGGCTGCCAAAACGCCATTACGTTTATTAGTCAAGGCATGCAATACGCAGGCGAACGTGCGCTTGAAAAAGGCTTTGTTGATGCGTTGGCTGTTGATGAAGCAGACATGCACGTACAGGCAAAGGTGTGGATTTTAGCTAACCCAGATGCTAAACAGCCATGGGATCAAAAAGGCTACAAAATCCCCGGTGGCTCACCGGCAGACAAAGACCCAGATCAAGGGCTAGTGGGCTTGTTTTATTTTGGCCCTGTGAATGTAATGAATGCCACAAAAGGCAATTTCCCTGCACCAAAAGCTATTTTCGCCTGCGTGCATGATGTGGCGCGAGTGGATTTTGACACAGCCGAAAAAATTGAAGCGCGTTATTTTTTGCATTTAATGACTTCAAAAGTTGCGAAGAACATGATCCGCACCTTTTTCTTTCAGCTACAAAGTTTGGAAAAAGGCGCGAGCCGCCCACAGAACATTAAGCCCACGTCAATTAAAAAACTCGGCATTTTAGGCGCCGGACAAATGGGTGCTGGCATTGCTTATATGGCTGCATCGAAAGGCATTGATGTGGTGTTAAAAGACATCAACATGACCAATGCAGAGCGCGGAAAATTGTACAGTGAAAAAGTCGCAGCCAAAGACAAGCGCATGACACCAGAGAAATTGGCCGACATTTTGGGTCGCATCACCGCTACGGATAAAGCCGCAGACTTGAGGGGCTGTGACTTTATTATTGAGGCAGTATTTGAAAACCGCGATGTGAAAGCGGCGGTAACAAAAGAAGCGGAAGCTGTTTTGGGTAAAGAGGCCATTTTTGCATCAAACACATCGGCATTGCCCATCACAGAATTGGCGCAAGCATCTGTTCGCCCAGAAAATTTCATCGGGATGCACTTCTTTTCACCGGCTGAAAAAATGCCGCTTGTAGAGATTATCTGCGGCAAAAAAACGTCCAAGGAAGCGTTAGCCAAAGCCTTCGACTTAAGCATTCTGCTCGGCAAAAAACCGATAGTGGTAAATGATGCTCCTGGCTTTTTCACCACGCGTGTAATCGGCTCGACCATTACTGAAGGCGCGCTAATGGTGCTGGAAGGGATCAATCCTGTATTGGTGGAAAGCGCAGCCGCATTCAACGGCGCACCGGTTGGCCCGCTTACGGCTTTGGATGAAATTAGTCTTGAAACCGCCTATAAAAATGGCCTGCAATTGCGTGCAGATACCGTTGCACGAGGCGAAAAACTGCAAGACAACGCCACTTTTGATCTAGTGAAGGTCATGGTTGAAAAATTTGAACGCAAAGGCAAAGTATTTGGTGGTGGATTTTATGAATATCCAGAAGGCGGTAAGAAATTTATCTGGCCTGGTTTAAAGCAGCACTACGCAAAAAAAGGTTACCAAGATGTGCCGTATGAAGACATTAAGGATCGCTTGATCTTTTCACAAGTTATTGAAGCGGTGAAGGCAATGGAGGAGGGCGTAATAAACTCGGTTGCCGATGGCAATATTGGCTCCATTATGGGCATAGGGTTTCCACCGCATACCGGCGGGGTGTACCAGTGCATCAACTATTGGGGTTTAAAGCCGTTTGTTGCGCGCGCTACAGTGCTTGCTAAAAAATACGGCAAGCGCTTTGATCCACCCAAACTACTGCTAGAGAAGGCGAAGCAAAACGAGCTTTTCGTGTAGGTTTTTTACAGAGTCAAATAAAAAGGGCAGTTTAGATGAAGCGCAGGGCGCATGGCATGCTCTTAAAGCCATTCGCCCGTATAAGCGGTGCTCCAGTGCTGTTAAAACGCGCAGAATGGACGCATAGCGCGTTTTAACAGCATGAGCACTCGTCATAAGATACGTTCTCACAGGCTTACCCACAAAAACTGTGGATTATTTAGCCTGTTTTTATCCAAACCATTACCCTTGTTCTGTCAGGGGGCAAAGCGCAAGCCGCAGCTAAGTGAGCGTTTTTTGCGAATCTGAACGGGTGAGCATTTGAGCGCGTAGCGCGACCCTTGACAGCTACTTAAAACAAAACAAGCTTTGCATGGGGTTGATGCATCTTTTCTGCATCAACCCCTGCCCAGTGGAGAACGAGTCTTTTTTCTTTTGCTTTTGACTTGGCTTTTAGCCTGCGCAGCAGTTGGTGTTCCCTGTGACACCCCAACTATAGTCCGGTAAGCCGGATTATTTACTTTGCTAATTTTTGCCAATCTTTGGCCTCAACGGCCTATATTCCCTTTAAAATCAGCATCTTAAGAAAATTTCCTTCTTTGACTGGTTTTTTATGATGGTAAGCCATCATTTTGAGTCTATATAAATCTCTCCATCCTTGCTTTGTAGATTGTTGATAGTTTTGGGTCGCCATTGTCTTTCTCTAGCGTAGAAATATGTCCAATTTTTACTCCTGTTTTTTTTGACAAGTCGCTTTGTGTTAATCCTTTTCCAAGCCTAAACATCTTTAAATTATGCCCCATACCCATAATTTCTCCTTCTATTTCCATTGTAGGGGTTAATCATAGCGTGCTATTTTTCCTCTGCGCGGTTGTTTTTCCTTGTAGGGTCTGTTTATATTTACCCTGTAGGGTTATTGACAGGGTTTTGAGCCGTGCTTCTTTGATATTGAGCGCGAGTTTTTGCATCCGGGCATGATTGACTGGCTCACGCTCAAGGTTGATCTGACGTTGTTACCTGAGCCATTGGTTCGCCATCTGCAATCCCAAAACTCCAAGATATACAAGGTCAATGCCACAACCGGTGAAGTGGAATGGGAAACTTACGCATGGATGGGAATCGGTAAAATCAGATACTCATCAAGTTTGTTTTCGCGTCGGTAGCTGTTTCCACATTCAGGGCAGCCCTGCACGCATTGGCTTGCCTAACAATGCCTTTGGTTCGCTGGATATCCGTTATTGCACCAGCAAAATGATTGCTTTTGCTGCTAGTTTGTTAGGTGTCCCTGTTTCTGATTTTCCACCATTGGAACACTGGACCTGTTCGCGTATCGACGTGGCGCGCAATTTTTTGGCGCAGTCTGAGCACGAAGCAAGGCAAGCCTTGTCTTATCTCATGCAGTCGGTGTCAGGCCGCCAGCATCACAGCACATAACCCAATGGTTTTTACATTGGCAAGCGTTCATCACTGCACAAAGGCAAGTTTTATTTAAAAGGTCAGGATGCTGACCGTAACCAAAAATCGGGGAGGGCGGCCTATACGGACGAGCAATTATTGAAGTCTAAAAAAATACTGCGGGTGGAATATACCCTCGGGCGACTTATGCTTAAAAGACTGAAAGAAGATAAAAATATCAATTACTTAGATTTGAATCCTGACTTATTACTTAAATTACATGATGACTATTTCTATCAATATCATACGAATATCGAGGTGACTGACATGAGCGATATATTGGAAAAACTGATCAAAGTGGCACCCACTGAAGGGCAGGCTAGAGCCGCCTACGATTGTTATTTGCGTATCCGCACGGTGGGTTATGAACAGGCAAAAGTGTCTTATACCAAGCCTTCTTGGTATAGGCATATTGCTATTTTGAAAGCCTCCGGCCTCTCTCGCGCCGATCTCAACGCAAGCAATGTTGTGCCTTTTCGCACGCGCATTATTGAACTGAGCCAATCCATCCGTCATTGGGATGATATTGCTTGTTAAGCATTTCTGGCGAGGTGCGCAAAGTCATTGACCGCGAATACAACGACAGCAAAGGCAAGCCCGTTAAGCAGGCTGTGATTGTGCTGGAGCCATCCGACGCTGTGCAAAACTATGAAGTTCTTTTGAACGCCAACCAGATTGCCTCGGGTATGGCCGACACATGGCGGCAGATCATTGGCCAGCAAGCCGCGGTATCGGTGGCTTTGTATGTGAGCTACGAGCATAAATTCTATAAATTTAACGCATTAGGCTCAGGCGAGCCTTTATCAACTCAAGCAACAAGGAAAAATAACGATGACACTCGACTTAGAAACACTTCAATTAAAAACGCTGTCTCTGTTTAGAGCGTATGACAGCATTGTTAATCTAATGACCGAGGAAGACCCAGGACAACTTTTTTTATTACAGCGGCTTAACCATGAGTTTGAATTGTTGTGTGTCGAGGTTTTGCGGCTAAACGCCAGTGATGTTAGCGAAACATCGTTTGATTCGTGCCGACAGTTGGCTACTCGTGGTTGGTTTGATGAAACGCTGCCTGATAGTCCTAATCGCGGAGAAGGCACAGACCGGAGCGATCAGGCGCAGCCCGCGCGGTCAGTGCCGCATGGTTCTCATTTTCTGGCTTCTCGTTAGTTTTCTGTCTGTTTTTCGTTCAAAAAAAAGATTTTCCATCACTTCCCATAACGTCAGTTATGGGAAATTATTGGCGTGTGGGATAGGCAGGAATGCGGCCTTTCGCTATTATTTTTGTATTACGCGATCAACATGCCAGCCACCACCTAGTGCGGCAATTAATGCCACGCTGGCGGCCATTTGCTCTGTGCGTATATCCAAGGCCGTTCTTTCATTTCGCAGTTGCGTGGCCTGTGCAACCACCACATTTAGGTAGCTCACGATACCCGCCTTGTATTGATTAAGTGTTAATTTCACATCCTGTCTTGCCGCTTGTACTGCGATATCTTGTACTTGCGACTGTTGCGCCAAAATACGCAAAGCGGCCAAATTATCTTCTACCTCTTGAAAGGCTGTCAGCACCGTTTGCCGGTATAGCGCGACATCCTCATCAAAAATGGCTTGTGCCTGTGCTGTGCGTGCGCGACGTGCTCCCCCATCGAAAACGGTAGCCGCCAATGCAGGCCCCAGCGACCACACGTGGCTTGGTGCCGTGAGCCACTCGGAAAAACTGGAATTTTGATAGCCTCCTGCCGCCGAAAAACCAAATACAGGAAAATACGCCGCTTCCGTCAGACCAATTTGCGCATTGGCGGCGGCGACACGACGCTCGGCGGCGGCTATATCTGGCCTGCGTTCCAGTAGCGCGCTGGGTAGCTGTGCTGGAATCGCAGGCAAATCATGATTGAACTCGCCCGCAGCACTAACCTTAAGCGTTGCAGCCGGTTTACCAAGCAATAAGGCGATAGCGTGTTCTGTTTTTGTGCGCTGTACGTCGACAGCAATCGCTAATGCTTGTGTTGCAGTCAGTTGCACTTTCGCTTGAATAACCGCCGTTTTGGCCACTACTCCTTGCTTATATTGATTTTCCGTGAGCTTGAGTGAGTTTTTATAGGCAATTATCGTGTCGTTTAATAATTGTTTTTGCGCATCTGCTGCCCGCAATTGGAAATAGTTTTGTGCCAACGCCGTCTGCGCCGACAGTGTCGCGGCTGCTAGGTCGTTTGCACTTGCTTCGACGTTGGCTCGACTCGCCTCTACGCCGCGTCCAATACGCCCCCACAAATCTGCCTCCCACCGAGCATTTAAGCCGAGCGTATAATCAGTTGTTGAGCCGACTGCCCTGCCCTTGCTCTTGGAGGCACTTTCTGCGCTTCGCATAGCGGAAGCATCAGCGGAAACCGTGGGGAAATAACTAGCACGCGCCTCCATCAGCAGAGATTGTGCCTGTCGAAAACGGGCGGCGGCGGCCATCAGGTTTTGATTGGAAATAACCAGTTGGTCTTGCAGCGAGTTTAATTGTTGATCATTAAAAACCGTCCACCACTTGCTGCGATCAACGCCTTTCGCTGGTTGTGCCTTTTTCCAATGAGATTCGCTTTGATAGTGCTCTGGTACTTCCACTATCGGCTTAATATAATATGACCCCACTGTACAGGCATGCAATGCAAATACGCTCAACAAGCAATATTTTTTCGCCGTTTCTATCATTTTTTACTCGCGCTTAATTTTGTATAAAACAGGCCGCTCGAAAGACGGAAGCGATCAAGGTAAAGGTATATCACCGGCACCGTATACAAGGTCAGCAATTGGCTCAGTAACAACCCGCCCACTACGGCTATACCCAGTGGCTGGCGCAGCTCTGAACCCTCACCAAAACCAATGGCCAGCGGCAAGGCTCCCAGAAGGGCGGCCATTGTGGTCATGATGATGGGGCGAAAGCGCAATAAGCAGGCTTGATAAATCGCTTCACGCGAACCCTTCCCTTCTGTTCGCTCGGCATTCAAGGCAAAGTCAATCATCAGAATGGCATTTTTTTGCACGATGCCAATCAATAAAATTACGCCAATTAACGCCATGATGCTGAACTCTGTATTCGCCATCATCAGTGCCAGCAGCGCGCCCACGCCGGCAGACGGCAAAGTGGACAAAATGGTCAGCGGGTGCATGTAGCTCTCATACAAAATACCCAGCACGATATAAACCGCTACCAGAGCCGCGATAATAAGCCACGGCTGGCTAGACAGTGATGATTGAAATGCCTTGGCCGTCCCCTGAAAGCTACCCTGTATGCTGGTCGGCATACCCATACGCGCCGTGGTAAGGCTGATCTCTTTCACCGCCTCCGACAACGACATGCCGGTTGGCGGATTAAAACTGAGCGTCATCGCAGCAAAGCCATCCTGATGATTCACGGCCAATTCCGTAGCGCCTAGCGTATCGTTGCTTATTGCCAGCATGGGGATGGCCTTCCCGTCTTGCGTATGCACATACATTTCGCTTAATGATTGTGGGCTTTGCAAATAGGCCGGAGCCAGCTCCATCACAAGATGGTATTGATTAAACGGGGTAAAAATATTGCTCACTTGACGCTGACTAAACGCGTTTGCCAGCGTTGCATCAAATACCTTTGCCGTGATGCCCAAACGCGCTGCAACTTCTCTATCTAACGTCAACATGGTTTGCATGCCTTTGTCTTCTAGGTTGCTGCTGACATCTTCCAAGCGTGTTGTCGCTTTCAATGCCCGCTCAAGGGCTTTTATCCATGTGCGTAATTGCGCAATATCGTCGCCTTGTAAGGTGTATTGGTATTCAGCATTACCTGAACGCCCGCCAATGCGAATATCTTGCGAAGCACGTAAAAACAGTTGAGCACCTGGTTCTTGAGCGGCTTTTTTTTGCAGGCGTCGAATGACTTCGGCTGAGGAAGCGTCACGTTCTTGCAGGGGTTTTAGACTGACGTACATCATGCCAAAACCGCCACCTTGAGTGAAGCCAACAACTGTGCTCACCGCTGGATCCGCACGTACCAATTCCATAAATGTATTGAGCTTTTTCTCCATAGCTTGGAAAGAAAGGCTCTGGTCTGCCTGTACGCCGCCTTGCAAGCGTCCTGTGTCCTGCTGGGGGAAAAATCCTTTTGGAATAGTCAAGTAAAGATATGCATTTAACCCAATCGTGGCCAGTAACACGCAGACAATGAAGCGCGGGCGGTGCAAAGCCCAGCTAAGACTGCGAGCATAAGCGTCTAAAACGCGATTAAACAGTTTTTCCGTCAGTTTAAAAAAACGATTTTCTTCTGGTTTTTTTTTCAGCAAAAGCGCGCACATCATCGGCGTAAGCGTGAGTGATATCAGCAGTGAAATAAGTACAGCCGCCGACAACGTAATCGCAAACTCACGGAAAATGCGCCCGACCACGCCGCCCATCAGCAAAACAGGAATAAATACGGCAACCAGCGACAGGCTGATCGCCACGACGGTCAAACTGACTTCCTGCACGCCTTTGAGCGTAGCTTGCAGTGGCAGCATGCCTTTTTCGATATGGCGCGAAATGTTTTCCACCACGACAACGGCATCATCAACCACAAAACACACCGCCACGGTGAGCGCCATCAAAGAGATATTGTTAAGGCTAAAATCCAGCAAATACATAACGCAAAACGTGCCGATCAATGCCACTAAAACGGCGGTTGCAGGAATCAATGCAAGACGAACACTGCGCAGAAACAACAACACAACCAATAACACCAGTACGATGGAAATCAGCAAAGCACCTTCTACTTCACGCAATGAGGCGCGAATGCTGGGCGTTCGATCCATTGTGACTTTCAACGCGATGCTAGCGGGGATAGCCGCTTGTAATTGCGGCAGTAAAGCACGTACTTTCTCTACGGTGGAGATGATATTGGCATCCGGTTGCGTACGAATAATCAGCAAAACAGAAGGTTTGCCATTGGCAAAACCTGCATCGCGCACGTCCTCCACCGAATCAATAACCTCAGCCACATCCGACAATCGCACCGCCGCGCCATTTCGCCAAGCCACAATCAGTGGGCGAAAATCCTCCGCTTTATGCATTGTGTTTTTGGCGTTGATTTGCCAATGTTTTTCAGCGTATTCCACTGAGCCTTTGGGCTGATATAGGTGAGCTGCTCGCAAAACATCGCTGATTTGACTTAGGCTGATGCCGTATTGATTGAGCGTGTTTGGGTTGAGCACCACCCGCACCGCTGGCAGCGAACTGCCGCCTACGTCGACATCGCCAATGCCCTCCACTTGCAGTAAACACTGCGCAACTCTCGTAGAGGCGATATCGTACATTTCGCCTTTGCTGGCCGTATCTGATGTCATGGCTAAAATCATGACCGGTGACGCGGCCGGATTCACTTTTTTATAACGCGGATTACTGGGCAGCATCGGCAACTCTGCACGCGCAGCATTGATTGCTGCCTGTACATCCCGTGCAGCACCATTGATATCGCGTTCAAGCTCAAATTGCAGCGTAATTTTTGTATAGCCCAAAGAGCTACTTGATGTCATTTCTGCCACGCCGGCTATGCGCCCCAAGCGTCGCTCCAGCGGCGTAGACACGGTGGCGGCCACTGTTTCAGGGCTGGCTCCAGGCAACGATGCTTGCACGGAAATTGTCGGAAATTCCACTTGCGGTAAAGAGGCAACCGGCAAATAGTTAAAGGCCACGAGCCCCAACAAAACCAGCCCCAGCGTTAGCAAACTGGTCGCGATAGGCCGATGAATGCAGAGGGCTGAGAGGCTCATGTGCGCCAACGTGTCGCCCAACGATCCAGCGCCAGATAAATGACTGGCGTAGTGAATAGCGTCAATACTTGGCTGACAATCAATCCGCCAACAATGCTCAAGCCCAAAGGATGGCGCAATTCAGAACCCATCCCAGTACCCAACATCAGTGGCAACGCGCCCAATAAAGCCGCCATCGTTGTCATCATAATCGGGCGAAAACGCAGCAAGCAGGCTTGGTAAATAGCATCATGCGGTGACAGTTTTTGCACTCGCTCCGCTTCTAACGCAAAGTCGATCATCATGATGGCGTTTTTTTTCACAATCCCGATCAGTAGAATAATGCCTATAATCCCGATAACCCCTAAATCTGACCCAGACAACATCAATGCCAGCAAAGCACCTATGCCGGCTGAAGGTAAGGTAGACAAAATGGTCAGCGGATGAATTAGGCTTTCGTACAACACGCCCAGCACGATATAAACCGTTACCAGCGCCGCCAAAATCAGCAACAATTCTTTGTCTAGGGATGTGCGAAAAGCTTCCGCAGCGCCTTGAAAACGAACATCCATGCTAGTGGGCAGCGCAATCTCATGCTCGGCTTCTTTTATGGCTGTGATGGCCTGCCCCAAAGAAACGCCGTTCGCCAAATTAAAAGAGACTGTAGCCGCGGGCAGTTGCGCTAAATGATGAATAGCCAGCGGTGCATTTTGCTCAGAAAAACTGGCGACATTATCCAAAGAAACCGGCGTGCCGCTGGCTGTTTTGATGTACACGCTTTTCAACGCCTCAGGGCCGCGCTGAAAATGCGGCGCAACATCCAGCACAACGCGGTATTGATTCGCCTGAGTAAAAATACTTGAAATCAAACGCTCACCAAAAGCATTGTACAAAGCGGTTGTGATGTCAGCGGCGGTAATGCCCAGCCGGCTCGCGGCATCTCGATTGATGTCGACAAGCATCTGTAGCCCCTGTTCTTGTAAATCGCTTTCCACATCACGTAACAGCTTCAGTTCTTGTAGTTTTTTTACCAATTGCGGCACCCAGATGCTAATTTTTTCGGCATCTGGGTCTTGGACAATAAATTGATACTGTGCGCGACTGACCCGATCTTTAAGCGTTATGTCTTGTACAGGCTGCATAAAAAGGTTAATGCTAGGCACTTCGGCTACGCTGTTTTGTAGACGCTTGATAACGTCACCAACGCGATCATCACGCTGCGATAACGGCTTTAAGTTGATCAGAAAACGCCCTCTATTGAGGGTGGGATTGTTACTGTCCACACCGATAAAAGACGACAAGCTTTCCACTGCCCTGTCTTTCAAAATCACTTTTCCTAAAGCTTGCTGGTGCTGCGACATCGCAGAAAAAGAAATGCTCTGTGGTGCTTGCGAAATACCCTGTATCACACCGGTGTCTTGTTCTGGGAAAAACCCTTTTGGAATCACAAGGCACAAGATTACCGTCAGTACAATCGTCGACAGGGCAACAAATAAAGTGAACGTTTGGCGCGCTATAACCCATTGCAACATGCGCGCATAATGCGCGATCGTCGCGTCTAAAAAACGGCCACTGGCGAGATAAAAAACGCCCTGGCTTGCGTCTGGTTTATGGCGCAATAATTTTGCACACATCATTGGCGTTAGCGTTAACGAAACAATGGCGGAAATTACGATCGTCACAGCTAATGTCACCGCAAACTCTTTAAATAAACGCCCAACCATATCGTCCATAAAAAGCAGAGGAATCAGCACGGCAATTAGCGATACAGTGAGTGACACGATAGTAAAGGCTATTTGTTTCGCGCCTTTTAATGCCGCGCGCAAGGGTGAATCGCCTTTTTCAATGTAGCGCGTGATGTTTTCTATCATCACAATCGCATCATCAACAACAAAGCCTGTGGCAATCGTCAACGCCATCAGTGTTAAATTATTGAGACTGAAACCAGCCAGATGCATCACGCCAAAGGTGCCCACCAGCGAGAGCGGTACCGCAACGGCAGAAATAATCGTCGCTGGAATATTGCGCAAAAAAAGAAAAATAACCATCACCACCAAAGCAATGGCAAACAACAATTCTTTTTGTACATCGTTGACTGAAGCGCGAATCGTCACCGTGCGGTCCGTTAGCACCGTAACGCTTACCGCCGCAGGCAGTGTTTGTTTTAATTGCGGCAATATCGTCTTAATGCGATCAACAACATCAATAACATTCGCGCCTGGTTGACGCTGCACATTTAAAATGACGGCGGGCGTTTCATTCATCCAGGCCGCCAAGCGCATATTTTCAGCACCATCCATCGCGGTGGCGATATCCGCGAGATGCACGGGCGCGCCATTACGGTAAGCAATAACCACAGCCAAATATTCAGCAGGGGTTTTCAGTTGATCGTTGGCTTCTATGGTGTAGGCGCGTGTCGCGCCATCGAAACTACCCTTAGCTTGCTTAACATTGGCTTCAGTAATTGCTGTACGCACGTCTTCTAACGTCAAGCCATACGACGCTAACGCGTGCGGATTCGCCCGTATGCGCATAGCCAGTCGATTGCCCCCGCCGATACTCACCAATCCCACACCAGACACTTGCGAGAGTTTTTGTATCAATCGGGTATTGGCCAAATCCTCTACTTGTGTCAAAGGCAAAGTTGTTGATGTGAGCGCCAATGTCAAAATGGGCGTATCCGCCGGATTCACCTTGTTGTAAACCGGTGGCGCTGGCAAATCTTGCGGTAGTAAATTATTTGCGTCGTTGAGAGCTGCCTGCACTTCCTGCTCGGCTACATCCAAACTCAAGTCAAGATTGAACTGCAAGGTAATCACAGAAACGCCAGAAGAGCTGGTCGACAAAATGTGTTTTAAACCGGACATTTCACCCAGTTGGCGCTCCAGCGGCGCGGTCACAGTAGAGGCCATTAGCTCAGGACTGGCACCAGGATAAAAAGTCGTCACTTGAATCGTGGGGTAATCAACCTCCGGCAGAGATGACACCGGCAATAGCCGATAAGCCAGCACGCCAGAAAGCAAAAGAGCCAGCATCAACAGCGATGTGGCGACAGGGCGCAAAATAAAAGGGCGCGATATATTCACAATGGCGAACTCACTTTTGCAGCTCGACCAAGGCACCCTCTTGCAAACGGTCTATACCGTCGACTACCACAGACTCCCCCACCTCCAAGCCATTTTCTACCGCTGTGTTTTCGCCATTAACTACACCGACGGTGATTGATCGCAATAGAGCCTTACGGTCAGCATTCACTACATAGACATAAGTACCCTTCTCACCCAATTGGATAGCCGCCGAAGGCACTACCGTGGCCTTTTCTTTCACATCCACCAGCAAACTCACATTCACAAACTGATTGGGGAAAAGAGCGGAATCCACATTAGGAAACTGCGCTTTAAGTTTTATCGTGCCCGTACTTGGGTCGATCTGATTGTCCATTGTCAACAACACGCCGTCGGCCAACTTGTTTTTTTGTGAGCGGTCATAGGCAGTAACAGGCAGTTTTTTTCCTAGCTGGAGCTTTTGGGCAACAAGAGGAAGATGGTCTTCTGGAATACTGAAAACAACCGTAATGGGCTGTAATTGCGTGATGGTAACCAAGCCTTGGAGGTCACTTGTATTGACAATATTGCCAGCATCTACATGACGCAACCCTAAACGGCCACTGATGGGCGCGGTAACGCGAGCGTAAGTAAGTTGCAATCGCGCACTGTCGACTTGCCCGCGATCACTTTTAATGGCCGCTTCGTACTGTTTGACCAGCGCGGCTTGTGTATCCAATTGCTGTTTGGCAATGGAGTCCTCCGCAAACAGATCACGATAACGCACCAAATCGGCTTGCGCGTTGGCCAGCAAAGATTGATCACGCGCCAACTGGCCTTCACTCTGCGTTAACAATACCTCGAACGGGCGCGGGTCTATTTCTGCCAGTAAAGCACCAGCCTTGACCTGTTGCCCCTCTTTAAAAAACACACGCATCAATTGCCCTTCAACACGCGGGCGCACAACGACCGTGCTCACAGGCACCACCGAGCCGAGATTTTTTAGATATACGAAAAGTTTTTCCTGCTTTACCTGCGCAGTTGACACCCGTACCGCTGGCGAATTCCACACATCAGCCTGCGTCGTACTTGGCTGCCACACAGCAACGCAGACCCAGAAAAAAAACCACGAATACTGCCGCGCAGAGATTTCAAGCACTCGATGTTTATCCTCAGACATTTCCACTATAAAAAAACGTGGCCTGATTTTAGAGCCACAGGCCATACACTTGGGTACTAATAATTAATGCGACGGAACCATGCAGCAGAGCAATCACTTCTAACTGGAACCACATCCTTTTCGTATCCAATATACAGGCATGTCTTTTTCTCAAAGGCAGGAGTTTATCTGATTGACTCAGTGATATCACTTAATGTGAAAGAGCCCTAAATGCAACACAGGCTTTTTGTTTCGGGCTGGCGAGCAAGCTGTCGGTTCGATCCTTTGGCATTTGATACAATGAGGAAAATCCCCTTATTTATTCAGCCCTAATGACCCCGCCTCAAAAACTAAAGCCAGCATTGCTGCCACTACCCTATTTACGCAATAGCGACACTTACTTTCGCTGTATTTTCACGCAGCTGGGAAAACCTGTGTTGTTACAAAGCGATGCCAGCGAAAAGCGTCCTCTCGGTCGTTTTGATATTTTGAGCGCAGCCCCTGAATACCACGTAGAAACTCGTGACGGTGGAATTTGTTACTACGGCTCACTTCCTACGTTACCAGACTGTACAGATAGCTTCGCTTTGTTATCTGAATTGATTGTCGATATGGAAAAACAGCCGGTTGATTACAGTGAGTGCATAGAGCAGGAGTTGCCATTTTGTGGCGGGCTTATTGGTTATTGCGGCTACGACTTGGCACGTGAATATATCAGCCTACCTTCTACAGCCTATAACGATCTTAATGTTCCCAGCATGCAGTTCGCATTTTATGGCTGGGCCTGTATCCAAGACCATTTGAAACAGCATAGCTGGCTTGTCTTACACCCGATGTGCAGCGAGACCTTACGCACAACGCTACCTGCGATTTTTAAATCCGCCACTGGCAAAAAAATAGCGGGAGCAGACATCACAACCGACGATAGGCGTAGTGATACAACACGACAAAAATACGGTGAAAATTTCAAGAGAATACAAAGCTATATTCGCTCAGGCGACTGTTACCAAATCAATCTCTCGCAGCGTTTTTCCATGCACTGCACCAACTCCGCGCAAGATATTTATTGGCATTTGCGCGAGACGATGCCGTCGCCATTTTGTGCCTTTGTGCCCATTGGTAATAACGGCGCCATTCTTAGTTTTTCACCTGAACGCTTCCTTAAGATGGATGTTGAAAAAAACATACAAACACAGCCAATTAAAGGCACCATCGCACGTAGCAATACCCCAATTGATGATGCGGTATTGGCAGAATCGCTGCTAAACGACCCTAAAAGTCGCTCTGAAAATATTATGATTGTTGATCTTTTGCGCAACGACTTAGGGCGCGTATGCGAAACAGGCTCCGTCGTGGCTGAAAGGCTCTGCGAACTGCAAAGCTTTTCCAACGTGCATCATTTGGTCAGCACCATCAGCGGCAAGCTAAAAAATGGCCTTAACGGTGCTGATTTGTTTAAGGCATGCTTTCCTGGTGGATCCATTACCGGCGCGCCAAAATATCGCGCTATGCAAATTATTGAAGAGTTAGAAAAGCA
>JAYVJM010000054.1:0-23843 GCA_043769275.1 Cellvibrionales bacterium | reverse complement strand
AAACTCTGGGCCAATCTCAAGCGTTTTTGGAGAAACCACGCAAATATGACCTTGGATGAAATGATTGTTTCGTCTGCTTGTTTGTGTGATTAACTATAGATGCCGCCAAGCGTGTTGAGACGTGTGCGGCTACAGTTGCAGCGATAGCTTAGATTGCGCAGCTACAACGCCAGCACATCACGATAATGCCCTGCACGCTGGTTTTGGTACAGTATGGAGCCATCCCAATGGAGCGCGCATGTTGTTCCAGTGTGTGGAGAATAAGCGTGTCTGCGCCGAGGACAATACGCGGCGGGTCGATGTCTTCAATGCGAACAAGCCAGCGGCCATGGTGAGCGCGCGCATCGACGAAGCTGGCTACGGCGGCCAACAGAGAGCCAAAATGCAAGGCTCCCGTTGGCGAAGGCGCAAAACGTCCGGTATAGGACACAAATGCAGCCTGCCGCTGGTTAGTAAGCCCTCAGCCGCTTAATTGTTTTTCCTTAATCTCAGCCAGCGTTTTGCAGTCGATACATTGTGTGGCGGTAGGGCGCACCTCTAGGCGGCGCACGCCGATATCGATGCCGCAGGCATCGCAATAACCGTAATCGTCTTGCTCGATCAGCTCTAGGGTGCTGTCAATTTTTTTAATGAGTTTGCGTTCGCGTTCGCGGGCGCGCAACTCCAAGCTAAATTCTTCTTCCTGTGCCGCACGATCTATGGGGTCTGGGAAGTTGGAGGCCTCGTCTTTCATGTGCGTGACGGTGCGATCAACCTCCTGCATCAGCTCAACCTTCCAGCCCAACAACAGTTGTCGAAAATGCGCTTTTTGGGCGCTATTCATATAGTTCTCGCCAGATTTTTCTTGATAAGGCGTAAAGCTGCTTACCGCGATGTCTGGGCTTTTACTGCTTTTTTTGGGCTTTTTAACGTCGCTTGATGCCTGTGCGGGAGAAAGGTGCTGCTTGTCTGTTGCTGTAGCTGCTGGGGGATTTTTGATCATTTCGGTTTTCCGTACAACAGGGATAGATGCCATGGATTGGGTCGCCGGTTTTTTTATCGTCTTAGTTTTGGCGGTGCTGTGGGCTATTTGTGTCGTTTTTTTCGGGGCCGCCTTGGTTGCCCCCGTTTTCTTTAGGGCTGGTTCTTTTTTTACTGGAATTTTTGTGCTGGAAATATTTTTCTGCACGGTAGCTTTTTTTGCCACAACGGCAACTTGTTTCGCCGTTTTGGGTGCTGTTGTTTTAGGTGCCTTCGCAGGGGTTTTTGCCCTTTGCTTAACCTTTGTTGCCGCGGCCTTGCTGTTTCCCGCTTTGCTACTGTTGGCAGGACGGGGTTTGGCGGCAGTTTTAGACGTAGTGGCCATCGTGTCTACCTCGTTGCTTTTGCGCCCAAATAAACCTTTTATTTTCTTCAGCATACGATCCTTTGAATCCTTGCAGCACCTGTCATCGAGAATGCAGCCCACGGTATCGTCTGCAAATAGAACCCAAACAGAGTTTAGTCACACAATGAAAAGACTGAGGAGATGGCCGCTAAAAATAACAGAAAGCCATCATTGATGCCATACACTCAGGCGAGTTCTGCACACGGGGTGTTAGCGGTTTATAGCCATTGGTGCAGATTATTGCCCTCGGTTACTATTAATGGACAGAGATAATTTATCGGGGTTATGCTGCATGCACTTTGCCGAGCTGGAACAGGATATTGACCCTGATCTGATTGCCGCCTATTTACGTCGGCACCCCGACTTTTTTATTGATTATGAAAACTTGCTGCCTGATTTGGCGCTGCCGCATCATACTGGTGGGCAGGCTATTTCTTTGGTAGAACGTCAGGTGAGCGTGCTGCGCGCGCGCAATCGAGACGTGCGCAGTCGCCTCAGTCGCCTTCTGGACACTGCGCGAGACAATGAGCAACTGTTTAAAAAAACACAGAAACTAATGCTTTCTCTGCTCGAACAGCGTGATATTGACGGAACAGTAGACTGCGTGCTTAGCAGTTTAAGGGATGATTATCAGGTGGATGTTTCTGCGCTTTTTTTGATCGCGCAGCCCCTATTGGCCGTGAGCCGCACTCGCACGGTTAGTTTGGAGCAGGCGCGTTCGGCTATTTCTGCGTTGCTCAACACTTCCGCGCCTACCTGCGGCCACCTTCGCGTGGAGGAAATGCAGTTTTTGTTTCCAGCCGCTTCAGCGGATGTCCAGTCAGCAGCGGTGGTGCAAATCGTTCACAGCCACACCTTGCTGGGCGTGCTGGCGATCGGCAGCTTTGATGCTGATCGCTATCGCAGTAACATGGGCGTGCTGTTTTTGGCGTATATCGCAGACGTGCTTAACCGGGTGATTCCGCGGTTTATGCACAGCTAAACGCCCATTCATTGCACCCATTAAATGTTGGTGCGGTTGAATGCAAGACTACTGTTTTTTTGTAAAAGCAGTTACGCCCAGCTTATCCACAGGTTATGCCTCGGCTTTTGAACAGTTTTAGTGCTTGAGAGGAGTGGAGAAAAAGGCGGATAATAGAGGGCGCGGGTAAAGTCGCTGTGGATAAGCTGTACACAGGTCGTGCCGCCCAAAACCCGCTTTTGCACGGACTCTGTATGCCCCAAAATAATCAGTCGCCACTAACCTTTTCTGCCGACGAGTACCGCGCTCTTTGGTCGCACTGTGTGGCGCGCTTGCAAGACGAGCTTCCTGCGCAGCAGTTCAATACGTGGATTCGCCCTTTGCTGCAAGTGCCGCATCGAGGCAATGAACGCCAGATGCTCATTAGCGCACCCAATCGTTTTATTGCCGATTGGGTTAGCAACAAGTATCTGGCGCGCCTGCGTGAGCTGCTGCGAGAAAAGACCACGCTGCTGATTGATATTGTCCTGCAGGTTTCCAATACACCGCTTGCGACGCATGCGCCATCGACGGCGGTCGTCAATGATGACAAGGTCGGCGGCGGCACCTTAATAAAGCCTGAAGTGCTTGATGCGCCTGCGCCCACGGCACCTGCACAGGCGGTAATTCCTTTGCAGGTGGAGGGTGGGCTTAAGCATCAAAGCAATGTGAATCCTAGTTATACTTTTGATAGTTTTGTGGAGGGAAAATCCAACCAGCTCGCGCGTGCGGCTGCCATGCAGGTTGCGGAAAACCCAGGTGGCTCTTACAACCCGCTGTTTATTTATGGCGGCGTGGGTTTGGGCAAAACACATTTAATGCACGCTGTTGGCAATGCTTTGCTGCGTCGAAATCCAGAGGCGCGCGTGGTGTATTTGCATTCTGAGCGTTTTGTTGCCGACATGGTCAAGGCGCTTCAGCTTAACGCCATCAATGAATTTAAGCGTTTTTATCGGTCGGTGGATGCTTTGCTAATCGATGATATTCAGTTTTTTGAAGGCAAAGAGCGTTCGCAGGAGGAATTTTTTCATACCTTTAATGCGCTGCTCGAAGGCGGGCAGCAAATGATTGTGACCTGTGACCGTTACCCGCGCGAAGTCGATGGACTGGAAGAGCGGTTGCGTTCGCGTTTTGGCTGGGGATTAACGGTCGCGGTAGAGCCGCCGGAGCTGGAAACACGCGTGGCTATTCTCATGAAAAAAGCCGAAGAAATGCAGGCCGAGTTGGCACACGATGCCGCTTTTTTTATCGCCCAGCGCGTGCGCTCGCATGTGCGTGACTTGGAGGGCGCGCTTAAACGCGTGGCTGCTCATGCACACTTCACTGGCAGGCCGATCGATATCGAAATGATCAAAGAGTCTTTAAAAGATTTGATGGCGCTGCAAGATAAATTGGTTAATATCAACAATATACAGTCGACTGTTGCCGAATACTACAAAATAAAAACCAGTGATCTATTGGCGAAACGCCGCAACCGATCGGTGGCGCGTCCGCGACAGGTGGCGATGACGCTGGCTAAAGAGCTGACCAATCATTCCCTGCCTGAAATAGGCGATGCTTTTGGTGGCCGCGATCACACAACCGTGCTGCATGCCTGCCGCAAAATCAAGGCCATGCGTGACAGTGATGCTGAAATACGGGAAGACTACAAAAAACTGATGCGCGCCTTAACAACTTGACCTGTAAGCAACCCAATAATCCCTGTGGACACTAGGAGACTCGGCCAATATGCAATTCCTCATTTCACGTGAAGCACTGTTAAAGCCTTTGCAATTGGTTGCCGGCATCGTTGAGCGCCGCCAAACACAGCCTATATTGTCCAATGTTTTGCTGGTGTTGCGCGATGGGCGGCTCGCGCTGACCTGTACCGACAATGAAGTCGAGTTGGTTGGGCGTGTTCCTGTGGATGAACAGCAGCAGGCAGGTGAAATTACTGTGCCGGCACGCAAATTAGTCGATATCTGCAAATCTCTGCCTGATAACGCCAATATTAATCTTTGCACTGACAATCAAAAAATGATCATTAAATCAGGCCGCAGCCGTTTTACGTTGTCTACCTTGCCCGCTGGCGATTTTCCTTGCGCAGAAGACAACGCCAATACTTTGCGCTTTGCGTTGCAGCAGGGGCAGCTAAAACGGTTGATTGATGCGGTGGCCTTCTCTATGGCGCAACAGGATGTGCGCTATTACCTGAACGGGATGTTATTAGAGGTTGCCTCAGATCATGTCCGCAGTGTCGCAACTGATGGCCACCGCCTCGCACTTTGCACCCTCAGCGTGCCGGTAGAGGGCACTGCGCTGCGGCAGGCTATTTTGCCTCGTAAAGGCGTATTGGAGTTGGCGCGTTTCCTCAACGACAGTGAGCAGGTCAACATCATGCTTGGCAGCAATCACCTGCGTGCGCAAACAGAGGAGTTTACGTTCACCACCAAGCTGCTTGACGGGAAATTCCCTGATTACGAGCGTGTTCTGCCGCGTGGAGGTGCCAATACCATCATTACGGATCGACAGGCTCTGCGTTCGGCTTTTGCGCGTGCGTCGATTCTCTCTAGCGAAAAATATCGTGGTGTCCGGCTCTTGTTAGAGAACAATCAGCTGACATTAACGGCGAATAATCCAGAGCAAGAAGAGGCGGAAGAGTCGTTGCTGATTGACTACAGCGGTGCGCATTTGGAGCTGGGCTTTAATGTCAGCTATCTGGTGGATGTTTTGGGTGTGCTCACGAGCAGTAACGTACGCATTACTTTGGGCGACTCCAATAGCAGTGCGCTGATGGAGTCCTCTGAGGGTTCGGATGCGCTTTATGTTGTCATGCCGATGCGTTTTTAATGCGATTATATCCAACGCCGCTGGTTTGTTATTTCCATTTAGCTGTCGAGTCGTGCAGGATTTTTGAGTAAGCGCGGCCTCATGTCCCTAAAAAAGCTACATATCCGCGGGGTGCGTAACCTCCAGTCCGTTTTGCTGGACGATTGCGGGCACATCAACATTTTTACCGGCAGCAATGGCAGCGGAAAAACGAGCATTTTGGAGGCGATCTATATCTTAGGCAGTGCACGCTCTTTTCGCAGTGTGCGATTAGGCCAAGTTATTAACCATCTTGCGACGCGCTGTGTGGTTTATGGCGAACTGGAGCATGTCGCTGGCCAAACCAAAGGCAGCGTCGGCGTTATGCGTTCACGCGGCGAGCAGCAGCTATTCAAAATTAATGGCCATCCTGTGCATGCCGCCGCGCAATTGGCGGGGTTATTGCCGCAACAACTGATTAACGCAGATACCTTTTCCCTGCTTGAAGGCGGCGCGCGCGTGCGGCGCCAATTTCTGGATTGGGGCGTGTTCCACGTGGAACCTGATTTTTTGTCTTGTTGGCGGCGTGCGCAGCGCGCGTTGAAACACCGCAATGGCTTGCTGCGCCGTGGTAGAATGAGCGCCGAGGAAATGCAGCCTTGGGATACGGAGCTGGCCGCCTGTGCAGAAATAATTGACCGAATGCGTGCCGCCTATTTGCGCCGCCTTAGACCGGTTTTTTTGCAAGAACTGGGCGCACTGACATTGCTCGAACGGCCAGATATTGAATATCACCGTGGTTGGCCGGCTGATTCTAGCTTAGAGCAGGTGCTGCGGCGCGATTTGCCGCGTGACACGCGGCGCGGATTAACCCATAGCGGCCCCCATCGCGCCGATCTGGATATTCGAATTGAGGGGCGTTCTGCTGAACAAGTCCTGTCGCGTGGGCAGGAGAAGCTCTTGGTCTGCGCGCTGCGTTTGGCTCAGGGTATTTTGCTGCATGAGTTGACCGGCAAAACCTGCATTTATTTGGTGGATGATTTGCCGTCAGAACTTGACATGCACCATCGTCGCGCCTTGTGTTTGCGCTTGGCAGGCATGCGCAGCCAGGTATTTGTAACAGCAACGGATGCGGAAAGCCTGCGTGGTTGTTGGGGCGACGCACAAACAACAAGACTGTTCCACGTGGAACGTGGCATGGTTGTGGCAGCGGACACATGAGCGTCCGTTGCAAAAAAAGCATCACGCGCATCTAAGCGATGTGCGCCATTATTTACCGCGAGTTGATAGAGGCATGGTATGACCGACAATAAGCAGGTACAGGACGCCGGCGAGCTAGTTGAAAATAGCTACGACTCCTCTAGCATCAAGGTGTTAAAAGGCTTGGATGCTGTGCGTAAGCGTCCTGGCATGTACATTGGCGACACGGACGACGGCTCCGGCTTACATCACATGGTGTTTGAGGTGGTTGATAACGCCATTGACGAGGCACTGGCGGGTTACTGTACGGAGGTTAATGTAACGATTCACCCTGATGAGTCGGTCACGGTCACGGATAATGGCCGTGGCATTCCTGTCGATATACATGAAGAAGAAGGGGTGTCGGCTGTAGAGGTCATCATGACCGTACTGCACGCTGGCGGTAAGTTTGACGACAATTCCTATAAGGTTTCCGGTGGCCTACACGGCGTGGGGGTGTCGGTGGTGAACGCGCTGTCTACGCGCCTTAAGCTTGATATTCGCCGCAACAACACCTTGTATGAACAGGAATACAGCGACGGCGTGCCTTTGTATCCTTTGCGAGAAGTGGGGCTTACGGATCGGCGCGGCACAGAGTTGCGTTTTTGGCCCTCTGCAAACACGTTTAATAACATCCATTTTGTGTACGATATTTTGGCTAAGCGTCTGCGCGAGCTGTCATTCTTGAATTCTGGCGTGCGCATTGTTTTGAAGGACGAGCGTAGCGCAGCTGAGGATATTTTCGAGTACGAAGGCGGTTTGGCGGCGTTTGTTCAGTACATTAACACCAACAAAACCATGCTCAATAGCGTGTTTCATTTTGTGTTGCCGCAGTCAGAAGGCCCCAACGGCATTGGCGTTGAAGTTGCCATGCAGTGGAATGACGGTTATCAGGAAAACGTTTACTGCTTTACCAATAATATTCCACAGCGTGATGGTGGCACCCATTTGCAGGGTTTTCGTACGGCTCTGACGCGCACACTCAACAGCTACATGGAAAAGGAAGGTTTTCTCAAAAAAGAGAAAATTTCTACCAGCGGCGAAGATGCGCGTGAAGGGCTCACCGCTATCGTCTCCGTCAAAGTGCCGGATCCGAAGTTTTCTAGCCAGACTAAAGACAAGCTGGTTTCGTCGGAGGTGACCAATGCCGTCGCCGCCATCATGAATGAGAAATTTGAAGAGTATCTGCTAGAAACGCCGGCGGCTGGAAAAGTTATCGCGGGAAAGATTATTGATGCCGCTCGTGCGCGTGAGGCGGCGCGTAAAGCGCGGGAAATGACACGGCGAAAAGGAGCCCTAGATATTGCCGGCTTGCCCGGCAAGTTGGCCGACTGTCAAGAAAAAGACCCTGCTTTGTCGGAGTTGTATTTAGTCGAAGGGGACTCAGCGGGCGGCTCGGCCAAGCAGGGCAGAGATCGTCGTACACAGGCTATATTGCCGCTGAAGGGCAAAATTCTCAATGTGGAAAAAGCCCGTTTTGACAAAATGATTGCCTCGCAAGAGGTTGGCACACTGATTACCGCGATGGGTTGCGGTATTGGTAAAGATGAATTTAATCCAGACAAACTGCGTTATCACCACATTATTATCATGACCGATGCGGATGTCGATGGTTCACACATACGCACCTTGTTGCTGACGTTTTTCTTTCGTCAAATGCCGATTTTTATAGAGCGTGGCTATATCTACATTGCACAGCCACCACTGTATAAAATAGCAAAAGGTAAACAACATCAATACCTTAAAGACGAGCAGGCACTTACAAACTACCTGACACAGGCCGCGCTAGACGGCAGCAGTTTACATGTGAGCACCCATGCACCCGCGATACAGGGCAAAGCCTTAGAGGCGCTTGTGTTGGAGTACCGCAATGTTATGGCTATTATTGACCGTTTGTCGCGTTTGTATCCGGCGCAGGTGCTGGAGCAGTTGGTTTATCTACCTGAGCTTGGGCTTGAGCAGTTAAGCGATCAACGTGCCGTTCAGCAATGGTGTGAATCTTTGCAAAACGCATTGAATGAAAATGCCGCTGGCAGCCATCGTTTTGAGGTTCGCACCCAGGAAAATACCGAACGCCACTTGTATTTGCCTGCGGTGCGCATTACTGCGCACGGCGTGCCGATCGAGCATCTGTTGCAGCGTGACTTTTTTGGTTGTGGCGAATACCAAAGCATCATCAAGCTGGGCAGGCAGTTACAGGGCCTGCTGGAGGAGAGTGCTTTTGTGAGGCGCGGTGAAAAAATACAGGCCGCCAGCAGTTTTAAGCAGGCACTTGAGTGGCTGATGGAGGAGTCGCGTAAAGGGCATACAATCCAGCGCTATAAAGGTTTGGGTGAAATGAATCCTTCGCAGTTGTGGGAAACGACAATGGATCCCGCGTCGCGTCGCATGTTGCGCGTGACGATAGAAGATGCCATCGCTGCAGACCAAATATTTACCTGCTTAATGGGAGATGCGGTAGAGCCTAGGCGTGAATTTATTGAAAGCAATGCCTTGGCTGTGGCGAATTTAGATATTTGATGTGCCGCGCCTTTACTTCGTTTCTGATCGCGTTAGCCTTGTGCTTCTTCGACGGTTTGCCGAGTTGATATGACTGTTTTTTTGCGTTTATTTTTTTCCTCACTGCTCCTGCTTGGTATGGTGGGTTTCTCGCAGGCAGATGCAACGGGGGCAAAAACGCCCACAGCCGCGACGGACGTCGATCTTGACGCGCTGATCGATGACGATGAGTGGGCAACAGGCCGAGACCCGCTGTTAGCCGATTATGCGGTTAGTGCCGGTTATCACCATAGCTGTGCGTTGGATGATCGTGGGGTGCACTGTTGGGGTGAGGATGCGCGCAAATCGTTGGCAAATCCGCCGCTTTTTGACCACCCGCGTCAAATCGACGTGGGTGACACGCACGCTTGTGTGTTGGATGACGAAGGCGTGAAATGCTGGGGTGACAATCTATACGGTAAGGTCACCGTGCCGAAGTTGGAAAAGGCCAGAGCCGTGAGTGTGGGCTGGTTTCATAGCTGCGCATTGACAGGCAAGGGCGTGAAATGCTGGGGTGACAATCGCAATGGCCAGCTTGATGTTCCTAAACTTAAAAATGTGCAAAGCATTGGTTCGGGTGGGGGGTTTAGCTGCGCATTGACCAATAAAAAAGTGTTTTGTTGGGGTGATAATTGGGCGAAACAAACCGATGTGCCGTCACTAAAAAATCCGCGTCAAATAAGTGTGGGCGTGAGCCATGTCTGCGCGCTGGATGACAGCGGCGTGCAATGTTGGGGCGATAACACGTACAAACAAAGCGTCGATGACAGCAAGGCGTTGGATTACGATCACAATCCCTACCACTTTATTTTGAAGCCGGTTCTGCACGACCCGCGCATGGTCAGTGCAGGTTTTGATCATAGCTGCGCTATTGATGTTGGTGCCGATGAAACCCGCCGCGTGCGGTGTTGGGGAAACAACCGCTACGGGCAGAGCGAGCCGCCCGAAAAACTGTTGAAAGAACCCGTCGCCGTGAGTGCCGGTTGGTACCACAGTTGTGCGCTAGACAGCGAGGGCATGAGCCTGAGCGTCAAATGTTGGGGCGAAGACAGCTACAAACAGACCGTTGTGCCGCCTTTGTTTTTTGACACAGACCGCGACGGCATCGCCAATAAGGACGATAAATACCCTCTCGATTTTGACAACGACGGCATCCCCGATACGGCAGATAAAGACAACGATAACGATATCATTAGTGACGATAAAGATAATTGCCCACATGTCTACAATCCAGACCAGAAGGACACTAACGGCAACGCGCAGGGTGATGCCTGCGACCCAGATATCGACGGTGACGGCTGGCTGAATGCGGATGATGCATTTCCGCTGGATAAAACGGAGCAGGTGGACATAAATCATAACCACATAGGCGACAAACTCGATGCGAAAAATGCGGAACTTGCCGCGAAAGCCGAAGCTAAAGCGGCGCGCAAGGCGGCAAAATCTGCTAAAAAACATCCGAAAGCGCGCAAAAAAACGCCGCAATAAAATCCATAACCAAGCCGTTTTTTTGGAGAAAGCATGATCTGGATCATCATAAAATATGGCGTGACAGCGGCGGTTGTTGTGTTGGTGTCAGAGCTTGCCAAGCGTAGTGACAAGCTGGGCGGTTTTGTCGCCGCACTGCCATTAGTCACGTTGTTGGCGCTTGTCTGGCTGTATGTGGACAAGCAGTCGCCGGAAAAAATAGCCAATCATGCGTGGTATACCTTTTGGTATGTCGTGCCCACGCTGCCGATGTTTCTCGCATTTCCCTTGCTTTTGCCGCGCGCGGGTTTTTGGTTGTCTCTGCTGGCCTGCATTGTTATCACCGCCGCGGGTTTTTGGTTGTTTGCGTTGTTGTTGCGCCGTTTCGGCGTAGAGCTGTTGTAAGCGATGAGCAGCCTCCCGCCCAGCACGGTTTCAGGTAAACAGAAAACCAAAAGCGCCTACGTTTGCAGCGATTGCGGTGCGGATTACAACAAGTGGGCAGGGCAATGTTCGGCCTGCAACGGTTGGAATACGCTTGCGGAAGTGCGGTTGGGTGCCAATAAAACAGCCACTGCACGCATTGCCGGTTATGCAGGTGCCGCGGGCAGCGCGGTGCAGACGCTGGACAAAATTGCCGTTGCCGACCAACCCCGCATTGCTTCTGGCATGCCGGAACTGGATCGTGTGCTGGGCGGCGGTTTGATGCCTGGCTCAGCGGTGCTGATTGGCGGCAATCCTGGTGCGGGCAAAAGCACGCTGCTGCTGCAACTGCTGTGCAGATTGGCGCAAAATCAATCGTGTTTGTATGTGACGGGTGAGGAATCACTTCAGCAAGTTGCCCTGCGCGCGCGCCGCTTGGCACTGCCGGTTGATCGTTTGCAAATGCTGTCGGAAACCAGCATCGACACGCTGCTGCATATGCTCGACAACTTGCGCCCAGCGGTGCTGGTGGTGGACTCCATTCAAGTGATGCACTGGCCGGAGCTGGCTTCTGCGCCAGGTTCGGTCGCGCAGGTGCGCGAGTGTGCGGCGTTGTTGACGCGCTTCGCCAAACAAACCGGCACGGTGTTGATTCTGGTCGGCCACGTCACCAAAGACGGCTCGCTGGCAGGCCCGAAAGTGCTGGAACACATGATTGATACTTCCATCATGCTCGAAAGCACCGACGACTCGCGCTATCGCACTCTGCGCAGCAACAAAAATCGTTTTGGAGCGGTGAACGAGCTGGGTGTGTTTGCCATGACGGAGCAGGGTTTGCGTGAAGTGAACAACCCGTCGGCGATTTTTCTGTCGCGCGGGGATGAGATCGCCAGCGGTTCGGTGGTGATGGTGGTGTGGGAGGGCACGCGCCCGCTGCTGGTAGAAATACAGGCGTTGGTCGACAGCGCTTTTGGCAATCCGCGCCGCATCGCCGTGGGCTTAGATCAAAACCGCCTCGCCATGTTACTGGCCGTATTGCACCGCCACGGTGGCTTGATGCTGGGCGATCAGGACGTGTTTATGAACGTGGTGGGCGGCGTGAAAGTTACCGAAACCAGCGCCGATTTAGCTTCTTTGCTGGCGATTGTGTCGAGTTTCCGCAACAAACCGCTTGCGCGTGATCTGGTGGTGTTTGGCGAAGTGGGCTTGTCGGGCGAAATTCGTCCCGTCCCTAGCGGGCAGGAGCGCATCCGCGAAGCCGCCAAGCACGGTTTTCGCACGGCTATTGTGCCTGCCGCCAACGTGCCGCGTGAAAAAATGGGCACGATGCGAGTCATTGGCGTGAAAAAACTGTCGAATGCTTTGGATGCCTTGGCAGAGCTGGAGTAATCCGATAAAAAGCAGTTGCCGCCCCATCCATGCTTCGATACGTGTGAAAAATCGCACTACGGAGCGCGAACGTCAGCACGAACGGAAAATCACCCATTGGGTGAAGAAACCCCGTTCGCCCTGAGCGGCCTGCACAAAGCCCTCCATAAATGGCCGCATTGTTAGCCACTATTTTGGTGATTTTCCTACGCTGCCGCTTCACGTTTCACATGCCCCTCGCGCAGATGGGCGATGTTGTCACCCGCCAGCGTGTGGCGGCGCACTGATAACCCTATTAGGTGGCACCAACATCGCTACGCACAGCACGTATCAGAACCTTTCTGCTGAGGCATTGCTGAGTGTAAATCCTGCTGTCATTTTGGTGGCCGGTCGCGGGTTGAACGAAAATGCCGCCGCGCGTTTGTTGGCGTAGTATCCGGTGTTGGCGCAGACGCAGGTGGGTAAAACAGGGCGCATATTGGTGGCCGGTCTGGGTTTGCCAAGCGTGCAGGAGGCGCTGCGCTTGGCGCGGTTGCTCGCTGCCCGCCCGTATGTGCCGGCGGCTGCGACGCTCGAACGACGATGAACGCCTCATCGGTGTGTATAGCGACGACAACGGGCATTAAAAGCCGTCTGCCTTTGTCGGTGGCGGCAAGTTTATTAGTTGTATTGTTGGCGCTGGGTATCCTCGCAACGTTGGTGTTGGAGCCGATGCCACTGGCTGCTCACGCGAGTTTACCGGCGTTGCTGGATGCCGCAAGCGGCCTGCATTTAAGCGATCTCACCGAGCAGGAGCAGTTTGTGATTTTGCAGTTGCGCTTGCCGCGCTTGTTGCTGGCAATTTGCGTTGGTGCATTGCTGTAGGTGTACGGCCATGCTGACATTAAGCAATATTCTCTATCGCCGCGACGGCAAAACCTTGTTTGATATCCCTGCCGCCGACTTGTCCGGTGGGCAAATAACGGGGCTTTAAATGACAAAATCGTTGGCGATCAACAACGGTTATGGCGTGCTGGTTATCCTGCATGACATCAATCACGCAGCACGTTATTGCGATCAGGTATGGCTGTTGGCGAATGGACAGATAAAGGCAGCCGGGAACACCGGCGGCCTGTTTGCATGCCGAAACGATTGAGCAGTTGTGGGGCTGCCGGCCTGAGCATCTGTGGTCAAAGCAGGGTCATGCTGTATTTTTCTGAAGGGGGGGGGGGGGGTTAAAAGCGCATCGCTAACGATACGTTGTGATTTTGCCGTAGAATACCGCCCCCTTGTTTTCGGCGACACATTGTGGCCGCCGTTTGTTTTATTGGTTTTTTGCGGAGGCTGTAGTGGCTACTGAACGTACATTTTCTATTATCAAGCCCGATGCTGTGGCGAAAAATGCGGTGGGCGCTATTTACAGCCGTTTTGAACAGGCGGGCTTGAAAATTGTGGCGGCGCGTATGCTGCAATTGAGCCAAGCACAAGCCGAAGATTTTTACGCCGAACACCGTGAGCGCGGCTTTTTCAAGGATTTGGTGGCGTTTATGACCTCCGGCCCTGTCACAGTGCAGGTTTTGGAAGGTGAAAACGCGATTGCGCAGCATCGTTTGATTATGGGCGCAACCGATCCGAAGAAAGCCGCCTCCGGTACAATTCGCGCCGATTTCGCCGACAGCATTGATGCCAACGCGGTACATGGCTCAGATTCCGTGGCCTCTGCCGTGCGGGAAATCGCGTATTTTTTCCCAGCCACCGAGATATTTTCTCGCTAAACCTTTTTTGCCTGTGGAGGCGCGCCCCGCATGCGCACACCTGATCTGAGCACGACTGAAAACAGCGCCGGTGTTAGCAAAACCAACCTGCTCGGCTTGAGTTTGCCGAAGCTGGAGGGTTTTTTTGCCGACTTGGGCGAGAAAGGTTTTCGTGCCCAGCAGGTGGCCAAATGGATACATCAGTTAGGCGTTGATCAATTCGAGCAGATGAGCAATCTTGCCAAGCCGTTGCGCATAAAATTAGCGGAAGTGGCAGAAATTCGCCCGCCGGAACTGCTTAAACAAATGGAGTCGGCTGATGGCACGCGCAAATGGTTGATCCGCGTTACAGGCGGCAGTTGTGTTGAAGCGGTGTTTATCCCCGAAAAAGGGCGCGGTACGCTGTGTGTGTCTTCGCAAGTGGGCTGTGCGCTGGATTGCAGCTTTTGTGCCACGGGCAAGCAAGGTTTTCAGCGCGATTTAACCGCGGCTGAAATAGTCGGCCAGTTGTGGCTGGCGGCAAAATCCTTTGGCAGTTTGGCGATGGATGCCGAGCGCGCGGTGTCCAACGTGGTGTTTATGGGCATGGGCGAGCCTTTGCTCAACTTCGACAACGTCATGGATGCCGTTAGCCTAATGCTGGATGACAACGCCTATGGCCTCTCTAAGCGTCGCGTGACCTTGAGCACATCCGGCGTGGTGCCGATGCTCGATCAGCTCGGTTTACACACCGACGTTTCGCTGGCGGTGTCTTTGCACGCACCCAATGATGCATTGCGCGACACATTGGTGCCCATCAACAAAAAATACCCCATTGCGATGCTGCTGGCATCGGTTAAGCGTTATCTAGCGGGTTTGCCCGATGCGCACCGTAAAGTCACCATCGAATACACCCTCATGGACGGCATCAACGACAAAGCTGAACACGCGCAGGAATTGGCGCAGTTGCTGGCGGATGTGCCGTGCAAAATCAACCTAATTCCTTTTAACGCTTTTTCTGCGTCGGATTACCGGCGTGTTAGTAACAACAGGCTTTATCGTTTTCGTGACATTTTGGTGGAAGCGGGCTATATAACGACTATCCGCAGTACGCGTGGCGATGATATTGATGCCGCCTGTGGGCAGTTGGCGGGTATAGTGAATGATCGCACACGTCGCAGCAAACGCCATTTGTTGGCGCGGGCTGCGACGTGTGCCGAGCCCCTCCGTTTTGTTGAAGGACACTAAGGATGCTGCTTATTACTCGCGTTACAAAAGGATTGTTCGCCCTGTTGCTGCTGTGTGGGCTGGCTGCGTGTGTTACTGAGGAGACGCGGGACGGTAAGCCCGTACACCACAAAGCCGATAGCGGCGCGGCGCTGGAGGATTACATCATCCTCGCCAACGGTTATTTGCAGCAACAAAACCGCGAAAAGGCATTGCAGGCGATCAAAAAAGGGCTGGCGATTGACGAAGACTCCCCAGGTCTTCTAAATTCCTTGGCTTTTTACTATGCCGGCGATGAAGAGTATGTGCTGGCTGAAAAAGAGTTCCAAAAGGCCATAAGCGCGGATAAGTCGTATATGCCCAGTTATTTAAACTACGGCAGCTTCCTTTACAGCCAAAAACGTTACCCTGAAGCCTGTGAGATGTTTGAAAAGGCCAGCAGCGATCCTTTATATGGCAAGCGTTCAGCGGCGTTTTCTAACTGGGGTGTTTGCTTAAAACAGGTGGGCAAACGCAAAGAGGCGGCCGTCGCGCTTAATCGCGCCCTGAACAGTGATTCGCGCAATTACAATGCCCTGCTAGAGCGGGCTAAGTTATTGTTTGATGAAGGTGAGTTTGAAGACAGTCGTCGTGATTACGAGGAGTTTGTGAAATATGCAGAACAAACCGCTGGTTCTTTGTGGCTGGGTATTCGCTTGATGTCTGTATTCCACGATGCGGACAAACAAGCCAGCTACGCGCTGTATCTGAAAAACACCTTTCCGGCTTCACCAGAGTACCGCGAGTATAAAGCTTGGGTGGCATCGCACTGATGGTTGCCGTCGACGCGGGTGTTGAAGTGAAGCAGGATGCGCGAACGGTTGGCGAAACGCTTCGCAAAGCTCGACAAGAAAAGCAGTTGGACGAGGCGGTTATTGCGAAGCGTTTGAATTTGCATTTACGCCAAATTCAGCAGATGGAAAACAATGATTTTGGCAGTTTTCAAAATCCGGTATTTGTGAAAGGGCATTTGCGTAACTATGCCGATCTGCTCGGCCTGAATGCCGATGACGTGCTGCGGTTATACGAGGTATCTCTGTCGCCGATGCCGCAGCCTAAGCGCGTACAGCCTGTGCTCGTTTCCCAAGGCTGGACGGGGCGGCGTGTGCGTTTTGGCTGGGGCTGGGCTGTGGGTTTGGGCTTGGGTTTTGGTTTGGCGCTGCTGGGGGGGGTGTTTTTGTTGGCTTGGATGGTGACGGCTCAGTCCCTCAGCCAGAGTAAAGCCGGCTCTGGTGCGTTACGCCGGCTCTTTCACTGGGATAAATCACTTGCTGCGGCGCCCGCCGTCATCACGCCCATATTAACCACATCTGTTGCGGCGGCCGTCATACCCACACCAGCACCCACGCCGCTGGACATGCCGGCAGGTGTCGCCGATGTTTTTGTTGCGGATGCGCCCTCATTCGTGCCTTCGCCGGAATCTGTGCCCGCGTCGGATGCGCCGCTTCCACCGCCGATCTTATCGCCCGCACCCACGCTCCGCGCTACGTTTAAGGATGAGTGTTGGATACAAGTAAAAAATGCGGCCGGTGAAGTGCTGGACGAACGTACGCACAGCAAAGGCGACGTATTGGCGTTACCCGCTGACCCCCCGCTACAAATTTGGTTGGGCAGGGCGGCAGCGGTAGAGCTTACTTACAATGACGTGCCGGTGACGATTCCTGTTAAGCCCGGTGGGTTATCTGCACGCTTTACCCTCGCGGAAGTGCCGTTGAGTGGGGAGCAGGGAGAAGGCGTGCCGGTCAATGGTCATGAATAGCACGATAATGAGGTGTGAGGATGTTTGGGCACAACACGATTAAACGGCGTAAAACGCGCACCGTCATGGTTGGGTCTGTTGCGGTTGGAGGCGACGCGCCCATCACCGTGCAGAGCATGACCAATACAGAAACGTGTGACGTTGCCGCCACTGTGGCGCAAATTCAGGCTTTGGAGAAAGTGGGAGCCGACATCGTGCGCGTATCGGTGCCCTCGATGGAAGCGGCGGAGGCTTTTGGTGCTATTCGCCAACAGGTTACTGTGCCGCTGGTCGCCGATATTCACTTTGATTACAAAATTGCCCTGCGTGTGGCTGACTTGGGCGTTGACTGTTTGCGCATCAACCCAGGCAATATAGGCCGCGAAGACCGCATCCGTGCGGTAATCGAAAAAGCGCGCGATAAAAATATTTCGTTACGCATAGGTGTGAATGCCGGTTCGCTAGAAAAAGATTTGCAAAAAAAATACGGCGAGCCGACGGCCGACGCACTGGTGGAATCGGCGTTTAGGCATATCGACATCCTCTACAAAATGGATTTTCATAATTTTAAATTGAGCCTGAAAGCCTCCGAAGTGTTTCTCACGGTGGATGCCTACCGCAAAATTTCTAGCCAGATTGAGCAGCCGCTGCATTTGGGCATCACCGAGGCGGGTGCGCTGCGTTCCGGCACCGTGAAGTCGTCTATAGGCTTGGGCATGCTGCTGGCCGACGGCATCGGCGACACCATTCGTATTTCGTTGGCGGCAGATCCGCTGGAAGAAATTAAGGTGGGCTTTGATATTTTAAAAAGCCTGCATCTGCGCAGTCACGGTATTAATTTGATCGCTTGTCCTAGCTGTTCGCGGCAAAATTTTGACGTAATTAAAACCGTCAATGCGCTGGAGTCGCGCTTCGAAGACATTACGGAGCCGTTGGATGTCGCCATTATCGGTTGTATTGTGAACGGGCCCGGTGAAGCGAAAGTGGCGCATATCGGCCTGACGGGTGCCACGCCCAGCAATATGGTGTTTGTTGACGGCAAGCCGAGCGTTAAATTAAAAAATGAAGAGCTGGTGGATGAATTGGAAAAAATGGTGCGCGCCAAAATTGCCGCCCGCGCCGCTGCCGTCGACCCGAATGTCATCGCCAGACACTGAGTGATAAAGCCTAAAATATCATGGGTGTTTTTATGTGGCTCATGGTTCGCTTGTCGACGCGCTAACCGCTCGTCCTGAGCCTGTCGAAGGACATCAAAAAAACATCAGTACCATCCCAGAAAAAAGAGATTTTTCCGTGAGCAAACTCCAATCCATACGCGGCATGAATGATTTGTTGCCACATGAAGCGCCGGTATGGCAGCATATTGAGGCGACGGTTGCCGCCGTACTTGCCAGCTACGGTTATCGCCAGATACGTTTTCCCATTGTGGAAAGCACCGAACTGTTCAAACGTTCCATTGGCGATGCCACCGACATCGTCGAAAAAGAAATGTATACCTTTGACGATCGCAACGGCGACAGCTTGACCCTGCGACCCGAAGGCACGGCCTGCTGTGTGCGCGCCTGCGAACAGCACGGGCTGCTTTACAACCAAACGCAAAAGCTGTGGTACAGCGGCGCGATGTTTCGTCACGAACGCCCACAAAAAGGCCGTTTGCGCCAGTTTCATCAGGTTGGCGTGGAAGCCTTCGGTTTTGTCGGCCCCGATGTTGATGCGGAAATGCTGCTGCTTACGGCGCGTTTGTGGCGCGAATTGGGTTTGTCGGACACTGTGACACTGCAGCTCAATTCGCTGGGCTCTAACGCCGCGCGTGCGCGTTACCGCGAGGCGCTGGTGGCCTATTTGGCGCGTTTTGAAAGCGAGCTGGATGCCGACAGCCAGCGCCGTTTGCACAGCAATCCGCTGCGTGTGCTGGACAGCAAAGAGGCTCACACGCAGGCGTTATTGGCCGACGCGCCGACGTTGAGTGCTTATCTTGATACAGAATCGCGCGCGCACTTTGAGAAACTTTGTGGCTTGCTCAATGCCAATGGCATTGCGTTCGAACTAAATCCACGCCTTGTGCGCGGGCTGGATTATTACAATCACACGGTCTTTGAATGGGTGACAACGGTGTTGGGCGCACAGGGCACAGTCTGTGCGGGTGGGCGTTATGATGGGTTGGTCGAACAGTTGGGCGGCAAACCCACGCCCGCCTTTGGTTTTGCGATGGGCATTGAGCGGCTGGCGTTATTGTTGAACGAAAGCCGATCACTGCCGGAACCTGCTGTGGCCGATGTTTATATCGTGGTTGATGACGAGCTCATCGCGGATGCGCTGCAATTAGCGGAACGCTGCCGTGCGGCGTTGCCGAGATTGATTGTGCAAATGAACTGCGGTGGCGGCAGTTTTAAAAGCCAATTCAAGCGCGCCGACAAAAGCGGTGCGCGTGTGGCGCTGGTTCTGGGCGCAGAAGAAATGCAGGGAAAGCAGGTAAGCGTCAAGTTTTTGCGTGTCGGCGGAAGCGAGTCGCCGCGTGCGCAAGAGCAGGTGAGCTTTGTTACACTGCCTGACTTTTTGCGTCAGGCGTTATTGACCTGAGTCATTTCCCCTTACTTTTTTTCAATTACGCAGGAGCTTTTATGGTGGAGTATCGCAGTGAAGAAGAGCAGGTCGAGCTGTTAAAAAGCTGGTGGAAAAGCAATGGCCTTTCTACCGTCGCCGGCGTGTTGATTGCCTTGCTTGCTTATTTTGCTTGGAACGGCTGGAAAAGCCATCAGCAATCAGAGCAAGAAGCGGCATCGGCGCTGTATCAAGACATGATCGCCGCTCGCGATGAGCGCGATGAAAAAAATCAAAACGCGAACAGCGACAAGTTGGCGGAACAATTGCGCACAGACTATTCCAGTAGTGTTTACGCCTTATTTGCCACGTTACATTTGGCCAAAGAAGCGGTGGAAAAAAATGACTTGCCGCGAGCGAATGAGCTGTTGATCTGGGCACAGGCGCACAAGCCGGATGCTTCGTTGGCACCCTTGGTGGCGCTGCGTCTGGCGCAGGTTCAGTTCGCAATGGGCGAGAACGATAAAGCGAAAAGCACACTCGCCGCTATAAAAGGGGCATCTGCGTACGACTCTGCTTATGCAGAGTTGCGTGGTGAT
Source organism: Cellvibrionales bacterium (assembly GCA_043769275.1). Taxonomy (GTDB): domain Bacteria; phylum Pseudomonadota; class Gammaproteobacteria; order Pseudomonadales; family UBA7239; genus JAYVJM01. Next base: position 3,799 of record JAYVJM010000054.1, on the reverse strand, counting down.
ATCGCGCTGGCGCAGGGCAAAACACAAGAGGCGCGCTCGGCCTATCTCTCTGCGCAAATGGCGCTCGACGCATCCGGTGTTGGTGGTGAGCGTCGTCGAGTGCTCGATATGAAGCTGGCGGAGTTGGCGCCCGCTACGGTTTTTGAGCCAGTAAAAGCGGCGGCGGCGATCGAGAAAAAATCATGAGTAGACGTGCCATTGTGTTGTTGGCTTCTGCCTTGCTATCAGCTTGTAGTTGGTTCGGTGGCGACGATAAGGTTGTGATTGCGTCGCTGGTTGATCTGCCTGAGCAGCCTGTCGTGTTGCATGATCTGTGGTCGCGCGGTGTGGGTGACCAAGGCGCGGCTGAGTTGTGGTTGATGCTTACGCCGGCTTTGGCCGGTGAGGCGATCTATGCAGCCAATGTCGACGGCCATGTAACGGCGATGGATCGCAATAATGGCAAAGTGTTGTGGACACAGGCTCTGGATGTTTCGCTGATGAGTGCCGTTGGTGCCAGCGACAAGCTGGTGTTGGTGGCCGACCGCGACGGCGCGGTTTACGCGCTGAATACGGCAGATGGCGAGCAAGTGTGGCGCGGGCAAGCCACTAGCGAAGTGCTGGCAGCACCGACGACTGATGGGGATGTCGTCATCGTGCAATCCACCGACTCCCGTGTGCGGGCTTTTGATGCGCTTACCGGCGCTATTCGCTGGACGTACAGCGCCCCGCAAGCGCTGTTGACGTTACGCGGCACGGCAGCACCGGTGATTCGTGATGGCGTTGTGTATGTCGCTTTTAACACCGGCAAGGCTGTTGCCTTGGATGCGCGCACAGGCCAGTTGCGCTGGGAGCAACATTTTATTGTGTCTGAAGGGCGCTCGGAGTTGGAGCGCGTGATCGATGTGCATGCTGAGCCGCTGCTGGTTGGCCCTTATGTGTTTATTGGCAGTTTTCAGGGGGCCGTGGTGTCGCTTAATCGCGAAAGCGGTCGACCCGAATGGAGCGAAAAGGCATCGACTTTGCGCAGCATGGCAGAAGGCGAAGGCAATTTGTATGTGGTAGAAAACGACGATACGGTTCGGGCTTTGAGTTTGGTCAGCGGGCGAGAAGTCTGGAAAAGTGCGCTGTTTTCTGGCCGGCAACTCACCGCGCCGGCTGTGCTGGGTGGGTACGTGGCGGTAGCCGATTTTGAAGGCTACATACACTTGCTGAAACAGAGCGACGGCAGCTACGTCGGCCGCTATAACGTGGGCGGTGATGGCGTGCGCATGAAGCTGCAAAGCGAGGGCGACAGCCTGTACGTGCTCACTAACAGCGGCAAATTGTGGGCGTTATCGGTTAAAAAAGAAGATGCCAAGCCATCGATATGGCCATCAATCTTTCAGTGGGGAAAATAATGGATTGGTGGAGTTTTAGTGTGGTGTTCGCAACGTTGTTCGGGCCGGTACTGGCTGTACAGGTTTCTAAGTGGAACGACGAACGAAAACAGAAGTTTGCTGAAAAACTGGCCGTGTTCAAAGTCTTGATGAGCGCGAGGGGAAACGACAAAAGTATCCAGTTTGTAGATGCCATCAATGTTATTGATGTTGTTTTCTGTAGTGAACCGGACATTATCGAATTAAAAAATAAATTTGTTGGGCACCTGCACGTGAGCGGAACAGCGGAATGGAGTGAAGATGAGAATCGCATATATCTGAAAAAAGGTAGCCAAAAATTTAACGACTTACTTAAGGCGATCGCTAGGCATTTAAAAATGGATGCCAGTGGTATTGGAGGAGAAACGACGGTTTATTTGCCGGCATGGTTAGATGAAGTGACACAAGGCCAGATCAATCAGGGGAAAATGGCAACTGTCTGGATGAAGTCAGTGCCCACAACGACCGTGAGCGAAGCGTGAGACGTTGACGTACAAAACGCACAAAGCGGGGGGAGGCCTGCTTTTTATACATCAACCAGTTGACGAGAGCCTAGATTCCCGCCTTCGCGGGAATGACGACAACAACACAGTAAAGAAATGCTGATTCAATCGGCTCCATCTATGGTTCGACAGGCTTGCCGCAGAATGGAGTTTGCCAGTTGGCCGTTTGCCCTGAGCCAGCTGAAAGGCGCTCCGTAGTTGATAGGCTTTTCTTCAATAATCCCAACTTTCTGAGGTGCAGCGTGCTGCCAGTCATTGCTTTAGTCGGCCGCCCAAACGTCGGCAAATCGACGCTCTTTAACCGCATTACGCGTTCGCGTAACGCGCTGGTGGCCAATCTTCCAGGTTTGACCCGTGATCGTCAGTACGCCGAGGCTTCCTTTGAGGGGCACCGCTTTATTGTGGTGGATACCGGTGGTTTGGGCGAAAACGACGCGGGCATTGATGCGGCGATGGCGGGGCAGTCGCTCACCGCCATTGAAGAAGCCGATTGCGTGCTGTTTTTGGTGGATTGCCGTGCCGGTTTGAGTTCGGGCGATATTGCCATTGCGCGTTATTTGCGCGAGCACCATAAAAAAACGTTGTTAATCGTTAATAAGTCCGACGGCCTCGATCCGGATGTCGCCACCAGCGATTTTTTCGCGCTGGGTTTTTCCGATGTGCTGCCGATTGCCGCCGTGCAGGGGCGCGGCGTTAATCAGTTATTAAAAACGGTGGTGCGCCAGCTTTATCCGGAAGCGGCCGCGGAAGCCATAGAAACTGAAGAAGATGACTGGGCAGAGACAGAACGCACCGCACAGCCGTTGACGCAAGATACCGCTGCAGAAAACAGTGATGTGCCTACGGCAACGCAACCGGCCAATCTTGCCGCACAACGCGCCATTAAAATTGCCGTGGTTGGCCGCCCCAATGTGGGCAAATCCACGCTGGTAAACCGCATGTTGGGCGAAGAGCGTGTGGTGGTATTCGACTTGCCTGGCACCACGCGCGACAGCATTTATATCGACTACGAACGCAATGGCGAGCTGTATACGCTGATTGACACCGCCGGCATTCGTAAGCGCCGCCATATCACCGAAGCCATCGAAAAGTTTTCTATCGTCAAAACACTGCAAGCGATTGAAGACGCGCATGTCGTGATTTTGATGATGGATGCCAGTGAAGGCATCGTCGAGCAAGATTTGCATTTGCTAGGGCATGTGATCGACAAAGGCCGTGCGCTGGTGGTGGCCATTAATAAATGGGATGGGTTGGACGAAGACCAGCGCAACACCGTCAAGCGTGCGCTGGAGCGGCGCTTGCACTTTATTGATTTTGCGGCAGTGCATTTTATTTCGGCACTGCATGGCAGCGGCGTGGGTAATTTGTACGGCTCGGTACACAAAGCGTTTACGTCGGCCACCAAAAAACTCAGCACGCCGTTTCTCACGCGCATTTTGGAAGACGCTGTGGCCACCAATCCGCCGCCGCTGGTCAATGGGCGACGCATCAAGCTGCGTTACGCGCACGCGGGCGGCCAGAATCCGCCCATTATTATTATTCACGGCAATCAGGGCGACAAAGCCCCCGACAACTACACGCGTTACTTAGAAAAAACCTTCCGTAAAGCACTGGAGATGGCGGGCACGCCACTGCGTATTGAATACCGCAGCAGCGACAACCCATATCAAGACAAACGCAATACGCTTACGCCCAGCCAAATGGAAAAACGCAAACGTTTTTTGCGGCATGTGAAAAAAAGCAAACGTTAATCCATAAACGCCGTATTTTGCCTATTCGCCGTAAAATTCTTCAGAAGGGGGGTTGACCTATGCTGCAAAAAGTGGACACCGTTTTGCCAATAAAATACAAAGCGGAGAGTTTCGATGAAGGCGAGAAAGCAAATGGTTTACACGGCAG
>JAYVJM010000053.1:0-17416 GCA_043769275.1 Cellvibrionales bacterium | reverse complement strand
CTGCCGTGTAAACCATTTGCTTTCTCGCCTTCATCGAAACTCTCCGCTTTGTATTTTATTGGCAAAACGGTGTCCACTTTTTGCAGCATAGGTCACTGTCATCAGGCTTGTATGCCCAGACTGCACGAAATAGGATTTTTTTTGTGTGTGGGGGGGTGATAGCCGTGTCCCAGTCCGTGCCGTTTTCGCTGCGAAGAACTAGGCCGTCGCTGCCAACGGCAATGGCAGTTGGCGAACTATTGCAACCAACAATGATGTCATTAAGCCCTGCTGCAGCGGAATGCCCTGTGTGGCCAAGCGCGCGAGTGAATAGCAAAATCATGCAGAGAGAAAGCAATGTGCTGTTGTTCAAGGTCGAGCCGAAAGAGGGGGGATGGAATGCTCTTCGACAAGCATTGGTTGAGTTCCAAAAATTCAGGAAATATGGGGGGGGTATGAGAGGTTTGCCATCATCAGGCAGAGCGATGCCAGCAATTGCCAAGGGTTTTGCTTGCTCATGCCCTTGCAGGCTTGGTCGATAGCCGCCAGTCGTTGTACTACTGCGCGGGTGTTGTCGTGGGTCAGGCGTTCTGCTGCGTGGGTTAACAGTGGCACGCGTTTGTCCCATACGCCCGACTGGCGCAAGCTGGTTTGCATGGTAAGTCCGCGAGCCATTTCTTCGCGTGTTGCGGCTAATTGTCGCAGTTCTCTTCCAACAATCGCAATGATTGCGAGTGCCGCTGTACCTTCTTGTTGTAGAGCGCCAAGCACGCGTAGACTGGTGGAGGCATCTCCTGCGAGGAGCGCATCGTTGAATGCGAATACATCGTAGCGTGCGTTGTCATTGATGCTGTCCCGCAATTGCTCGGCGTTGATTTGTGCGGCATCAATAAATAGCAGTGTTAGTTTTTCTAACTCTTGCAGCGCGGCGAGTAGGTTGCCTTCTGTGTGTTCCGCCAACAGCGCAAGAGCTTCTTTGCTGAGGTTGAGTTGTTTTTTTTGTGCGCGCGTGGCGAGCCAAGCAGGAAACTGGCTGCGCTCTAGGGGCAATATAGGCACAAATACACAGGCGTTTTCTAGCGCTTTAAACCATTGAGTTTTTTGTGTGCTGCTGTCAGCCTTGTTACTGCTAATGAGTATTGCTGTATTTGGATTGGGCTTTTTCAGGTAGGCGAGCAAAGCATCGTCGTCAAATTTTACGGTACTGGTACGGATATCGACCAGTATTTTATCGGCAAACAATGACAGAGAATTGGCTTCTGTAAGTGCGGTTAGCCAGTGCTCTTTTTTGTCGGCGTAAAAGGTTTTTCGTTCAGAAAATCCTCGCATGAGCGCGGCAGCACGCACGCTATCACTAGCTTCTTGCGCTAGTAAGTGGTCGTCGCCGGCGATCCAGTACAGGGGAGCCAGCGTTTTTTGCAAATGCACGGCCAGTTTTTCTGGGTAGATGCGCATAGTGTTATGGCTTTGGCACAGACGGGTGAGGTTGGAGTGTTTTCTGGCCTGCAATAAAATCAATACGGCGCAAAATGTTGATCGCCATTTCATCGTATAGCTCTGTTGTCAACAATTCGGCTTCGCTGTCCATGGCCAGTCGACGGTTGTCGTTAACGGTATAGATACGGGCTGCGCGTTCTGTATTAGGGGCGATGATGGTCTCGCCTTTGGTGTCGGTAACGGTGAAGCGCACTTTTAATTCAATTTCATTGCTGGCTGCGTTGTTGCTATCGCCGAAGGCCAGCGCAGTGCCTCGGATGTCTTCCGTAATAATCATCAAATACCAAGCATTTTCGCCGCTGCTTTTGATGCGTTGTTGCTGCATTTGTTTTTCCATTGATCGAACCATTCTCCCATAGGGGCTTGTGCCGCCAACGGTGAGCGCATGAATATTAACGGCACTGTCTTTGTGGCCTCGTATTTGCCAGCCGCAGCTGGCCGTCATTAAACAAAAACATAAAATTGTCAGAACATGTTTTTTCATTTATCCCACCACAATGTTTAGCATTTTTCTAGGCACAAAAATCACTTTTCGTACGGTTTGATCGGCCAGAAATTTGGCGATTTTTTCATTGGCGCGCGCGGCTGTTTCCGCCTCATTTTGCGTTGCTTCCGGCGCGAGCGTGACTGTGCCGCGCAATTTCCCGTTCACTTGCACAGCGACTTCGATACTACTGCGGTGCATGGCATCGGCATCGGCTTTCGGCCACGTCGCATTGATTACTGCGTCAGTATGGCCAAGCTCTTGCCACAGTTGATGGCTGATGTGCGGTGTGATCGGCGACAGTAGCAGCACGGCAGCTTCCAGCGCTTCACGTTCAACAATAAGCGTGTTGGTGCCGGCACGGTCTGCAATCTTGTTTATCTCGTTGAGCAATTCCATTACTGCGGCGATTGCCGTGTTAAACGTCTGTCTGTCGCCGTAATCCACGCTGACTTTGGTAATGGTTTCATGTGTTTTACGACGCAGATTTTTCAGTGGCTCTGTTAGCGTAGATCCGTCCAGTACAGAGAGAGCTTGCTGATTAGCGGCTTCTTTATGGACAAAAACAGCCTTCCACAAGCGACGCAAAAAGCGGTGCGCGCCTTCCACGCCGGCATCGTTCCATTCTAGCGATTGCTCGGGCGGCGCGGCGAACATGGTGAACAGGCGCAGGGTATCGGCTCCGTACTGCTCAATCAGCTCTTGCGGATCGACGGTGTTGCCTTTGGATTTCGACATTTTTGTGCCGTCTTTCAGCACCATGCCTTGACACAGCAAGCGCTCAAATGGCTCGTCGCATTGGATCAAACCCTCATCGCGCATCAGTTTATGAAAAAAGCGTGCGTACAGCAGGTGCAAAATGGCGTGTTCGATGCCACCCACATACTGATCAACCGGCAGCCAGTAATTGGCCGCTTTAGGGTCTAACATCCCGCCTTCAAAATTAGGGCAGGTGTAGCGGGCGTAATACCACGACGATTCCATAAAAGTATCGAAGGTGTCGGTTTCATGTGTGACCGCCACGCCGTTTAATTCGGTTTTGCGCCAGTTGATGTCGGTTTTAAGTGGGGAGTTGATGCCATCCATCACCACATCTTCCGGCAGCAATACGGGTAGGCGGCCAAACGGCACTGGAATTTCACCGCCCTCTGGCAGGTTCAGTATGGGGATAGGTGCGCCCCAATAACGCTGGCGCGATACACCCCAATCACGCAAGCGGTAATTCAGTGTGATGCGGCCTTTGTCGAGTATCTCCAGCCTTTTGGCGATAGCATCAAAGGCGCGCTCGAACGGCAAGCCATCAAATTCGCCCGAGTGAATGAGCGTGCCTTTGTCAGTGAAGGCGGCACTGTTGATATCACAGGATATGTCGGCATCGGTGCGTGCAATGACTTGCTTAATCGCCAGACCATATTTCTTTGCAAACTCAAAATCGCGCTGATCGTGCGCAGGAACGGCCATCACCGCACCCGTGCCGTAATTCATCAAGACATAATTGGCGATCCACACGGGTACTTGCTCGCCGCTGATCGGATGGATGGCCAACAAACCAGTGTCCATGCCTTTTTTGTCCATCACGGCCATGTCCGCTTCAGCGACAGACTGACGTTTGCACTCGCGTAGAAAATCGGCCAGTGGCGAGTTGTGTTCGGCAGCGGCCATGGCAATTGGATGCTCGGCGGCAAGGCTCACGTAGGTTACGCCCATGAGCGTGTCTGGGCGGGTGGTGTAGGTTTCAAAATAATCGTAACCGGCGATGGGGGCGCTCAAGTCAAAGCGCAGTGTCACGCCGCAACTTTTGCCTATCCAGTTGCGCTGCATAGTTTTGACCTGTTCCGGCCAGTGTGGCAGCTTGTCTAAATCGGCCAGCAATTCCTCAGCGTAGTCTGTTATTTTGATAAACCATTGCGGGATTTCTTTGCGCTCAATCAAGGCTCCGGAGCGCCAGCCGCGACCGTCGATAACTTGCTCATTGGCTAGTACCGTTTGATCGACAGGATCCCAGTTCACAGTCGACATTTTTTTGTACACCAGCCCTTTTTCGTACAAGCGCGTAAAAAACCATTGCTCCCAGCGGTAGTAATCCGGCTGGCAGGTGGCCAGCTCGCGTGACCAATCATAGGCAAAACCCAGTTTTTTTAACTGGGCTTTCATGTAAGCGATGTTTTCGTAGGTCCACGCGGCGGGGGCGGTATTGTTTTTGATGGCGGCATTTTCTGCCGGTAAGCCAAACGCATCCCAACCCATTGGCTGCAAAACATTTTTCCCCAGCATCCGCTGATAGCGGCTAATTACATCACCGATGGTGTAATTGCGCACATGACCCATATGCAGTTTGCCGGATGGATACGGAAACATTGATAAACAGTAGAACTTTTCTTTGCTTGGGTTTTCTTGTGCGCGAAAACTGGCGTGATCCTGCCAATAGCCCTGTGCCACGGTTTCGATAGATGTGTGCTGATACTGTTCTTGCATGCTGGTGCTCATGATAAAAAGCAGATAAATGAACGGGCGATTATAGGGGTTTAGGTGTGGTTATGGGCAGCGCAGTTTACTTGTCGACAGGCTTTCTATTTAATCCTAATGACTTTTCTATACAGATGTTCCCTTATGGATAAATTTAACAACATCGGTCTGATCGGTCGTGAAGGCAATCCGCAAGTGGTGGATACGCTGCTGGCATTGGTGGCATTTTTACGGGCGCGTGGCAGCTTTTTGGTTCTAGAGCAAAAAACGGCGGCACTCATCAGTAGCGATTTGCCCGTATGCGAGCGCGAAAAACTGGGCGCGTGTTGCGATTTGGTGATTGTGGTGGGTGGCGACGGCAGTATGTTGGGCGCGGCGCGGGCTCTTAGTGTGCAAAATACGCCGGTACTGGGCATTAATCGCGGTAGCTTGGGTTTTCTTACCGACATCGCGCCAGATGAAATCGAAACACGTGTGGCAGAAGTGCTATCTGGCCATTATTTGCGTGAAGAGCGTTTTTTGCTGGATGTTGTGCTTGTGCGTGATGGAAAAGAAATTGCGCGGGCAGACGCACTCAATGAAGTGGTGCTGCATCGCGGGGCTTCGTTGCGCATGATCGAATTTGAGTTGTACGTGGATGAGCATTTTGTCTATAGCCAGCACTCAGACGGTCTGGTTATTTCCACGCCCACCGGTTCCACCGCATATGCGCTATCGGGCGGCGGGCCGATTTTGCACCCCTCTCTGGATGCAATGGCGTTGGTGCCTATGTTGCCGCACGCTTTATCTAGCCGTCCCATTGTAGTGGCGGGAAATAGCAATGTGCGCGTTGTGCTGCGGGAATATAGCGGTGGGCAGCCTGAAATGTCTTGCGACGGGCAGATTCATTTTGCTATGCAAGAGGGCGATATGATGCAAGTGCAGAAAAAGCCGCAAAAATTGCAGCTAATTCACCCATTGACCCACAATTACTATGAAACCTGCCGCACCAAATTGGGTTGGGGCAGTCGCTTGGCATAAAGAAGAGGATGCAGGTAGGCAATGACTGAATGGGTAGAAATACGGCGTGTGCCGTTGACGGAAGATTTGGCGGTTTTATGCCGTTATTTACAGGGTTCCGATGTTCCAACATGGGTGTTTGAACGCGCAGGTGAGCAATGTCTGTGTGTGCCAAGCTCTGTGCCGCCAGCGCAGGTGCAGCGGTTGCTGTTGGCTTGGCAAAGTGGTGTGGTCGATGAGAAAGTTTTTGATACGCGCAGCAGTGCGGTTGTTATAGCGGCTTCGCCCACTATTTTTAGTGATTGGCGGCGTTTTCCGTTTACTTTGTTGCTTCTATTGCTGTCTGTTGCGGCCTTTATCATGGTGAGCACGCCGTGGGGGCAGCGCAGTGGCGGATTGTGGCTGTTATCCCAGTTGAGCTTGCAGTCTGTGCATATCAGCGAAGACAGCATGGATGTTTTAGCAGAAGCGCCTTCTTTGACGCAAATATGGCGCTATTGGACACCTATTTTTCTGCATTTCAATTTGCTGCATATTGTGTTTAACGGTTTGATGCTGCTAGAGATTGGGCGGCGTATAGAGCGCATGCAAGGCTCCATGCGTCTGCTTGTTTTGGTTTTTGTGTGTGGCTTTGTGTCCAATCAGGCGCAGTTCTATGCAGACCCGAATATCTTGTTTGGCGGCATGTCGGGGGTTATTTACGCGCTGATTGGCTATGGCTGGCTGTATTCATGTTTATTCCCGCGAGCAGGCCTTGTACTGCTGCCGCCAGGCTTAATGGCGATGGCTTTGTTGTGGCTGATATTGTGTTTTAGTGGCGTGTTGACGTGGGCAGGAATGGGGCACATTGCCAATGCGGCACATGCGGGCGGTTTGGTGGCAGGTTTGGCGTGTGCGTGGTTGCTGGCTGGCTTCGATAAGTTTTTTGTTAACTGATTAACACACTTAGCCATACATTACCGACAACACATTACTGGCCATTGGGCATCAAAGGAAGAGCGCCATGCGGATGACAAGTAGCCTAAAAAACATCCCCATTAAACAACAATTAATTTTTATGATATGCGCCATCAGCTTCGGAAGCTTGTTGATGGCAAGCGTGGCTTTTGTGTTGTACGACCGTCAAGCCTATAAGCAGCATCTTGTTTATGAAACAACACTCATGGCGCGTCTCGTTGCCAATCACAGTGCCGCCACTTTGGCGTATGAGCATGCTTATCAAACGCGCGCTATTCTCAGCAGTCTTGGCATTGATTCCACGTTGATCTCTGCGTGTATACGCTCAGAAAATGGGGAAAAACAGATCATGTATTCCCGTGAGCATTACCAAGCGCCTGAAGATGCAGGCAAGCCCATTGCTGGCGTAACTTGTCTAGCAGATCAATCGTTTATCGCGCAATTTAACGGCGATTATTTAGACGTTATCCAGCCTGTACTGTGGGAGGATGTGCAGAAAATTGGCCAGCTACATTTGCGGGTTTCTTTGCGCGAGTTACATCGGCGCTTTACGGCTTTTACGGTAGTTATGCTTTTGATTGTACTTTTGGTTGGCATTGTGACAGTGGCCGTGTCGAGCAAAATACAAGCCCTTATTTCAGCTCCTTTGCTGGCATTGACGCGTACAGCTAACACCATCAAGCAATGTAAAAATTATTCACTGCGCGCCGAAACCGATAGGCAAGACGAGCTAGGCCAGTTGGTGCAAGCCTTTAATGCCATGCTAGATACCATTGAGCAACAAAATTGCGCACTGCTGCATGCAAATGAACACTTGGAGGATGAGGTGCAGGCGCGTACCACCGAGTTGCGAGCCAGCAACCGTGAACTTGAAGCCTTTACGTACTCGGTGTCCCACGATTTACGTTCGCCGCTACGTTCTGTAGACGGCTTCAGTGTGGCATTACTGGAAGACTGCGGTGATAGGTTAGATGATGTCGGCCAAGATTATATTGCGCGTATTCGTGCCGCCAGCCAGCGCATGGGAAACCTGATCGATAGCTTGCTGCATTTATCAATGGTTTCACGGCAAGACTTGCAGTTGCGAGGTGTCGATCTTGTCATTCACGCTCGCGAAATTTTTGACAACCTGCGAGCAAACCAGCGCGGCCGCGATGTCCAATTCACTTGCCCCGACACGTTGCCAGCAGAGGCCGATAAAGACCTTGTGCGTATTGTGCTGGAAAACCTGCTGGGGAATGCGTGGAAATATACAAGCAAGGTGGAACATGCCCATATCGAATTAAATGTACATGAGCGTTCTGGCGAGTTGGTTTACTGTGTGAGCGACAACGGTGTCGGCTTTGATATGAAATACGTCGATAAATTGTTTGGGCCATTCCAGCGGCTACATCGTGAGCAAGAGTTTGAAGGATTGGGGATTGGGCTTGCCACAGTTGCGCGTATTATTCATCGTCATTGCGGTGAAATATGGGCAGAAGGGCAAGTTAATCAGGGAGCCGCGTTTTATTTCACTTTGACAGGGAAGCGGCCAACTGCAACTGCGGCTTCATGATATTTCTGTCTGTTTATTTAATGCGTAGAAGCTGAGCCGAGGTAGGCCTCTATAACCTTTGGGTTTTGCTGTATTTCTGCGGGTTTCCCCTCTGCAATTTTTTCACCGTAATCCAGAACGACAACATGCTTGCACACTGACATAACCAGCCTCACATCGTGCTCGATCAGCAACACTGTTATGCCATCGTCGCGCAATCGCGTCAAAAGATTAAGAAGCACGGCAGTTTCAGAGGGGTTCATCCCCGCAGCAGGCTCATCTAGCGCGAGCAGTTTAGGTTTCGTTGCCAGTGCTCGCGCAATTTCTAAGCGGCGCTGATCGCCATACGGTAATTCACGCGCCAGTTTGTTGCTCGCACTTTTTAAGCCCACATAATCCAGCAGTTGAAGGGAGTGCTCACGAATATTTTTTTCTTCTGTGCGTGTTTTATGTCCGCGAATTATTGCGCCGAAAGCACCAATTTTGCTATGCGCATGACAGCCGATCATTATGTTTTCCAGTGCTGTCATGCCATTAAATAGGCGAATATTTTGGAAGGTACGAGCAATACCTCGCTTAACAATTTTGTGTGGTGGCAGGTTGAGGATATGTTTCCCGCTCAGCAGTAGCTCACCCGTATCTGCTCCATAAAACCCAGTGAGCACATTAAAAAGTGATGTTTTCCCCGCGCCATTGGGGCCAATAACGCCATAAATACAGTGAAGGGGAATGGAAAATGAAACCCCGTTAAGCGCTTTGATACCGCCAAATTTTTTGCTGATGTCGCGTGCGTGTAGCAATGCTTCTGTCACAAACTCGGCTCCTTGTTGTCTTGCTTCGGCCATAGTCCTTGCGGGCGAAACAACATGGTGAGCACTAATGCCGATCCAAATAACAATACACGTAAATTTTCAGGGTCAATAATTGTTCTGCCCAAAAGATGCTCCTGCATAGGGCTGGCAATGGCGCGTAAAACCTCTGGCGCAATCGTGAGTAAAAATGCGCCAAATATCACGCCAGCAATGTTGCCCATTCCGCCGAGCACCACCATACACAACACCAAAATGGACTCTTGTATCCCAAAACTTTCGGGGCTAACGAAGCCTTGAAAACCGGCAAATAACCCGCCAGCAAAACCACCAAAAGCCGCACCCATCGCAAAAGCGAGGAGTTTAATGTTACGCGTGTTGATACCACAGGCTTTTGCTGCCATTTCGTCTTCACGTATCGCCATCCACGCACGACCCACGCGCGAATTTTGTAAGCGGAGATTGATGAAGATAATGGCAATCATTGCGACTAAAAACAGGTAATAGTAAAAATATACTGAGGTAATACGCAGACCAAAAAGCGACAATGGTTCCGATAAAGCAAACAGCGGGTCGATCAAATTAATGCCCTGCGGCCCATTGGTTAAGTTAAAGGGGCGATCTAGGTTATTCAGAAAAAGACGCACAATTTCGCCAAAACCGAGCGTTACAATGGCAAGATAATCGCCACGTAAACGCAAGGTCGGCGCGCCGAGCAACATGCCGAAGCCGGCAGCGACAAGCACACAAATAGGCAGCACTACAAAAGAAGGCCAGTGCAGCCCAAAATGCGGTGAGGCCAGCAGCGCATACACGTATGCACCAATGGCGTAAAACGCAATGTAGCCGAGATCAAGCAAGCCTGTGTAGCCGACCACAATGTTTAGACCCAGCGCCAACATGGCGTACAAAAGTGCAAAGTCGAGAATACGTACCCACCCGTTGCCTGCAGTTGCACCCATAAGTAGGGGTAAGAATACAATCGCGATTACGCATAGTGCATAGGTTGCGTATTTTTTAGGGCGCATATTGATAAGCAGTTTCGTAAACATCAGGGGCGCGCCACGGTATTTTTCCCCAATAATCCGGAGGGCTTACAGACCAATACAAGAATTAACACGAGAAATGCAAAAATATCCTGATAATTACTGCCTAGTACGCCGTGGGTTAACGTGCCAAGATAGGCAGACCCTAGACTTTCGATTAATCCCAGCAATAACCCTCCGATTACCGCGCCTGTTAGATTGCCTATCCCGCCCAGTACAGCCGCAGAAAAAGCTTTCCAGCCTAAGATAAATCCCATGTATGGGTCGGCTTGACCATATATAGCCGCGACCATTACACCAGCCAATGCGCCAAGGCCGGAACCTATCACAAACGTAGTGGATATAAGGCGGTTGATATTGACACCCATTAATTGCGCCATTTGAGGGTCTTGCGTAGTGGCGCGCATTGAGCGGCCTAGGCGTGAATGTTTTATCAGGAGCCACAGAGCAAGCAGCACTACTGCGGTAACCAAAACAACGGCGACTTTGGTGCCCGTTAAGCTGGCACCGGCAAAACTAAAGTAATTGTCAGAAAAGAGGCTTGGAAAACGCTGGTAGCCGCGTCCCCATATCAACACAGCTGCATTTTGCAGCACCATTGATACGCCAATCGCAGTAATTAACACGGCTAACTTTGGCGATTTGCGCAGAGGGCGGTAAGCGAGGCGTTCAATACCCACGCCGAGCAACATGCACACACAAATTGCCGCAACAAGCGCGATACCAGAAAACATTAAGGGATGAAGCCCAAAGGTCGTGGTAAACAGCGCGTTCAAAACAGCAATAGCCACCATTGCGCCGATCATGGTGATATCGCCATGTGCGAAGTTAATTAGCCCCAAAATGCCGTACACCATGGTGTAGCCTAAGGCGACCAGTGCATACACGCTCCCTAATATCACGCCATTAAAAATTTGTTGAGCCAATATATCCATCCATTCCATTAAGTCACCTGCCTTCTTTCAAATTCTTAATGTTTGCTGTTCAAGTTCAGCCAAGTCGCGTAAACGCTGCTTAACTCTTGCGCTTTCTATGTAGTTATTGTTATAAATTTTTAGTGCGTACGTTAATTGTTGGCGTGCCTGATCGAACGCGCCGTTGAGCATGAAATACTCTGCCCGCGCAGTGTGCACGCCGCCGACATCGCCTGCTTGCCCTCGGATTTCCGCCAATTGATACCACACCGCTGGATCAGCACTGTGCGATAACAGCAACTTCTCCAACTGTTTGATCGCAGCATCCGGCTTTCCCTGCGCATTCAATACCGGCGCGTAGGCCATTAGCACGGGGTAGCTATCTGCGTGCTTTTGCAAATAGCGCTCCAGCAATTGCTGAGCGGCAAGCATTTTTTTCTGCCCGACCAGAATATCGGCCTTAGCGAGGAGATAGGCTTCGTTATCGGGCTCTTTCACATACAGCGGAGCCAGCGTTGTGTCGGCCGCATCAAATTGTCGCATCTGGATTTGCGCCAGCGCCAAGCCATAGATGTTGGCGGTGGGTTGCGCGTTTTGGCCAGCTATCTCACTGCGAAAATATTTCAGTGCGACCGATGGGTTTTCCGCCGTTGACACGCGCGCCCTTGCACGCATCAATTGAAATGTCGGACTCTCTGCATACTTTCGTACCGGATACTGGTCTGCACGGCTGCGAGCATCAGCAATGCGCTTCTCTGTGACAGGGTGAGTGAGCAAAAATTCCGGAGGCCTGTCACCTGAAAAACGCATAGATCGCTGCATGAGTTCAAACATATCAGCCATCGCGTTTGGATTCATTTCCGCATTGACTAAAGTCTGCATGCCAACGCGGTCGGCTTCGGCCTCATTGTCACGACTAAAGCGCAAGCGCGATTCTAAACTGGCGGCTTGCGTAGCCATGATGGCCGCAATGCCGGCATCGCTGCCTGTAGTGGCCATCAAGGCAAGGCCGCCCAAAAGGCCGGCCATCGTTGGGATAGTACTCTGACGCGATTTCTCCACGTCTCGCGCAAAATGGCGTTGTGACAAATGTGCAAATTCATGCGCCAATACACCCGCCAACTCTTGTTCGTTATTGGCAGAGAGAAATATACCGGTATTTACGCCAACGACTCCGCCAGGAACGGCAAAAGCATTAATCGTAGGATTAGGGATGACAATCAACGTAAGCCGCCGATCTTCCAAGGCAGAATGATTTGCTAATTTATTGATTAGCTTCCATAAATAGTCATACATCAGAGGGTCTTGTGCCAAAGGCACGCGGGAGCGGTACATGCGTAGCCACGCCTGCCCAAGCTCATACTCCTGCTCATGGGAGGCAATGCCAGAGGCGCTGTCTCCCAATGAGGGCAATGAAAGACGATTTTCCCTGTCGCTATCCTCATTGCTAAAAGACGACGCAGAGTAAGTTTTCTTGCTGAGGCTCTCAGTCTCGCCAACCACACCAGGGCTAGTTACTGTGCGACTACTAGATGGGCTTTCACCTGATACTACGATGGTTGAGGGAGAAATCAAAATCAAAAAAAACAATAAATGATGTAAATGTTTAATCATAAAGAGGCGGCAGATTGTCATGGGGTTTTGGATATACTATCACCCACTTCGGCTGCGGTGCGCGCACCCTGCAGCAATAGCTTACTTCTAATCTGGATGTTTTATGGCTGATTGTGTGCTTGATGCACGTGGCCTTGCGTGCCCGTTGCCACTCCTAAAAACCAAAAAAGCATTACGTGAGTTGGTTGCTGGGCAAACCTTGGGTGTCTTTGCTACCGATGCTGGCTCTTGGCGCGATTTTGCCGTGTTCGCTGAACGCAGCGGGCACTTACTGCTAGAGGCTCGCGATAATGGGTCTGAATACTACTACCTGCTGCAATGCCAGCACTAACAGCATAACTACAGGATTCGTCTTGCATGAAACGGTTCGTAAAAGTTTGGGGTTTATTGTTGGTTGCGATTTTTATTAGCGTTCTGCTGGTGCTTATCGGTAATAAATATCATCTGCATACTACTATCCTTGCCGCGCCCACAAAATCAATCGCTAACGGGGCAGGCACCAAGCCAGTTCCTCTCATAAAAAGCGAAAATGACAAACGGCAATACGAATATTTTGTCTTGAAAAATAGTTTGCGTGTTTTGTTGGTGTCTGATCCGCATGCCGACAAAGCCGCCGCTGCACTCGATGTTAATGTAGGAAGCGGAAACGATCCAAAAACGCGCCAAGGCTTGGCGCATTTTCTTGAACATATGCTGTTCCTAGGCACCAAAAAATACCCTAAGTCTGGCGAATACCAAGACTATATTAGTGCTCATGGCGGCGTACATAATGCTTCTACCGGCTTGGAAAACACCACTTACTACTTTGATATAGAGCCAAAGTTTTTGCCAGAAGGGCTTGACCGTTTTTCTCAGTTTTTTATCGCACCATTGTTTAATCGCGAATTTGTCGAGCGTGAAAAACACGCAGTGGATTCTGAATATCAGGCGAAAATAAACGACGACGGCCGCCACTTGTGGGATGTATTGCGCGAGCTTTTTAGTAGCAAAAATCCTGCGGCTACATTTGGTGTTGGCAGCTTGGCGACACTATCAGATAACGAACGCAGCAAAGTGCGCGACGATTTACTGGCTTTTTATCCTCAATATTATTCGGCCAACATCATGGCGTTGGCGGTGATTGGCCGCAATTCGCTTCCAGAACTGCGCGCGATGGTAGAGAAAAATTTTTCAGCGATTCCAAATCGCGATGTAAAGATCGAGCAAAAAGAGCAGCCTGTATTTCGAGATGGCTTGTTGCCGAGCAAGCTCTTAGTGCAATCGGTACGTAATGAGCGGCATTTAATGTTGATTTTCCCGTTGCCCTCTATGCTGGAGCATTACCGCATCAAGCCCGATGCATACATTGCTTGGCTATTGGGGCATGAGGGCGAAGGCAGCCTGTTTGCTGAGCTGAAAAAAAGAGGCTGGGCCGAGCGGCTTTCGGCTGGCGCAGGTTTGTCTGGTCGTTTTGCGTCAGCTTTTCAGGTTGATATTAGTCTTACAGAAAAGGGCTACGCGCACATTGACGATATCGTGATGCTGTTTTTTCAGGCCGTCGCGGCATTGAAAAAAAATGGTGTTGCCGGTTGGCAATATGAGGAGCAGCAGCGCACACGTGATTTTGCTTTTCGCTTTTCGGAAAAACAAGACCCTGCTGATTATGCCGGTGATTTAGCAGGCGCGATGCAAACTTACGCACCGGACGATATTCTACGTGGCGATTTTTTAATGGCGCGCTTTGATGGAAGGCTCATAACGGATGTTGCCAACCGATTAAAACCCAGCAACATGTTAATGATAGTCACGGAACCCAATATCGATTCCCAGAAAAATGTACCCATACAATCTGAGCGTCTTGCGCTCCATGCGGCGGCAAAAAAAACCAATGTATCTGATAGCCAAGAGTCCAATGACTTATTTTCTCAATACTATAAAACCCGCTATCGTATTGAAAAGATAAACCCAAAAATGTTGTCACAATGGAAAAATGCGCAGACTTTTTCCGGCATTTATATGCCAGGAAAAAATCTATTTATTCCAGAGCAGTTAAAGCTAAAAGAGGCACCTGTGCTCGCTGCCACTTTTAAAAATATTCCACATAAAATCGACAGCGGAAAAAATTACACATTATGGTTTCTGCAGGATCAGGAGCATCAAGTACCCAAAGCCAATATTATGGTTTATGCGCGTAGCCCTTATGCCTCTGCGTCTGTCCGTGATGCCGCCATGGCTGAATTATTTGTACGCTTATTGAACGACCACCTAAATGCCATTTTATATACAGCAGGTTTGGGTGGGCTTAATTTTTCTATCGAAAAGCGCTCGCGCGGCATATCCTTTCAGTTAAGCGGTTACAGCGATAAACAAGGGCTTTTATTAAAATCTGTTTTGCAGACTTTTAAAAATCCTGTATTTACTGAAGCGCGTTTTCAGTTGATAAAAGAGCAGTGGCAGAAAGAGCTTATCAATGAGAGTAAGCAGTCGCCGTATCAACAGTTAGCGCGAGACTTGCCTGTGGTATTGGTGTCGGGTTACTGGGGGCGGCAGGACTACTTGAAGGCTCTAGCTACCATCAAGTTGAAAGACGTGCAGGCTTACGACCTAAGCTACATGCAAACCATCACAGCAGACGTATTGATTTACGGAAACGTCTACGAGGCAGAAGCCTTAAAGCTAGGACAGATTATTGAAAACACGCTCAATTTGACGTCACAGCGTCAACCAGACAATCCAGCACGTGTTGTACAACTGCCTTCTGCTGCGGCTCCCTACCTTTATGTCGATAACTTGGAGCACAATGATTCCGCATTGATTAAATATTTCCAAGCGGCAAATGACACCGTTGAGCAGCAAGTACAGGCTGCTTTGCTGGCACAAATGACAAAGTCGGCGTTTTTTCAGGCACTGCGCACTGAGCAGCAACTGGGTTATGTTGTGGCTGCAGCTTATACACCCTTACTGCAAATGCCTGGTTTAATGTTTTTGGTGCAGTCCCCAGCACACAGCGTTGGGGAAATTAATGAGCGCATCAACACCTTTATTGCTGATTATTATCTATTTTTAAATAAGCAGGGTGATGCATGGTTTGAAGGCCAGCGCAGGGCATTGCTCACGCAATTACAAGAAAAACCACAAAGCCAATCAGATCAAGCTCAAGAGTACTGGAATGACATGATTTTGGGCTACGTCAACTTCGATCACAGAGAGCAGCAAATAGGAGCGCTGAAAAAAATCACGCGCCAACAGGCGCTGGATTTTTACCGCAATAACCTGCTCGATAAAAATAGGCGTCAACTGTTGCTTGTCAGCCCAGGTAAGGCCGGTACAAAAGCATTGCTGGAAGATGGGAAAGTAAAATACACCGACCTAAATAATGTAGATGCGCTGAAACTATTCAAGGCTAGCCCACTTCTGCTCCATGCAAACTAAAAAATTTACTGGCTGCGTGCCTTCATGCGTGCTTTGTGTGGAGGAGGGCATGTACGCAGTAGCCATTATCTTTGTAACGCTTAGGCTACCCAAAAAAACGCAAACATGAACCCCAGCGAAATTTTCCACTGGATTCAAAATGGCTTGAAAGAGACTGATGCCTTATCATAGCTTGCGCATGCTTGATAAAAATGTGCGTGTGGTGGCGAATAACTTGGCGGCAGACGGTGTGTGAGAGCCACCGCTAATTTCCATATGGTTACGCTTTTTAAATCCCCAGCCGACCCAATGTGTCGATAATTTCACGGAGTATGGCTGCTGTTTTGGGGTGTCCATTTTCCAAGCTTTCTAACAGCAGATTTGCCGTATCTTGTGGGCTTGATTCATGCTCGCCGCGTTGTAGTTCACTGAGCCATCGGTGTTGTTCCGCACTGGTTTCTTGCAACCCAAACTGTTCGTGTAAGCTCGTTATCAAGTTATCTAGCTGCTGCTTTGGCATAAAACACCTTCCGTCGAGATAGATGCTTATTCTAGCCTTGAATGATCTGCTGATGTATTGGCATTCAAGTCGTCATGTTGTCGGCACCTGCGATAAATTGCCGACCTTTTCTTTTCTGTCGCAGGTTTCCTGTTGACGCGTGGGGCGGTATCATTCGGCTTGCATTTTGTGTAAGCCCCAGCCAAAAAAAGAGAAATGTACAATGTCTAATATTACCGTTGAACGCGTATTGGAAGTTCAGCACTGGAACGATACTTTGTTCAGTTTCAAATGCACAAGACAAGAAAGTCTGCGTTTTATCAATGGTCAATTTGTGATGATTGGCTTAGAGGTTGATGGTCGCCCTTTACTTCGAGCCTATAGTATCGCCAGTGCTAATTATGACGAAAATCTTGAATTTCTCAGTATCAAAGTACCCAATGGCCCTCTGACATCTCGGCTACAGCATTTGAAAGTTGGCGACTCGGTGCTTGTGAGCAAAAAGCCCACAGGCACGCTCGTACAGGACAATTTATTGCCAGGTAAAAACTTGTATCTTTTTTCAACGGGCACGGGGTTAGCTCCCTTTATGTCCATCATTAAAGACCCTGATGTGTATGAGCGTTACGAGAAAGTTATCCTCACGCACGGCGTACGCTGGGTTAGCGAGCTGGCCTATTACGATTACATTTGCAACAAGCTACCAGAAAATGAATTTTTTGGTGATATGGTGAAAGAAAAGCTGATCTACTACCCGACCGTCACTCGGGAGCCTTTTCGGAATCAAGGTCGTCTGACAGATTTGATACTCAGCGGGAAATTGTGCGGTGATGTCGGCTTGCCACAGATTAATCCCGAGCATGATCGCGGTCTTATGTGCGGCAGCCCTGCGTTGCTTGTTGATCTGTGTAATATCCTGAATGGGCTTGGTTTAAAGGAGTCGCCGCGCATGGGTGATCCGGGTGATTATGCGATTGAGCGGGCATTCGTGGAAAAATAATGTCACTGTTTACAAAAAAGCCGGCTTTGTGTCCGCTTTTTTGTGGGCGTTTTATTTGCGATGTGTAAAGTTGCGGCAATAACAGCCCATACTAATCTTCTGCTCAAATTTTGAGAGAGTGTTCCGATGCTATAGTTAATCACACAAACAAGCAGACGAAACAATCATTTCATCCAAGGTCATATTTGCGTGGTTTCTCCAAAAACGCTTGAGATTGGCCCAGAGTTT
>JAYVJM010000052.1:0-15593 GCA_043769275.1 Cellvibrionales bacterium | reverse complement strand
ATGCCAGTTACTGTTTCTGCCACCCTATTCTCCGCCTCTTAATCCTATTGAAAAACTCTGGGCTAATCTCAAGCGTTTTTGGAGAAACCACGCAAATATGACCTTGGGTGAAATGATTGTTTCGTCTATTTGTTTGTGTAATTAACTATAGTTTGGTCTCCCGTATTGACAGCACAGGTTCGCCAAACAGTTTGACGGGATACAAACAGATCAGGAACCGGTGTCGGATGCCGCCCAAGTGGCCGCCTAAAACGACCTGTCAGTCAAATCAAACTTGGCTAATTAGGCCGCCGCTCGTTGGTTCAAAACAGACCACAAAGCACTACTGAGGAGCAGGGGGAAGCCAAGCGCCGTCGGCAAAGTGCCTATCCGCTTCCCGCATATCTTCACTCGCCCAACCCTGCTCTGGCGCATCTGTAATGATCGGCCGCAGTAAAATAACTAACTCACTTTTTAAGCTAGCCTCTCTTCTCTGCGTAAATAACCAGCCCAAACCAGGGACATCGGCCAACCATGGCACATCGGCCTTACGTGTATAGCTTACATTGCTCATCAAGCCACCAATTAACACGATTTGATTGCTTTTAGCACGCACCACGCTATCCGCCTCACGGATGGTAGATGATGCCAGCGGCAAAGTAAGCACTTGCGTACCCAAAGTAACTGTTTTTTCCTCGTCTTTTACTTCGCTGACGGTGGGATGCACATGAAGTATAACGTTTTTTGCATCGTCAATTTGAGGAGTCACATTCAGCACAATGCCCGAAAAAAACGGCGTTAGTGTTACGTCGGGCGATTGTGTGGCGACCAAGCCCGTCGTGGTCGTATTGTTTTTAACGTCCGTCACAAAGAAGCTCTCTGTGCCTACCTTAATGGCTGCTGTTTGATTATTAACCGTAGCAACGCGCGGACTAGACAAAACCGATACATCGCCTTGTGTTTTCAGCAGCTCGATTACTACATTGAAGTCTTGGGAGGCTATTGTGACCCCAAAAACGCCGCCCAGCGCCTCTTTTTTAGAGGCTAGTGGAAGACTGGAAAGCGCGCCTTTTATGGTGCTGTCGCCGTTATGCGTCAGATCCCCCAGTGCAGACCAATTAATGCCCGCCTGAAAATCGGTAGATAAAACAACTTCGAGAATTTTTGCTTCCAGTACAACTTGGCGGTTGAGGCTTAGTTGCGTGCGAAACAAAAAGTTATCGACACTACGAAGCTCGTGTGGCAAACCGCGTACAACAACTAAACTCGCCTGCGGGTTTATCACCACTACGCCGCCTTTGCTCGTATCCACCATCATCGACAACATAGACTTGAGTTCTGCCCAAAAGTCACTGTTGCTATTGGTTTCAATGGCAGTGCTGTTGGCGACATCACTTTTGGTGCTGCTGGATGTACTTGTATCGGCTCGATTCGAGCTGTTATTTCTGCTCTCTGTGCTGTCCACGCTGGTCATTTCACCGCTGCTGACAGACGTGCTAGAGAACCCTTTTCGCTGCACGTTAAGGTAGTTAATCGCAAAAACTCGCGTATTGAGCGTGGTCGGCAAAATGACATAGCCATAGCCATTATGTTGGTAGTCATAGCCGTAAATGTCGTTAAGCGCCGTCAATACCTCCTGAAGCGTCACATGCTGGAGAGACAGCGACACGCGCCCTGCAACATCTGGATGCACAACGATATTTTTACCCGTTGTCTGCATGAGGCCATAAAAAAACTCCCTCACATCTTGATTGTTGACCGCCACATCGAAATATTTTTCACCTCTCCCAGCCTGAGAGCGCACGCCTTCACGCGCACTGGGTGGCGGTGTCGTTGAGCCGCCACCCGCTTTCTGCATGAGCGGCACTGGTATTTTTTCAGGAGCCACTGCCGCTTTTTTTGCGGACGGCATCATAACTGCGGCAGTGCGCTTCACAGGCACTGGCCGCGTCTGACACCCAACAAATAAGCTAACCGCCACAACCGCTATCAATAACTGTACATTCCATTGCTTCATTGTCTGGCATCCCCGCCACGCGTAGATCTCTTTATGTTAACGGAAGCAAATAGCGCCAGCCATTCTCGAGTACCATCCTTTTCAACCTCGACTCTGGCAGACTCAATGACACGTACTGTGGCATCTGCTATTTTTTCACCCACGGTAAGTTTTTGGCCGTTAATAACGGCATATCGTTGCCCGCCCTGCTTTATAACAGCCTGCAAAACGAGCGACGACTTGCCTTGTGCTATTACGACACCGTCGAATAAAGGCGGCATTGTAGGATCGGCCAGACGCTCGCTTAATCGCACCTTATTTGGCGGCGGTATATCTGCAGCAAAGGCTGCCTGAATCGACAACATTCGGCCACACATCAGTATCGCGATACATGTCATGCAGCAAACAACAGGGCACTTATACACGCAGCCACTCCTTCTGCATGCTGATGGTATATAGGCGCAATACCAATCGCGCACGCATGCTGTGGGTATTTGGATCTTCCTCTACCGTATAATCCATCGTGTCCCACTGAACACGCATCGGCAATTGCTCAACGGTGAGAAGCCACTCGCTAATTGATTGATAGTTGCCCAGCAACTCCAGCTTCAGCCAGTGGCGATACAGCGCATCTTTATTCGGCTGCATAGCCGCGACCTTCTCTTTACTTTCCTGCGCGACAGCATGCGGCGTTTTTGCATCTGGCTGCGTGTTTTTTGCGGACTGCCGGCTCAAATCGATACGTTCCGGTTCCAGCGTTTCCATGCGAATTAGGCGCAAGCCTGACTGAGCCGCCAACAGTCCGCGCAACATACCAATAACTTCCCGAGGCTTGATTAAGTGGCGGAGAGCCGTTTTCAGTTTCTCGGTTGCCGTATCAATGCTGGCTCGCACGGAGGCCATTTGCGTACGCACCACCTCATTAGGGTCAACCGCCTGAACGCGATGCAGCTCCAATAACTGATTCTGTGCTGCGTTATTTTCCGCTTGAATTTGTGTGATTTGTGCTTCTATTTTCAGGCGCTTTTTATAAATACGATCCGCCCAGCCCACTTGCAAAAGCACCGTGAGCAGCAAAATGCAGGTAATTGCCAATATAACGCGCTCACGCAAATTCATTGCATTAATCGCGTGAACGGTTCTGGAAATATAAGCAGGTATGTGGACTGCGCTGGCGAGAGCCTTCATGTTTTCGGGAAGTTTCACGGCGAAGCCCTCTCTGCCTTCAATTCGAAGTATTGCGCGGCAATGCCTGCCTTAATTTCGTCTGCCTCTTTAGGAATATCGGGGCTTAACGGGCGCAATTTAAATGCGTGAAAATACTGTTTGCCAAATACATCAGCATCAGCAAGACGATCAAGATAACGCGGCAACACATCCGCACTCACAACTCTGCCGACTAACGACAACTGGCCATCATGATCAACCTGTATACCTTTCAGCCATAACCCTTTTATATGCTGATGACTTAAGCCGATAAGAAAATGCGAAAACTCCTGTTGTTTACCCTCACTTAAGTGCTCTAATAATGCTGTTTTTATGTGCAGCGCCTGCCTCTCTTGCGCTAACTGCTGTGACAAATAATCGTCTGTTTTTGTAAGTACTTGCTGATTTTTTTGAAGCTCTATTTGTGTCTGCGTTTTATTTAAGTCGTTTCGCGCCTCAACCAGATCGTGCTCTAAGCGCCCTAAACGCCATTGCTCACGCCAGCCCAATAACAATAAAACCACCAGCGTCGCAGCCACTATTTTTAATATGACCTGTCCGGATAGCTCTATTATTTTCTCTAATAATTCAGGGCGGTAAAGATTGATCTGGTCGTTCATGCGCCCATCCTCCACAGTGCTGCGCCGACGGCATTGATGCAGCGGGACAGTTCATGCGCTTCACACACACCATCCTGCAGCAATCCACTCAGCGGAAAAGCCGACAAAGGCACGGCGAGACCTGCAGACAATGCGGCAGCAACCACGCTGGTTTCTGACGTAGTGGGCAGACAATACAGTTGCGAAGCGCTTCCTTTGCGCAACTGACTTTCGAAAAAATCCAATGATCTCTGTACGTCTAAAACAAAGGCATCTAAAACATACTGATACTCTTCGCTATCTGAAGGTATTGAACCAACCGCACTTAACCCCTTGTCTAAAGCGCGTGAAAAATATGCATTGCCAGCCGCGCTGATGGATAACATCGATCTATTTTGATAGAACGCCAACAGCGCAGTGGGGCTGGCTAATGTCGGCACGCTGGCACACAGGTTATGCAGCGCGGTCTCTTGCGTGCTGATGCTTTGCAAGCTCAAACCTGCAGCGTTCATGTCGGCGGCGATTTTTGCCATTAGCGACCTAGGTATGGCCGCTACCGTTATCATCCGCGTGCGATACGCATCTGCAGGCAGCGAAACCACATCAAAAGCTAACTCATCGGGATTGCGGCCAAACAAGTCGAGCAATTTCCAATGTACGGCTGTACGCAGCTCTTCGGCGGGAACTTCGGGCGCTTCCATCGTGGATATCTGGTATAGTGATGGCGCCAACACCACGTTGCACGGCACAGAACGCCAGCGTCGAGTGGCAACCAATTTTTGAAGATAAATAACTTGCTCGTCGGCAGATGGTTCGCCGTGAAAAGAACAATAAGATATGCGAGCAGCCGTGGCGTTTTTTTGCGCGCCATCTGCACAGGCTATCGCCAATCCGGCCTCACTGAACTCAAGGCCAATAGCATTGGCAAAGCCGGCGCCTTTACGCCAGTTTTTCGGTAATAAGTTGCTCCAACGCAGATCCATCCCTGTCGTTCCCTTGAAAAACCCGCACAAACCCCTGTGCCGTCCACTTAACCCGCTGGCAAAAAGCCCAATGTCCATTTGAATGTAAACCAACCCCTGTACTACCGCAAGCCAACTTGCAGCCAAAAAACCACGCGGACGATACAAACAGCTTAGGCAATCAATTCACAATTTGCTGCCTCTCGATAAGCCCGTGAGCGTCAGGCTTTGCAAGGCCGGAAAGTACAGACACCGCTCCGCTGTTTGCTAATTTCGCGCTTTTGTTGCGCTTTATAGCACCGACGCGAATATCATTTTTGGCGGCGGAAGCAATCACGGCATCCTGTGCGCCATCGTTATTGACATCCCCTGCAGCCACAGCAAAGCCCAATCGGTTATCAACATTTTCTCCCTGCATGCTCCATAGCGGCCGCCAGCTTTCGCCTGAGAACAATTGCACTCGACCTACCTTTGAGTTGTTAGCTGCACTGAAACTGGGGGAACCCACCAACACGGCATCTTTGCCGTTGTGCTCAATATTGCCCATATTGGCTAAGGAGGACGCAAAGCCGGTGTTTTTCGCCTCGCCATAGTGCGGCACACAAGACGGCACGCCCACAAAAACATGACACACAATAAGCGCCCCCGTTGTTTGCAAGTCACTAGGACGCTTTTCCTTTGGCACACCTATCGCAAAGTCGTGCTCACCGTTCGCATCGTTATCGCCAATATCCAGCAAAACAGTGCCCGTATGGCTGCCAGCAGAACCTTTGGTTTCCGAAAGCAAAACAGCTGTTTTAACTAGGGGATCAAAGGCATAAAGAAAAACACTGCCAGAATGATTGCGATTGGCTTCTGGCGCGCCTACCAGCAGACGAAATTTCCCTTGGCCGTCATCACCCGCAAGGCGCGCTACGGCGGCACCAAAATGTTCGCCTGTGCTCGGCATTGGGTTATGCAGAGTGATGGCGGGCACGCTCGGATCGAGATTAAACAAATGGGCAACACCCGCTTTTTTCTGCTTTCCATTGTCGGCATTGGGTGCGCCGACCAGAAGCCAGCCTTGGCCTACATAGGCGATTGAGGCACCAAAAAACGCGGCCGTCGTTTGTGGCTGCCAGAACTCGCGCACGGGAGCCGCTTCTTCCTCTTTCCGGTCTTCATTAAGATGATCCATGCGATAAATTTTCACGACACCGACTGCCGCCATGCGCGCTCGCTCGCTCGCGTCGCGCTTCAGTGCACCTGGAGCGGTTATCGCCAAATAGATTGGATTTTCGCCGGTTTTATTATCGAAAACCGCCAAAGCACGACCAAACGCGCCATCAGCCTCACTCCCCGTTTTCTGCCATAACACCTTGCCGCTTTTGCCAGAGAACACAATAACGATACCAACATCGCGGCGGCGTTTTCCCTCCAGCACTTTTGCATAATGCGGCAGGCCGATAATGGTCTCTGCATAACCATCTTTGTCTACATCTCGACTAAGAACAACGGCATTGCGCATTAACAGAGCCTTTTCAGGCTCGGCAAAGCGCGTTTTCCTGAGCAAAATAGTATCGTGAGGGAAAGGGTCTGCGGCATCGGAAAGGCCGTCACCATCTGTATCAGCCACATGCGGGTCGCTGCCGTTTTGCGCCTCCTCAAGATTGCTCAAACCATCTCTATCGGGATCACCACCGCCATTATCTTGGGCAAGCGTTAAGTCGTTGCTCTGCTCCCATTGATCCTTGATGCCATCGCCATCTGCATCGCCTATCGGTATCGGGCAACTAACGCCCGCCGCCTGAAATGCCATGACAATATCTGCCGGATCAAAGCCTTGATCGACACCCGCGCTGATAACACCACACGCGCCATCGCTAAAATCCGTTTGTGCTGTCCAGTAATTGGCATTCGCGTCATGAAAAACTTTGAGGGCTTTAAGGGGGTTCCAGCCAGGCAGCGTGGCCAACCGGTAAAAAGCGTAGTTGTAAACGCCGCTCGAATAATGAACATTGGTTTTAGGGGTATAAGCGGCCGCATTGTCTATGGAGCGGCCATCCTGTTTTGGATCGGCCAAATAGCGCAAGGCCGGCTGTGTTTTTGTTGCATCCGCCGCCACCTGCCAATCCACCGTTTTGTTCAAATAAAACTCAGCCGTTTCACCGGCCATATCTGAAAACGCTTCGTTAATACCGCCCGATTGCCCGCGATAAACAAGACCAGAATGCTGCTCTGTAAAGCCGTGAGAGACCTCATGCGCCACAATGTTAAGAGACGTGCCAAGCGAATAAAACTTGTTTTTCCCATCGCCAAAGTAGGTTGCCCTACCGTTCCAAAAAGCGTTATCCAAACCAACATCATAATGTCCAACGAGGACAACAGACTCCCTGAGTGGCCGCGCACCCGTAAGTTCATTGAACAGGCGATCAACCACTGTGCCGTAATAATACAAATCATTGAGCGGGCCAAAACTTTCATTAACCAGATGGTCAGGGCTGTGTGGACAATCAAAGGAAACTGGCGCGTTTAGATTGCCGCGCTTCTCGCCCTTGAAGTCCACCACACGCACCGCACCGTTATTCATCGTGCAAGTCGACCCTGCCCGCTTAACATCCAGAAAGGGTTTACCACCAACCCCGTATTCATATCTGCCCGTTTTTGTATTGCCGCCCGCACCGGTGCCTATCAGCAGGTCTGTCATGCCGTTCCACTGCTCCAACACCGTACCGCTATCGGCATCCAAAATGAAGTGTGGGCGCGCCGCACCGGCATTTTTTGCCTCTACAAAATAGTCGACGCTATAAGCATCACTCGCTTTTTTCGCCTTATTTATGTAGATCACACGTTCAATTTTTTCATTGCTAAAGCGCATAGATAACGCTTTTCCGCCTAGGTAATTAAGCGCCTGTGCTTTCGCACGATGCATCGCCTCTTTGGGTGATAGTTGCTGCGTTTTAGCATCTTGGGGTGACAGCGAAGCCTCTACATCCGATACAGCCTCTCCACTTAATGCGGCCACCTGCCCTTGTGCATTGCGATGCACCAATACTTGCTTGCCATAGACCGACAAACCACAATACACCTGCTGCAAGCGCAGATGGCGTTTGCCGTTTGGGTCAACATTTTCCGACATTTCCTCAAAACGGCTCTCTGCGTCTAGTTGCAAGCTATCGTGCAGGCGCGTTTCCAACACAGACATGGGCGGATCCGCCGCAAACGTAGGCACGCCTATCTGCGGAGAAGCCTGAATCGCCTGCAATAAGGCAGGGGTACTCACGCTCAAGTCTTGTTGCTCAACCGCCCTCAACAAAGGACATAACAACAATAGCGAAAAGAAAAAGGAAAGCTGATATCGGTCTAATGTGTACTGCCCAATCACGGCCACGCGCCACTCCCGTTACTTCAATTTCCCGCAGCTAATGCGTTTTTACGGGATGCCCATCCATTGCATTTAAGACCACGACCATCACAACCGCCAGCTATGGCGGCACGGCAATGGTTGCGCGATTGCCACTTGCCTGTATGCTAACTCTTACACCATTGGCTTCTGTTACACCATTGGCTTCTGTGCCGCCGCAATACGCCAACAGCAACGAGTTTAGCAAGCATGAATTGCCCATCTGATCCCCGCCCGTGTTGTCCAATATCAAGCCGGATACCCTCAAGCCGCGCACTGTTTTTTATCATGGCCGCCGCCGCCGTAGGCGCGATGGCTGTTGCTCTATATCTGCAAGAAGTACTGGGGCAGCACCCATGTCCACTGTGTATTTCCCAACGTGCATGTATGATTTCTATCGCGCTGCTCGCCTTTGTCGCCGCGATGCTTAACCCAAAACGCACAGGGCAACGGCTGTGGGGCTGCCTTCTGCTATTGGCGGCAGGCAGTGGCGGCCTACTCGCAGGCAGGCAGGTGTGGCTGCAACACTTGCCCGCAGATCAAGTGCCGGCCTGTGGCCCAGGGCTTGCCTATCTATTTCAAAATTTTCCG
Organism: Cellvibrionales bacterium; assembly: GCA_043769275.1. Lineage (GTDB taxonomy): Bacteria > Pseudomonadota > Gammaproteobacteria > Pseudomonadales > UBA7239 > JAYVJM01. Next base: position 6,878 of record JAYVJM010000052.1, on the reverse strand, counting down.
TTGCAGCAGGCCATAAAAGTGCTGTTTATGGGCGACGGCAACTGCGCTGAGGTCAGTTGGTCTTTTTTAGGGATTAGCATCGCCGGCTTGTCGTTAATCGCTTTCATCGGATTTGCGCTTATAGCGACTGTGCAAATCATGCGCAAATCGTGAAGCGTTATCTGCACAAAATGTTCACGCTTGTACGCTCGCCATAGCTGGGCTATCGTCACAGAGGCACGCACAACATTTTTGTCACGGCGCAACAGCCAAAAAATAGTACGCACCGATCATTTCGTCACTCGCCAACACCGGCAAGCACACCAGAAGGGATGTTAAGTCATGCTACGCAATACTCACGATGTAAAACAATGCTGGAACGAAGTCAGCGCACTGTTAGAACGCTGGCTGTCTGAACGCAAAGCTCTACTGGTGCATTTTTGCACGGTCAGCGAGCTACAAAGCTCCTCTACAAACACGACAGATATCATCAATCCCCAACAAAAAAATTTCCAAGGCTTTTGTGAGGTACTGGTGGATTATGTCTCAGCGGGGCATTTTGAAATTTACGAACAACTGCTGCAGGAATCGGCGCTCTTTCGCGACGGTCATGTTGAGATGGTGGAACGGCTGTATACCGTAATTGCAAAAACAACCGCCATCGTCCTTAACTTCCACGATAAATGTATGTCGCTAAAGCCAAAATCTGATTTAACGCATGACTTATCTGTATTAGGCTTGGCACTAGAAACACGTTTTGCGGCGGAAGACTATTTAATTGATGTCCTGCACAATGCCCATAAACCCGCCATTTCATAAAAGCCTGCCGATAGAATAAGAGCGCCGCTTTTCCTATTTATCACCGCTGGCTGAAAACAGGGCCGTATACAAATCGATTTGTTTCAATTGGAGGAGCTATGGCTCGTGTTTTTTATGCTGCACGGTGGACTTTCATCAGCGTGCTTTTTTCGACTACAACGTGGGCAGAGCCACTCAAAAATCGCACCGTAGACACCAGCCAACAAGCCGCCGACATCGCCGCACTGCGCACTGAGTTAGCGCACATGCGCAGCAGCTACGAGTCGCGTATCGCCGAACTTGAAAATAAGCTGATGCGCGTAGAAAGCGCAGCCCCCACTGTATTGCCCAGCCCAACCGCCGCCGCAGAACCTGCGCCCCAAAACACCCTCCCAGCGGCTGTTGCCTTTACACCCGCCGTGCCACCTGCTGCCGCGTCGACAAGCGCCTCAGCCAATGCGTTTAATCCAGCGATAGGCTTGGTGCTCAACGGCGGCTACAAAAACTACTCGCGTAAAAATAGTGAGTTTGCCGGATTTGGCGTGGGCGACGAGGGTGTGCGAGGCAAACAGGGTTTTTCTTTGGGCGAGTCTGAACTCAGTTTTGCCGCGCCCATTGATGACAAATTCGCCGGACGCTTAACCTTAGCCGTGCTGAATGAGGACGGCCAAGACAACATAGAAACGGAGGAGGCTTTTATCCGCAATCAGCCGGGCAAATTATTGCCAGCAGGCGCCAGTTTTCGTGCGGGACGGGCATTGTGGACACTGGGCTATCTCAATGAACAACACACCCACACCGACGACTTCAGCGACAGGCCTCTGCCGTATCGCGCCTTTCTCAATAACGCATACAACGATGACGGCGCAGAACTAAACTGGATTCTACCGCTCGAAATCTATACAGAAATCGGTGGCGGCCTCTTTCGTGGCGATGCCTTTCCGTTTGGCGATGCCAGCGGCAACGGCGCAGAAGCCCGCTCGGCTTATGGCCGCGTAGGTGGAGATATTGGCGAAAACCAAAGCTGGCGCGTAGGCGCATACAGGCTGGATGGCCATGCCGACAACCGCCAGACCAACGATAAAGAACTGTCTTTCAAAGGCGACAGCGCCTTATGGATTTCCGATGTGCGTTACACATGGACACCCGACGGCAACCGCAACGTCAATGAAGTAACGGCGCAGGCCGAGTATTTTCACCGCGATGACGACGGCAGCACCCAATACATGCCCAGCAATAACGGTTACGTGGACATGAATAACCGCAACACCGGTTGGTATTTGCAATCGGCATGGCGTTTTCTGCCACAGTGGAAAACAGGCATCCGCTACAGCCGGCTGGATACAACGACGGTATCGAAAAGTTTGATGGGCAGCCCGCTGGAGGCAGACGGCCTTAACCCAAATGCTTGGGCGCTGATGCTGCAATGGGACAATAGCGAGTTCAGCCGCATTCGTTTGCAATTCAACCGTGAAGAGCTGGCGCGCGGCAATACAGACAACCAAATATTACTCAATTACACCATGAGTTTAGGCGCGCACGGCGCACACAATTATTAAGTGCTGTTACGTAAGACCCCGTTCGTCCTGAGCTTGTCGAGGGGCGGCTTGAATGCACTTCGACAAGCTCAATGCAAACAGCTTTCATTGTTTTGTGCAACACTCACAATTAAGGGAGATCGGATGATGAGCAGAAGCAAAAAAAGCGTATTTTTTCTCGCTGGGGTGTTTTCGTGCCTGCTTTTACTGGCTCCTGTTTTTGCATCGAGCCAACTTGACGTGTTGAGCTGTGAGCCGGAGTGGGCGGCATTGGTTAATGAGCTGGCCGGCGAGCTGGCCGACATCAAATCCGCCACCACCGTACGGCAAGACCCGCACCACATCACCGCCAAACCCAGCCTAATTGCCGCCATGCGCCGCGCCAAATTGCTGGTGTGCTCAGGCGCTGATCTTGAGGTGGGCTGGCTGCCAACCTTGCTGGAAAAAGCAGGCAATGGGGACGTTGCGCCAGGCTCCAACGGCTATCTTATGATCGCGGACGTCATCACGCTGCAAGAAAAACCCGCCAGCGTTGATCGCAGCCAAGGCGACGTACACCCACAGGGCAATCCACACTCGCATTTAGACCCACGCAATATCGCGCTGGCCGCCAACACCATCACTGCGCGCCTGCTCGCTCTAGACCCAACGCACGCCGCGCAATACAAACAAAAAAACGCCCTATTTATCGCACGTTGGCAACAAGCACTGGCAGGTTGGCAAACTCGGGCTAATGCGCTGAAAGGCATGAAGCTGGTGAGCCATCACAGCGACTGGGTGTATCTAGCCACATGGCTACAACTGGATATGATCGCCACATTGGAGCCTTTGCCTGGCGTGCCACCCACCCCTAGCCACCTGCAAAAATTACTGGCACTGATGCGCGATCAAAAAGTGAGCGCCATTGTGCGCACACCATTTGAGCCGGCCGATGCCTCCGATTGGCTGTCGCAAAAAACCGGCGCGCCTGCGTTAATTTTGCCCTACAGCGTCGACAAAGACAGCAGCGTGCCTGACCTGTTCGCGCTCTTCGATAAAACCCTGCAAGCCTTGGAAAAAATCAACACCAAAACACCACCAGCCAAAACACTAGCAGCCCCAGCGGCATAAAGGACAATATGCTCAATAACCTAGCATTTTTGGAGATTATCGGACCCGCGCTAGCGGCGGGGTTGATCATTTCACTGATGCACGCCCCGCTGGGCATGGAAGTACTGAAGCGCGGCATCATTTTCATTGATTTATCCATTGCGCAAATAGCCGGTCTTGGGGCTTTGCTGGCCAGTCTGTATACGGAAAACCCGTGGCTGTTGCAGTTGTCCACACTGCTATTTGCCTTAGCGGGCGGCCTGCTTTTTCACCTATTGGAGCGCGTTTTCCCCAAACGCCAAGAAGCACTCATTGGTTGCGCATACGTGCTGGCATCTACGCTGGCGCTGCTGCTTTTATCTACACAAGCGCACGGTTCTGAAGAGCTACAAGACTTACTGTCTGGGCAAATTTTGTTTGTGACGTGGCAAAAACTACTGGTGTACGCCCCACTGTATGTGCTGGTATTTTTGCTGTGGTGGTGTTTCCCGCGCCTGCGCAGCGGCAGTGGTTTTTATCTGCTGTTTGCCGCCACCATCACGCCATCCGTGCATATTGCCGGCGTATTTGTGGTGTTTGCCAGCCTAGTCATGCCGGCATTGGCCGCCATTGCTTTTCTGCCGCGCGCACCCAAAATCGCCCTGCTAACGACGGTAGTTACCGGTGCGCTCGCCACCACAATCGGCATTGGTATTTCCATGTGGCGCGATTTACCAGCCGGCCCCGTGATTGTGCTGACCTACGCCTGTACTGCATTGCTGATGGGTCTATTGGCTCGGCGCTTTATCAGCAGAGCTAAACCGTGCGCAACAAAAACTTGCGCCGCCTCGTAAAAATACTGTATAAATAAACACTGCTACATCAAATGGATTGTGCCGTGTTGCTACAGTTGACCGTTACCCACTACGCCATTGCGCGCGCGCTGGAACATACTTTCAGCGCAGGCATGACCGCCATCACCGGTGAAACCGGTGCGGGAAAGTCCATTTTGTTGGATGCCCTAGGGCTGGCACTTGGCGATCGCGCTGATGTCGAAGCGATTTCGCCCGGCCAAGAACGCGCCGACATCTGCGCCTGTTTTGACATAGCCCAACAAACGCAGGCACAACTATGGCTGCAAACCCACGACTTCCCCGCAGCCGCCGACGATGCCCAGTGCCTGCTAAAGCGCGTCATTGCCCGTGAGGGTCGCTCGCGCGCGTATATCAACGGCCAACCCGCCACCTTACAACAATTGCGCGAGCTGGGCGAGCTACTGATCGACATCCACAGCCAACACGAACACCAGTCGCTGCTCCACAAAGATACCCACCGCCGCCTGCTGGACGAATTTGGCAACCACGCGCCGCTCACCGGCAAATTGCATGCCATTTTTGCGCAATGGCAACAACAAGCCGGCCGCTTACGCGCGCTGCGTGAGCTGGACGATGAGCGCAATGCCCACGTACAACTGCTGCAATATCAAGTCGATGAGCTAGACAAAATAGCCGCACAGCCCCTCGAAGCTGAACAGTTAGATGCGGAACATAAACAGCTAACAATCGCAGAGAGCCTGATCGAGAGCAGCGCTGTTTTATTGCAGTTATGTACAGAAAGTGAGGAATTCAATGTACGCCAAGCACTGGCGCAAGCACTGCACCTGCTACAACACAGCGAGTTAGCAGAACAGCTACCCTCGGTGGCGGACATGCTCACAAGTGCCTGTATACAGGTCGATGAAGCTGTCAACGATATACAGCGTTACCGCGACCGCCTCGTGATTAACCCAGAGCGGCTACAGCAAGTCGAACAACGCCAGAGCTTACTGTTTGACGTGGCGCGCAAACACAAAATTGCCGCCCGCGACGTGCCCGCATTGCATCAGCAATTATCCGATGAGCTACGGGCATTAACGGGCGGCGCAGACAGCATCGCAGCATTAGATCAATCGCTCACCGCACTGGAAGCCGACTATCAGCATATTGCCTGCCAACTCAGCAAAAAACGCCAAAAAGCAGCCAAATCATTGGCTGCACGGGTGCGCGAGCAATTGCGCCGACTAAAAATGGAACACTGCTTTTTTGAAGTGGCACTCCATTCTCTAGCCGATATGTCGCCTGCGGCACACGGACTAGAACACGTTGAGTTTCTCATCAGCACCCAGCCGGATGCGCCACCACGCGCACTGGCCAAAATTGCCTCTGGCGGAGAGTTGTCGCGTATTTCATTAGCTATCCAAGTCGTCACTGCGCTCACATCACGCATACCCACCCTCGTGTTTGACGAGGTGGATGTCGGCATCGGCGGCAGTACAGCCCTCGTCGTGGGCGATCTTCTGCGCCAACTCGGCGAACGCGGTCAAGTGCTCTGCGTCACCCATCAAGCACAAGTGGCCGCACGCGCACATCAACACCTGCGGGTACAAAAACACCTCGTTGGCAAGCAAATGGAAACGCAACTACAGGCATTGGAAAGCGAAGATCGCATCGCTGAAATTGCCCGCATGATCGGCGGCGAACGCATCAGCGCACATTCGCGGGCACACGCAGAGGAAATGCTAATGCCGTAAGTGGAGGACATTGCACAACCAACATCAAACAGGTAAGCAATGAGGCTGTAATTACTGCCGCTGAACAAATCAAGCGTCAATCAAAAAAACATCTACGTGCAAAATGCCAGCAGATTCAATGCAGCAACACATGCCAGTTACGTTGTTATGCGCTCAGGGGTTGAATCTGCATCTGCCTTTGATTAAGCAGCATTCCGAGGAAAACAAGCGTCATAATTGTATACCATGCCTTGTCAAATTGATTTGCGCTGTAATTGCCCCAGCCTACCCTAACTATCTCTGATAGAAAGATCATCGACAGCGATATGGCAACGATAATTCTGACCGTCCATGTCGACCCATGCTCAATGTGCCATAACGGCCCACAACCCCAGCGGGTACCAGCATTACGTAACTGTTAGCCTCGTTCATTGGCGTAAAGAGCCTGAGCAAATAAATAGGGACTCAGCAAAACAATAGCTGTACCCATTGCCGCTCGTAGCATGAGATGTGGAAATGCCATCACTGCCAGCCCAATCGCCAAAAAACCCAAAGGCTTGCAGACAAGTACCAAGCTAAGCCATAGCGTAGCCCACCACCAATGCTGCTTGTGCAAACAACAAGCGGCCAGAACTAAGCAGGCGGCTAAATGGGCACTCGATTGACCATTGCGAAGCGCACTAAGACAAAGAGGCAAAGAAAGCACGGTCACAAAGACAAAATATCGGTAGCGATCCTTGGTGCCAGTCATCAGCCCACAGAAATGCCAGAGACCCAAGCAAAGCCCGCCAAAAGCGACCCATCGCCAGAGAATTTCGCAGGCATAAAGAGGCAACCAGCTAATGAGGCTAAATAACTGATGTTACGCAGCCGCGCTAAATTGCTGAAGTTCTGCATAGGCGGCTCGCGATGCGTTGATGAGTAATTTCCGACAAAGCGCGAAGGGA
>JAYVJM010000051.1:0-6167 GCA_043769275.1 Cellvibrionales bacterium | reverse complement strand
CACCAAACGCTGTAGCTAGATTAGGCGTGTTCATAATTCAGACGATAACGTTGGCAGTTGCCTGAAGGTTTGGTGTCCAGAATTGACAGCACATGTCATGTTGCGTGTTTTGCATGGGTTTGTCTCAATGAAATTCAATCAGTGTGATGCTGTCGCGCAGCACAGATGCCGTTAAGCATCGTGAGCAAGTAGCTCATCAAAACCATGCAAATTTTGGAATTCTGTCACGGGTATCGCAGGCGCGGCACTGCTGGGTTTTACGATACACAGCAACTGTGCAATGCCATAAGTACGCGCAGCACGCAAGACGCTGATGTTGTCGTCCACCATTAATGCGCGCATTTTTTCAAAGGGATGCGCCACTTGTAAGGCAGACCAAAATTCCGCTTTTTCTTTGGGAAACCCCATTGTATGGGATGTGACGATACGATTCAGCCATGAAGCCAGCGGCGTGTGCTCCAGCTTGAGGTTCACGCTATCGCTGTGCGCATTCGTCACCAGCCACACGTCTTTTTTTGCGGCTCTGAGTGCTCGTAAAAAACGAAGCGCGTACGTATGCGGCCGAATCAAATGGCTCACTTCGCGCTTAAGCGTAATAATATCAACGCCCAGTTCGCGGCTCCAAAAATCGAGACAATACCAGTTCAGCGTACCTTCCTCCCGCGCCATACGCGGCTCCAGCAGAGCCTTTGCCTGAAGGACATCTACTTTGTGCTTTTGCGCGTAATGATTAGGCAAATGGCTTTGCCAAAAGTAATTATCAAAGTGAAGATCAAGCAAAGTACCGTCCATATCCAACAGCACAGTGTCTACTTTCGCCCAATCAATAAGGCCGTTTTTTAAAGAAAGTGCTTGCAAAGTCATACTGTTCAACAAGAAACTTCAGATGCGCTCATCATATACTTGCCATCCAGCCCCGCACAGCCGCAAGAACACAGAGGGAAACTGCACTCTTTCGGCGGGCTTCATCGAAGGTGATCCGCTATGAACACTCCCTGCTTCACAAAGCCTGCCGTGTTTCTTGATGCCGCCACGGTTGGCAAGGATGTTGATCTAAGTGCCATCCAGTTACTTACGCCGCTCACTGTCTACGATCTCACCCCGCCCGCTGACATTGGCACACGCCTAAAAAATGCCGAAATTGTCATTACCAACAAGTGCGTGCTCAACGAGACGATTTTCGCGCAGTGTCCTAATCTGCGCTTGATTGCCTCAACGGCCACAGGCACCGATAACATTGACCTCGTCGCCGCTGCCGCACGCGGCATTACCGTACGCAATGCATGCGCTTACGCCACACAATCCGTCACACAGCATACGCTGGCGTTGATGCTGGCACTCGCTATACGCCTGCCCGAATATCAAAAACTCATCACACAGGGAGGATGGAGCAAAAGCCCATTTTTCTGTCGACTGGATTACTCCGTCATAGAGCTGGCCGGCAAAACGCTGTTGATTGTAGGGTATGGTGAGCTTGGTCGCGCCGTGGCGCATGCTGCGCAGGCAGCGTTGAACATGCGCGTGATCGCCGCCAGCCGTGTGGGTGAACCCGCCGGCACACAAGACGGCATTTTGCGAAGGCCGCTGCATGAGTGCCTATCAGAAGCCGATGTTATTAGCCTGCATTGCCCGCTAACGCCACAAACAACGAAGCTGATCGGTGCGCCTGAATTTGCCTTGATGAAGCCAGAGACCATGCTGATTAACACTGCACGCGGCGGCTTGATTGACGAGAAAGCACTGGCATCGGCACTGCGTGCAAACCGCATCCGAGGTGCCGCACTGGATGTATTAAGCCAAGAGCCGCCACCCGTTGATCACCCCTTGCTAGCACCCGATATTCCCCATCTCATCATTACACCGCACACCGCATGGGCCAGCCTTAAAGCACGGCAAGCAGCAATAACACAGGTGGCTGACAATATCCGCGCCTTTCTTGTTTCGCCATGAATGATCCACAAGGAACCTGTATGCCATCGTCACTCAAGAAGTCCGTCGTGCAAAAGTTACGGTTTATTTACTGGCTGATCGCCATGGCGAGCCTCAGCGTGTCGGCCTTTGCCAACAGCAACGATACGCCAACCAGCACGACCAGCATCCATGCCGACGCAACGATTTTTATACCCGCACAGCTACAGGGCTGGCGCAGTTGGGTGCTGGATAAACACCGCGATATCAACTGCCCGCGCAACATTACGCAACTTGACCAACGGCTGTGCGCATGGCCTGGACGCTTGTCGATAGATGCCAGCGCCAACGCAGCCCAATTCTCACAAACAGGGCAATTATTTGCGCCAGGCTGGGTAATCCTCCCGGGCGAAGAGCGCTACTGGCCACGCGACACGCGCCTCCACGACGGCAACAACGAGTACGCGGCGCAGGTTGTCGCGCACGATGGCCGCCCCGCCCTATGGCTGAACGCGGGCGAATATAGCCTGCACGGCAGCATAACGTGGGAGGAACTGCCGAGCCGTTTAGCACTGCCCTCTAGCAGCGCATTGGTGAGCCTGACCGTTGAAGGGAAACCATTGGCCACCACGCTGGACGAGCAGGGTTTTTTACTACTAGGCAAAACCACAACGGCACCAACGGATGCCGATGCAGACAGCCTCAAGGTGCAAGTTTTCCGAAAATTAGATGACGGCATTCCAATAGAGATGAACACGGAGTTGCGGCTGGCCGTAGCGGGTCATGACCGCGAAATCACACTCGGGCAATTTTTGCTGGACGGATCACAAGTGATCAATTTTGACTCTCCCCTACCCGCGCGTATTGAAGCCGACGGCCAGCTACGAATGCAGGTACGCGCCGGCCAGTGGACAGTACATTTGCGCAGTCGCTTTGAAGGCCAGCCACTGCGTTTCGCCAGTAAAAAAACGAGCGAAGATTGGCCTGCGGAAGAAGTGTGGGTGTTTGCCGAAGATAGCAGCTTGCGGCGTGTGTCTGTCAGTGGAGCACCAGCCATAGACCCATCACAAACAGAACTGCCAGAAACCTGGCGCACATTGCCCGCTTTTTTAATGCGTACAACAAATGATTTGCAACTGACCGTACAGCAACGCGGTGACACAGCTTCCACGCCCGATCAATTACGATTAGTACGCGATATGTGGCTGGCGTTTGACGGCAACGGTTACACAATACGCGACCGTATTAACGGCAATTTAAACCGCGCTGCACGTTTTGTAATGGCTGAGGGTTACACTCTGGGCAGTGCCAACGTCAACGGCGAACCGCAACTCATCACCACACTCAGCAACGCCCCTAAAACCGCAGAAAAAGCAGGTATTGAATTACGCCAAGGCGCTTTAAATCTCACAGCCCTGAGCCGTTTTGAACCTATCAAAAAAACGCTTTCCGCCAGCGGTTGGCAAACCGATTTTTCACAGGTATCCGCGCTTTTGCACGTACCACCTGGCTGGCTGCTATTACACGCCAATGGAGCGGACAGCGAAAACAGCACATGGTTAGCGCGCTGGAACTTGTGGGCTATTTTTGTGGTTCTGATTATCGCCGCCACCAGTCTGCGGCTGCTGGGCATGACCGCTGGCATCACCGCGTTGGCAGCACTGCTATTGAGCTATCACGCCGGTGGCGCACCCATTTTTATCTGGTTAAACGCCCTGCTGGCACTGGCCTTGTTACGCGCTCTACCACAGGGTCGAGTTCAACGCGCCCTTACGCTCTATCTGTCTCTCAGTTTCGTTCTGCTGGTTATGTTCATCGTGCAATTTTCGATAACACAAGTGCGACTTGCCATGTACCCACAATTGGAAAAACCGTGGCAAATACAAACGGCAACTGAAGCACAAGCCGAAGATGCCACACCAACTGCTGCCCGAGCCAACGAAGCCATGATGGCAGGCGCCGTGCGTGCGCAGCGCAAAATGTTCAGCTTAGCCAGCACCCCGCCACCGCCCATGCCAGCACTCAAAACCGGCTACGACAGCACCGCCAAAATCCAAACAGGCCCAGGGCTGCCTGCGTGGGAATGGCAAACCGTTGACTTGCGCTGGAACGGCTCTGTCATTGCCAGCCAAAACCTGCACTTGTATTGGTTATCGCCTGCGGCCTATAGCACTTTGCGTTTGCTATCCGTGCTGTTGATCTTCTTTTTTGCAGGCATATTGTTACGCGCCGCCTGCCCGCTTTTATGCCCTGCACGCGAACCTACATCATTAGCAAACGCTGCTGCATCGCCTTTGCTGTTGATCATTATGCTCGCCCTACTTTCTGGCGGATGGAGTAAACCTGCTCTAGCCGCAGATGGCTTTCCGCCACCCGCGTTTCTGACTGAGCTGGAAAGCCGCCTGCTGCTCGCGCCCGATTGCGCCCCAGACTGCGCAGCCATCAACACAAGCCTTTTACAGATCAATGAGAACAGCTTGCGCATAGAGCTAGCCATCAATAACTACAGCAATGTCGCCGTGCCACTGCCGGTGAAATTGGCGCAATGGCAACCACGCGCCGTGATAGTCGACGGTAAAAACGCGATTAGCCTGTTGCGCGGCAGCGAAGGCGCGCTCTGGCTAGCCTTGCCGGTCGGCGCACACAGCGTAGTTCTGGAAGGCGAAGCACCTACCGATACCATGCAACTGCCTTTTACGTTGGCCACACACAACATACGCGTTGTAGCCAGAGGATGGGAGGTATCTGGGCTGGTCGACGGCTTTGCGCCTAGCGGCAACCTTGAGCTTCGCCGTGAACAGAAAACCGCTACAGCAGGGCAAGCCGCGCAATTGCAGCCCGTGCAAGCACCGGTTTTTGTGACGGTTACGCGAACGATTAACCTCGGCTTGGAATGGACGCTAGACACCGTCGTCGAACGCATTTCCCCACAACAAGGAGCCATTTCTCTGGTTGTAAACACACTGCCAGATGAAGCCGTGCTCACTGGCGGCATTCGCATGCAAGACGGGAAAGTACAAGTGGCGATGGGCGCAAGCGATCAAACATTTAGCTGGCATTCTTCACTCAAACAAAATGCCCACATCAACCTGAAAGCCGCCACCGAACAACCATGGGTTGAAATATGGCGGTTTGACGTTTCCCCCATCTGGCATGTGGATTTCAGCGGCCTGCCACCGATCAAACAACAGGCAGACAGCGCGATGCTGCCAACTTGGCAACCTTGGCCGGGCGAAAGCCTGACATTGGCCGTGCAGCGCCCTGTGGCCGTAGATGGCGCAACGCACACCATCGAATCAGTCCATTTGAATTACACGCCCGGTGCCCGTGCAGGTCACATGACACTTGATATTGTCATGCGCAGCTCGCAAGGTGGCGAATGGGCATTAACACTGCCTCCCAACAGCCAATTGTTGGCAGTAACGTTGGACGGCATCGCGCAAAGCAATCCACTGAGCGGCGAAAAACTGCGTCTGAATCTGCACCCTGGCACGCAAAAAATTCATGTGGAATGGCGGCAATTAAACGGTATTGGCTGGCACGACAGCACGCCCGCGCTAGCACTGGGCGAAGCGGCCAGCAATATCCAAATTGACGTATCCCCGTCCGCCAACCGTTGGCTGCTGTTAGCAGGCGGCCCCGCAATGGGGCCTGCGTTGCTGTTTTGGGGCGTATTACTTATCGTGCTTGCCGCTTCGTTCGCGCTCGGCTACACGCGAATGACACCCGTAAAAACGTGGCAATGGCTTCTGCTAGGGCTTGGCATGAGCACCATCAATAGTGCAGGCAGCTTGCTGTTGGTCATCTGGTTTTTTGCGATGGCATACCGTGCGAAATTAGACATTAACACCTTCACACGCGGAAAATTTAATACCCTACAAGTCGCGTTGGTGTTGCTAACGCTGCTGGCGTTGGGCTCTTTACTCGGAACCATCCCGATGAGCCTGCTCTCATCCCCCGACATGCAAGTTGCAGGCAACGGCTCCACAGCGCGCTTATTGCAATGGTATCAAGATCAATCAGTTGACACCCTGCCGCAAGCTTGGACCATCTCTACACCCATGTGGGTGTATCGCGTTGTGATGCTGGCGTGGTCACTGTGGATTGTATTCGCGTGCATTAACTGGAGCCGCTGGGCATGGCATTGTTTTAGCGCACAAGCTCTGTGGCGGCCTAAAAGCGCAGAGGAATTGAAGGCTAAGGATGCGGTTAAAAATGACTTCGCAAATTGATGCCCCCGTTCGCCCTGAGCCTGTCGA
>JAYVJM010000050.1:0-5268 GCA_043769275.1 Cellvibrionales bacterium | reverse complement strand
GTAACGCCCGATCTTCTTCAGCTCGGAGGACTCGGCCATAGGCGGGGATTATCTCAGGGCTGCGAGTACCGCGCTTCCCATCGCTGCAGTGCCGACTTTTTCACGCCCCGGCTGGAATATGTCCGCGGTGCGGTAGCCAGCGGCCAGCACCGAGCGCACCGCACGCTCGATCCGCCCCGCGTCCTCGCCGCGTCCGAAACTGTGCCGCAGCAGCATGGCCGCCGAGAGGATCGCGGCGAGCGGATTGGCGATGTCCTTGCCTTCGATATCCGGCGCCGAACCGTGCACCGGCTCATACAGGCCCTTGTTGCCTTCGCCGATGGAGGCCGACGGCAGCATGCCGATCGAGCCCGTGAGCATCGCCGCCGCATCGGACAGGATATCGCCGAACATGTTGGGGGTCACCATCACGTCGAACTGCTTCGGCGCCCGCACGAGCTGCATGGCGGCGTTGTCGACGTACATGTGCGAGAGCGTGACATCCGGGTATTCGCGCCCGAGGCGTTCCATCACTTCGCGCCACAAAACGGTCACTTCCAGCACGTTGGCTTTGTCGATGGAGCACAGCTTTTTGCCGCGCGCACGGGCTAAATCAAAGGCGACGCGGCCTATGCGTTCGATGTCACTTTCTTTATAAACGGCGGTGTTAAACCCTTCGCGTTCGCCATTTTCCAGTGTGCGTATGCCGCGTGGTTGGCCAAAATACAGGCCGCCGTTAAGCTCACGCACGATCAAAATATCCAAGCCAGACACGATTTCCGGCTTCAATGAGGAGGCCGCCACCAGTTGCGGGTACAACAGCGCGGGGCGCAAGTTGGCAAACAGGCCGAGGCGGGCGCGTATGGCCAGCAGGCCTTTTTCGGGGCGGATGCTGGTGTCGAGCGCGTCCCATTTGGGGCCGCCCACGGCACCGAGCAAAATGGCATCTGCCTCTGTCGCTTGCGCGTGCGTTACGTCAGGGTAGGGCGAGCCGTAGGCATCGATGGCGGCGCCGCCCAAGGCGCCGTGCAACAAACGGATGCCGAGCGCGAATTTTTTGCTGACCGCTTCCAGCACCGTCACGGCTTGCGTCACGATTTCAGGGCCGATACCGTCGCCGGGCAGGACAAGAATTTTTTTGCTCATGATTAAAACCGCCCAAACAGCCACGGTGCAGCCGCACGGTGTTTTGCTTCAAAGGTATGAATCGCCGCTTCGTCTTGCAGCGTCAGGCCGATATCGTCCAATCCGTTTAGCAGGCAGTGTTTGCGAAAGGCATCGACTTCAAACGCGAAAGACGCGCCCGTGGGGGTGATGACTTTTTGCGCGGGTAAATCGACAGTGAGCGTGTAGCCTTCGCTGGCGTGCAGTTCGGCAAATAATTGATCGACCGCAGCGGCGGGCAACACAATGGGCAGCAGGCCATTTTTAAAGCAGTTGTTGTAGAAAATATCGGCAAAGCTCGGCGCGATGATGGCGCGAAAGCCGTAATCATCCAGCGCCCACGGGGCGTGTTCACGCGAGGAGCCGCAGCCGAAATTCTCGCGTGCCAGCAACACAGACGCGCCGTGGTAGCGCGGGGCATTAAGTGGAAATTCTGTATTCAGCGGGCGTTTGCTGTTGTCGCGCCCAGGTTCGCCGACATCCAAATAACGCAGCGCATCGAACAAGTTCACGCCAAAGCCGGTGCGTTTGATCGACTTCAAAAACTGTTTGGGAATAATCATGTCGGTGTCGACATTGGCTCTGTCCATCGGCGCGGCCAGCCCTTTGTGTATGCTGAACGGCTTCATACAGCGTCTCCTGCTAATAAACGACGCACGTCGACGAAATGCCCAGCAACGGCGGCGGCGGCGGCCATCGCGGGGCTAACCAGATGCGTGCGCCCACCGAAACCTTGCCGGCCTTCAAAATTGCGGTTGGAGGTGGAGGCGCAGTGTTCGCCTTTCTCCAGTTTGTCGGCATTCATGGCCAAACACATGGAGCAGCCTGGCTCGCGCCATTCCATGCCGGCGTTGATAAAAATGGTGTGTAACCCTTCGGCTTCCGCTTGTTTTTTAACGCGTTGCGAGCCTGGCACAACCAGCACTTGTTTAACTGTCGCAGCGACTGTGCGCCCGTTGGCGACGTGTGCGGCTTCGCGTAAATCTTCAATGCGCGAATTGGTGCAGGAGCCGATAAATACACGATCCAGCGCAATGGATTCAATCGTTTGATTGGCCTTCAAGCCCATATAAACCAGTGCGCGTGCGTACGCTGCGCGCTGGGTGGCATCGGCAGCTTGCGCTGGGCCTGGCACGCGGCCGGTGACGGGCAACACCATTTCAGGGGATGTGCCCCACGTCACTTGCGGTTGGATGTCTTCGCCGCGCAGTTCGACCACGCAATCAAAGTGTGCGCCTGCGTCGCTGTGCAAGTTGCGCCACGCTGTTACGGCTAAATCCCACTGCGCGCCTTTGGGGGCATAGGTGCGCCCGCGCACGTAGTCGAGCGTGGTGTCGTCCACCGCCACCATGCCCGCCCGCGCACCGGCTTCGATGGCCATGTTGCACACGGTCATGCGGCCTTCCATCGACAACGCACGAATCACGTCTCCTGCAAATTCAATGGCGTAACCGTTGCCGCCGGCGGTGCCGATTTTGCCGATCACCGCCAGTACGGCATCTTTGGCGGTCACGCCTGCGCCCAGTTTGCCGTCAATTTTTACCAGCATGTTTTTCATTTTTTTCTGGATCAAACATTGTGTGGCGAGTACGTGTTCGACTTCCGATGTGCCAATGCCGTGCGCCAGTGCGCCAAATGCGCCGTGGGTGGAGGTGTGCGAGTCGCCGCACACGATGGTCATGCCCGGCAGTGTCGCGCCACTTTCGGGCCCAACTACATGCACGATGCCTTGGCGTGCATCGTTAATTTTGAATTCCAACACGCTGAACTCATTGCAGTTTTCATCCAGCGTTTGTACTTGTATGCGCGAAATTTCGTCGGCGATGCCTGCCACACCGGCGGCGCGTTCGGCAAACGTGGTGGGTACGTTGTGGTCGGGCGTGGCGAGGTTTGCATCAAGGCGCCACGGTTTGCGATGAGCCAAACGCAGGCCGTCGAAGGCTTGCGGTGAGGTGACTTCGTGCAGCAATTGGCAGTCGATGTAGATCAACGCCGTGCCGTCGTCACGTTGTTTGACGAGGTGGCTGTTCCATAATTTGTCGTACAGGGTTTGGGGGTTTTTCATGCTAGCTCCGGCTACGCGCCTCGTGCCAAACAAAAGAGGCGCGCAGTTTAGCAGGGTATCGATCAATTGCTGAATAACCAGTAATGCGCGGGATTCGGTGGGCACGCGTGCAGGCCGCACTCGATAAACGCCGCAACGGCGTTGGCGGCGGTCGTGGCGATGGCGAGCCAACAGCAAAATGACGTGAACGGGCTCGGGGGAAGTTGTTTTTGCTCAGGTGAAAGGGTGGTGTCCGCCAAAAACAGCAATACGGCACAGGCGAGTATGCTGCTAAAAAAAATGATAAATGACCAAGAGTAATAGTGGTAATGCCACACCGCCGAACCGTAAGGCGGGGTGCCAGGTATGACGTGCAGCAGTATTTGCCGCAGTGCGACGGCGCAGCCGAACAGCGCAGCAAATAAAATGATGGCGTAATGACGTGGGCGTGAGCCTTCCAGCACGTTCAACATAAAACCAAACATCAGCAGGGTGAAGCCTGCGCGCTGCAACAAACACAGCGGGCAGGGCAGCTCATGCAGCGTGAGCTGCAAACAAAAACCGGTGAGCAACACCGTGGTGATGCCCAGCAAGCCGAGGGTGTTGATAAACCTGATGGCGTGCATCGACATAGCACCTCCTACAACAAAACAGGCAAAGGAAATAAGGTGTGATGTAAAAACCATAACAAGCTGGTTAGCAGTGCAACACTGAAAAGCCGGTAAGCCCATGTTGTTTTTTGGCGGTATAAACACAGCATGGCGGCGGTTGCGAGTAGGAAAATCAGAGCCATCATGGGGTCTTCCTCATTTAACTGAAAAAGGGATCGCGAATGCGCTCGCGCATTAGACAGCTAAACATCCAAGAAAAATGCTTGCTTTCAAAAATTCAGCGGATTTAATGCGGCAGCACAGGGCATCCATTGTTTTTTATAGGATTATCAGTGAACGACTTTTTTAAACCGGATCGCTTTTCGGTTGCGCCGATGATCGACGTGACCGACCGCCATTACCGTTACCTTGCGCGCTTGCTCACAAAACGCAGCTTGCTCTACACGGAAATGATCACAACCGCTGCCATTTTGCACGGTAAACGCGAGCGGCTGCTGGCGTTTAGCCCCGAAGAACACCCATTGGCTTTGCAGTTGGGCGGCTCTGACCCTGCACAGTTGCGCGACTGCGCGCACCTTGCGCAACAGCACGGCTTTGATGAAATTAACCTCAATTGCGGCTGTCCCAGCGACCGCGTGCAAAGCGGCAGTTTTGGGGCGTGTTTGATGCAAACCCCGCTGCACGTGCGCGATGCTGTGCGGGCGATGGGCGAGGGCGGCTCCCTGCCTGTGACGCTCAAATGCCGTACCGGCATCGACCAACAAGACGACTTCGATCATTTTCTGCACTTTATTGATGTGGCTACCGACAGCCCGTGTCAAGCCGTCATCGTCCATGCGCGCAATGCGTGGTTGCAGGGTTTGAGCCCGAAAGAAAACCGCGAGGTGCCGCCTTTAAAATACGATTGGGTTTATCGTTTGAAAAATTTGCGCCCGCAGTTGCATGTGATTATTAACGGCGGCATTCGCATAGCAGAGCAAATACAGGCGCATTTACAGCACGTTGATGGCGTGATGGTGGGCAGGGAGGCGTGGCACAACACGGCTTTTCTGGCGAGCATTGATGCGGATGTCTTTAATGAAAACGGCAATGAAAAACCCGCTTTTTGCCGTGCCGCCGTCACGCGTGAGTACGCACAATATTGCGCCCGTGAACAGGCGCAAGGAGAAAGTTTAGGCGCCCTCACGCGCCATTTGCTTGGCTTGTGGCACAACGTATCTGGCGCACGGGGCTTTCGCCGTTATATCAGCGAACATGCGCACAGGGCGGGTGCAGATGCCTCTGTTATTGAGGCTGCACTTGCCACGGTGTTGAACGGGTGCGAACCCTAAAATTTGATCACAGCGGCAGGGCGGTAACGGAGCCACCCATACAAGCGAGGCAGGCTTTTTCTGATGATTCGAATGCTGCATTTGGTGGCGTAAATAAGACGGTTAAATACGGGGTTAATTTTCAAAATATTGGCGCGCA
>JAYVJM010000049.1:0-41156 GCA_043769275.1 Cellvibrionales bacterium | reverse complement strand
CCAAACGCTGTAGCTAGATTAGGCGTGTTCATAATTCAGACGATAACGTTGGCAGTTGCCTGAAGGTTTGGTGTCCAGAATTGACAGCACATGTCACGCTGCCGATGTGCCACCGCCCGGGCGTGCTGGTAAAATTGATGATGTCGTGATTGAGTCTCTGTATGACGCAGCCGCCAGTGCGGGGCTGCTCACACGCGCTGTATTTGGCAGCGTTGCGGTCATGGTTTATTTTCGTGCACCCGATGAAGATGTGCTCAATGGCTTGAGCGTTTCGCGCAATTACGCCATTCGTTATCCGGTGAGCAGACTGCCGTTATTGATAAATGGCGACACCATTGAAATTGCTGGCAACACCTATCGCGTGCGTGAAATTACTGCGCTGGGCGATGGTACAGAGGCACGTGCTTCGCTAACCCGTTTGTAGGAAAACCCACCATGCCAAACTCCATCCGCGAGCAGATTTTGCAATCTGCCATCAGCACACTTTTGCCCATCGCCACAGCACAAGGTGCAACCCTTGCCAGATCACCCGCCATCGGCATCACCCGCGAGCAATCTCCGGCGCTGCTGATATTCCCCGAATCCGACGCGATTGTTGAACGTCCAAATGACCGTGTCGAGCGACACTTGCTGCTGAAACTTGTGGCACTGGCGCACGAAATAAACAGTGAAGCCGCAGAGGCCATTGCCGACCGGCTGCTAGTGGCAGCGCACGCGGCACTGTTCGCCAACGCCAACTTTGGCGGCTTGTGCAAATGGGGTCATAACTGTCACCCTTGCTCACAGAACTAAGAAAGCTGGGCAATACGCCATATACCTGTAGCTCTTTTAGCCATCGCTTTTTGACGTATAGCAATACGCACCGGTGTCCAGTCTGCGTTTTCTTCGGCCAGCTTACGAGTAAGTTCAAAATCACTTGCCGCAAACATCGGTTTTTTGACGCTAAATTCAGCGTTGCCCAACTTGCTATTTTGCCCTCTGTTGAGCAGCGTCATATTGCCTAAACGGTAGACCATGGCATCAATATCGTCATCGCTAAAAGCCGCCCAAGTGGATGCGTCTGGATTTTTGGGTAAGACGTGCTCTACGTTGAATCTGTCGCTCTCGAAGTCATAATCTTGCGCTTCTAGTGCGCACAGGATGTAGCGAACAATACGTAAATTACGGGGCGATTTACTGGTGCGAATAATTTTTTCTGAAAAAGCGGCGCTGAATGCATCATCGCTTGGATAAACCGATTTCATCGCATCCAATGCCGCCGCTGCAGAACTCACGGCACCACGGGAAATGTTCTGCGCAACACTATGATAAACACGCTCTTGTTCGTTCGCCGGCAAGCTGCCAATCACGTTGTAACGAAACGAGATCATCACACAACTACTCAACAAAACATCGAAGTCTTTGGCTGAAAATTTTCGGTGTGCAGCCACCAATAATGGGTAAGGTTGACGCACCCTAAACATACTCAAGTTTTGCGCAAAACCCTTGGGAGTCGGCCCCCACGATGATCCTTCTGGGCTGCTCAAAGCCAAGTAAACATCTATGTCATCTTCCATGCCACGCAACAATTCAAACACCGCTTCGCGGCTGGAGACTTTCGCACGAATAACATTGAACAATTCAGACTGGCGCACAAAGTTTTCTTGGCTATTCCAATGCGTCCTAAGAAAATCAGGGAAGCTTTCGCTACCGAGACGACCCACCATAGCCTCCCAGCGCTCTTCCAGTGTTTTCATTTCGTGCGAGTGTTCATTGCTTCGGTGCAATACCGAAAAAAGATAGTTCTTCAGTAAATCAGTAGATGAAAGACGCACGCCACGCGCATTGAGCGTTTCAAATACTTTGTAGGCATTAAGCTCATCCGTCACGCTGATGACGGTAAAAAACAGCCTATCACTCATGGTTTCAACGAGGCTAGCTAAGGTAACACCTTCATCGCCACCCGCTTTTTTAGCGTAGTCACGTATCCGCTTATCAAACCACTCAAATGCTTTACGCAGACTGTGTTCAGATGCTCGAAAGCCGCGCTGTGGCAGATGGCCTAACGGCACTAGATAGGTCTGAAAATAACTGTCGTTATTGCGGTTAAGCGTAAGCTTTGTGCGCGAGACCAGCGTGACCGGATCAAGATAGCCGATGTAGGTTTGGCGTATTTGTTCTGCACGCTGCGCATTATTTTCAGGATTATTCTGTTCTTCGACCAGCCGTTTAAGATTTTTGAGAGCGGCCAAAACGATCAGCGTCAGCGTTGTCAGGCGCTGCTGACCGTCAATGACATCAAAGCTTTTTTCGTCTTGTGACTGCAAAACAAGATAACCCATGTAGTGGGCTGGCTCTCCGTCCTCCTGAATAGTGCCAAGAATATCCGCCCACAAGTCTTCCCATTCAACGTCTGTCCAACTGTAATCACGCTGGAAGCGCGGAATCCGGTAGCTCAATCCGTTCCCAATCAGTTTTCTATAGGTATTGTTTTCGGTTTTAAAATTTGTGGCTGACATGCTTGACCCTTGTTCTGCCTATATTTTCAAGGTTAATTCTAACCTGATGTTACGCAGCCGCGCTAAATTGCTGAAGTTCTGCATAGGCGGCTCGCGATGCGTTGATGAGTAATTTCCGACAAAGCGCGAAGGGATTGAGCTTTTTTTTGATGCTCAGGCATTCGAGCTTGAAGGCGGCGCAAACAGACATGAATACGTGATTGCTTTGGGTTCGTGTCGTCCGTGTAGGCGACTTTGCCAGTCTCTCCAATTGCTGAATTTTAACACCAGCTATGGAGTACGTTTTTCGGGGGCAAGGTCACTAACGCTGCCAAAAGGTCAGCGCACTCATGTTTTACGGCACATATTTGCATCACATTACATAATGAATGGCGGCGATGTCCTAGCATTGCAAAAAATACTTGGGCATGAGGTGGTTGCTATGACTATACGCTACGCCCATTTAGCACCAGACCACTCGACGGATGCTGTGCGCTTAAACCCGCTGGCGATGGTTGGTGATATAACAACAAAGCATCTGTCCGCGGTTAAGTGACGCTCGTCAAGGTGTCAACATAGTTGACACCTTGGTGTTTGTTTCCTCAATGAAGTGTTGTGCATCTGTTTTTTGTTGACGCTTTTTTTATTTCTGCGTTGGCGGATATGCAAAAATAAATCACAACTCATTGATTATATTGGTGCCCGAGGCCAGACTTGAACTGGCACGGCCGTGAAGCCGAGGGATTTTAAGTCCCTTGTGTCTACCGATTTCACCACTCGGGCAATACAAAAAACGCCAGCAAAAAAATAGAACCGGCGTACTTGGCGTTGCAGACGGTATTTGCGCGCATTATAGGGGGCTGCGAATAATAAAACAGCCCAAACACAAAGAGTTTCATGTTTTTAGTGATTTTGGTGGCGCTAAATACGCATTTAGGCTCTGTACGCAAATATATCTTATGGTACGATCACCCTGCTTATTTCCAATAACAGCATAACTTCAATAACAATATTTCACTTTTAAGGAATTATGGATATGGCCACATATAATAAAGACCGGTCTACATCTACGCCTCGCGTTTCCTCTTTTTACTTTATCTGCTTGCTGCAAATAGCGGCTGTTGGCTTGGCTGCGTTAGTGCCGACTACGCTGCTGGCGGCCGGTTATCCTGCAATCGTCAATGTCACAGTGCAGGATGGCAGTGATGGCAGCATATTTGACTCCTCGCCTACGGTGCCTCCGAACGGCTGGAACGAGTGGAGTTCCAGTTTCGATACGCCTGTTTCTACGGCAAAAACTTTCAGTGCCCACTACAAGAATGAGATGGGTAGCAACTCGCAGGTCTCCCTTTGGACTGCTTGGAATTACAAATCGCGTGCGATTGTGACAGTCGTCATCGACGGCGATGGGCCGTGGACGCTCGATGTGGATGTTAGCCGTGTGGCCAATATCAACGTAACCATCGGCAGTGTGCCTGCGAATATTGGCGGCTCTGCCAGCATTATCGCCACAGGGGTGAGCACGACGATTAGCGGCGGCAGCTTGGCCAGTGGCACTTTAGCCTTGGCGGCTGAACCAGAGCGCACCGGTGCTGGCAATTACAGCGTTAACAAAGCCAACAAGGGTGTTATTAAGGGCAGCGGCCTGACTACGCTGGTGTTTACGATGGCTTATGACATCAATACTGGTGTTAAGGGTGGCACTTTGGCCAATATGGCGGTGAGCTGGATGGGCGGCCAACCCAAACAGGGCGGGGGCGGCAACATCAGCGGCATGACTGCCCCGCTGCCGACACAAGGTTTGTTTTTGTCCGGTGCCTTGAGCTACGACACGATTCCGGTCGCTAACCCTGACCCAGTCAACCCTGCCGACCCTGCGTATACCGTCAAAAGCAATGTGAAGACGAACATCGGCAATGTGCTGGTGAACGATACCGATATTGATGTGGGCGACAAAGCCAAGCTCACGGTATCCAGCATTGACACCACCGGTACACGCGGCATCGTCAGCAATAAAAACGACGGCACCTTTGATTACGATCCTGCCCGCGCTTTCGGTTTTATGGAAATTGGGCAAACAGCGATAGATACTTTTTTATATCGCGCCAATGATGGCCAAAAAGACAGCGAGCCTGCACAAGTGACGGTTACCGTGCAGGGCGGGCAAAAACCGGCTGTGGACTATATGGATCGTGGCTTCAATAGAACTGGCATCGCGACGCAGGCGGTTGGGCCGGCACAGACAGTGGCGCGCGCTGCGGTGATGTTGCCCGACGGCAAAACGGTGGTGGCCGGCTATGCCAGCAACGGTGTGAATGATCTGGCTTTGCTGCGCTACAACATGAATGGAACGCTGGACTCTACCTTTGGCGCGGGCGGTGTCGTCAATACGATGATGAATGGTAAACACTTTGAGGCGGCGGGCTTGGCTTTACAGGCCGACGGCAAGTTGGTGGCAGTGGGTACTACCTGCGTAGCACCTGTTGTCGGGGGCGGTTGTACCAATTACGACGCATTGATCTCGCGTTTCGATGCCAGCGGCGCTGTGGATGCGACATTTGCAAGCAAAGGTACGGCAGCGCGTGATGCCGGTTCCTCTTTTGATTATTTAACATCGGTCGCGATACAGGCTGATGGCAAAGTTGTAGCGGCGGGTTATTACTGCGCGGTGGGCGACGAAATATCGTGCAGTGACTATGACTTTTTGTTGTTGCGCTACACCAGTACAGGTGCGCGTGATGTCACTTTCGGTACTACTGGCGACGGCATGGTCAAAATGCCGATAGGTGCGTCACACGACAAGGCCTTCGCTTTGGCATTGCAGGGCAATGGTGCGCTGGTGGTGGCTGGTACGAGCTGCAATGTGGCTAATCCAGACACAGGCAATTGTGAAGATGCGAGTTCGGTTTTGGTGCGCTTTACCAGCGCGGGAGTCTTGGATGCCAGCTTTGGGGTGGGTGGTATTGCGCGTTTGACTACGCATGTCGGCACAGGTCTTGAGCAGCTCAACGCGGTGATTGTGCAAGCAGACGGCAAAATCGCCGCAGCCGGAACCACCTGTGTGGCGGGCGATGCCAGTGCCTGTAACTACAGCGATTTTCTGTTAGCGCGTGTGGATAACAGCGGCGCGCCAGATGCTAGTTTTGGTGTGGGTGGCGTGGTTACTGCGGCTGTAGGTCTTGGGGATGATGCCGGTCATGCTCTGGTTCAACAGAGCGACGGCAAGCTGTTGCTAGGAGGATACACGGCTGCAATGGTAACGCCCAACGGTGCCAGAGAGGCATTTGCTCTCCTGCGTTTCAATGGCAATGGTGCGCTGGATGTCGGCTTCAGCAATGACGGTAAAGTTGTCACGAAAATTGCGGCAGACAGCAATGACCGCGCCTACGTGATGGCGACTATGCCGAATATGCTGAATGGCAAGGTCGTGCTGGCGGGCAGTTCTGCTATTGATGCCACCCGTAGTTCCGTGGCTGTTGTGAGTTATCAGATTTTGCCAGACACCGACAAAGACGGCATATCTGACGACGTGGATACCGACGATGATAATGACGGCGTGCTCGATGTTGATGATAAGTTCCCGTTAGATAAAAACGAATCAAAAGATAACGATCTCGACGGCATAGGCGACAACGCCGATACCGATGACGACAACGACGGCAAGCTAGACATCGCCGACAACTGCCCCTTGATTTCCAATGCAAATCAGTTGGATAGCGATGGTGATGGTGTGGGTGATGCTTGCGACAATTGTCCAACAACGGCAAACGCAGATCAGATAGATGCTGACAAAAATGGCAAAGGCGATGCGTGTGAAACGCCGCCTCTCGATCAAGATGCCGATGCAGACGGTGTGGAGAATGCCGTCGACAATTGCCCTACTATTCCCAACGCAGGCCAGCAAGATAGCGACGGTGATAAAATGGGCGATGCTTGCGACTTCCCGCCCGGTGAGCCGCTACACGCAGCGCACTTCAAGCGTGCTATTGCAGAACGCTTGAAAGCCTGTGCGGCAGCGGGAAAGCCTGGATGTAAGTAGTGCTGTCAGGGTGAATCCAGTTGCGTGCTAGATTCACCCTTTACAGTTGAGTGACAAAAGGACAGGCGTGTACTGCGGTCGCCACGCCAATGCCAACAAATATCCCTGCTCCGATTTCAATAAGGCTGTGTCCCATCTGTTCACGCAGGGGTTTTCCTGCATAGGTGTCAAGGTGGTTGATGGCGGCTGCGTGTTTGCCAACTTGCATACGCAAACTTGCGGCATCAAAAATAACAATAAACGCCAGAGCGAGTGCCACGCCAAAGGCGGGGTGGCCGATGCCCTCGTTGAGTGCGATAAGTGCCGACATGCTGCTGACAATCGCGCTATGGTTGCTGGGCAAGCCGCCATAGCCAATAAGCCCAAAGGCCGGCTTTTTGGCTTTGATGCTGTTGATAATAAATTTAAGTGTTCCTGCTGTGAGCCAAGCAAGGCAAGGTGTTAGTGCGTAGGAAAAGTTCATCGTTACCCCCTTATTGGCCATGCCGCGTGTCCACAAATAGCAGCCCATAGTGCGACGGTACAAAGTAACTGCCAATCCGTTAAGAGCGCGTCGGTAGGTGATTCCCCTCCGTTTAGTGCGTCGACAAGATACCAAAAGCGAAACAGACCGAAGATCACCAACGGAATAGTCATAATTAGTTCCGGTTTTGTCGACATGACAAACATGCTGTAGAACAGCAGTGCGCCAGAGGCCGATATTTCCGCGTAGCGGTCGAGCAAATGCACGGAGTATTTTTTCAGTGTTTTACGCGCAGAACTGCCGCTGTGAACAAGCTCTTGCCGACGTTTTATCGCGCCTAGATACAGTGCGAGACACAACGTGGTTACAAACATCCAGCTGGATACCGGCACAGCTAGCGCCATCGCGCCGGCATAGACGCGTAATACGAAGCCAAGCGCAATTGTAAAAATGTCGATTACGGGCTGATTTTTCAGGATGAAAGTATAGGCGGTGCTGATGGCCAGATAGGCAGCGATAATCAGCACAACCTTCGACATGATAAACCAGCTCAAAATCAGCGCGACGTAGAGTGCCGCCAGCAGAGGGATGGTTTCAGGTATGGATACGATGCCCGCAGCCAGTGGGCGCGTGTGGGACTTTTTAGGGTGTTGGCGGTCAGGCTCAATGTCGCGTATATCGTTGACAATATAGGTTGCCGAAGACGCAAAGCAGAAAAGCAGAGTTGCCAATAGCGCATGGCTAACAGCGTCGGCATCTAGGAAGTCGCCGGAAAAAAGCAGGGGCGCAAGGACGAAAATATTTTTTACCCACTGTTTTGGTCGCATCAGTGTGGTTAAGCCGCGCAGCTTGGTCAAAGGAAAGCGCTTGACTGCTATAGTACCCATGAATTTATTACCGCGACAGTGTTAATGGAAGGTTTTTAAATGCGATTGGCGACAACATATGCAGGTCTCGCGCTGGTTTCGACGATAGCAAATGTTTGTGCTCAAGATGTCGTAAGCAGAAGTTACACGGGTGCGTTTGACCTTGTGCTGTCAGTTCTTGTCGGTACAGGCATTGGACTTGTCGTAAAGTATATCTTGGATAAACGTTATATTTTCGGCTTTCGTGCTCGCAGTGCCGCGCACGATGGCCATGTTTTTGTGCTGTATGCGTTAACGGGGCTTGCGACAACCGCTGTTTTTTGGGGTTTCGAGTTTGGTTTTCAGTATATGTTTGAAACAAAAAATATGCGTTATCTTGGCGGAGTTATTGGTTTGTCCATTGGTTATCTCGTGAAATACCATCTCGATAAGCGCTTCGTTTTTCGTACGGAGAGCATATGAGAAAGGTTTCCTCTTGGGGGCGGTTAAATGCCCATGTCCATGAAGGTATAGACCTGAGTCACTGCCAAAAAGTTTCCGATATGCTGGCGGCTCATTGCCCCGGCATTGCCTACGGGATGGGTCGAAGCTATGGCGATGTGTGTTTGAATTCTGAAGGGGTTTTGTGGCGCACAACAGGACTTGATCGTTTCATTCGCTTCGATGATGTGACAGGCAGGCTCTTGTGCGAAGCCGGTGTTTTGCTGCGCGACATTCAGAGGCTATGTGTTCCGCGTGGCTGGATGTTGCCTGTCACGCCGGGAACGCAGCTGGTTACGGTGGGCGGTGCTATCGCCAACGACGTGCACGGCAAAAATCACCATGTAATGGGCTCCTTTGGTGACCATGTGCAGCGGCTTCGACTGCTGCGTACTGACGGCGAATTTATAGAATGCGGAGCTCAACTTCGACCAGAGTGGCTTGCTGCCACGGTCGGTGGGCTTGGGCTAACTGGCGTTATTGTTGAGGTTGAAATCCAGTTGCGGCGAGTGGCAAGCCCGTGGTTGGATATTGAAACCATACCCTACGCCAACTTGGGCGAGTTTTTTTCTTTGGCCAATGATTCAGAGGCGCAGTGGGAGCATACCGTTTCGTGGATTGACTGCTTGTCCTCGAATCATCGCGGCCTGTTTATGCGCGGCAATCCTGCTGCCATGAGTGAGCGCACGTATTCGCTGAGCCGGCCATTAACTATGCCGTTTACACCGCCTATTTCATTGGTTAATAGCTTGTCATTGCGGCCATTCAATGCCGCTTATTTCCATCTTAAAAAATGGCAGGCCGGTCGGTCTGTTGTGCATTACGAGCCTTTTTTCTATCCGTTGGATCGCCTGCTGGGTTGGAACAAAATGTACGGGCTAAAAGGCTTTTACCAGTACCAAAGTGTGGTGCCGTACACGGTTGGACAGGAGGCGATCAAGGCCATGCTGGGTGAAGTGGCGCGTTCCGGCCAAGGCTCATTTCTCGCCGTTCTGAAAACATTCGGCAATCGCCAGTCTGTTGGCATGATGAGTTTCCCGCAGCACGGCGTGACGCTAGCGCTCGATTTTCCCAACAGGGGCGAGCATACGCTGAGGCTGTTTGAGCGGTTGGATGCCATCGTGCGCAGTGCTGGCGGGCGTATTTATCCGGCCAAAGATGCGCGCATGCCGCGTGATTTATTTGAAGCGGGCTATCCTCGCCTCAGCGAGTTTTTGCAATACCGCGACCTGGGCATTAGCTCTGGGTTGTCACGTCGTTTGATAGGGGCATGAAGTGGCTACAAAACAAAAAATTGTCATCGTTGGCGCTACCTCCGCCATTGCTGAACATTGCGCACGCCTTTGGGTTAAAAATCGGTCGATTGATTTGACGTTGGTGGGGCGAGATGCGGCAAGGGTTGAGCCACTAGCGGCAGATTTACGCGTGCGTAGTCCGCAATCGGATATTCGCGTGATGCAGGCAGAATTCTTTGACCCTGTTGCTATTCAGTTGCTCGCCAACACAATTGTTGACGCGGGTGCTGTTGATATTGTACTGATCGCACACGGAGCCCTGCCTGAACAGGGTGCATGTCAGAGTGATCTGTCTGTTTGCAAACGTGCTCTGGAGATCAATGCGATATCGCCTGTGTTGTATGCGGAATCTTTTGCTGCGCGCATGGTCAAAAAAGGCTGCGGCACGCTGGTGTTGATGGGCTCTGTGGCGGGGGATCGCGGCCGAAAGTCCAATTATGTGTATGGTGCAGCGAAAGGGTTGGTGGCGCGTTACGCCCAAGGTTTACAGCACCGTTTTGCCGGCACAGGCGTTAATGTTGTGCTGATAAAACCGGGCCCGACAGACACGCCAATGACCGCGCATCTGAAAAAGCAGGGCGCAGCACTGGCCTCGGTAGATCGCGTGGCAGAAAGCATTGTGGCGGGTGTCGCGCACGGTAAATCGGTTGTTTATGCGCCAAGTAAATGGCGGTGGATTATGGCGATTATTCAGCATTTGCCGTCTGTGATATTCAATAAATTAAACATCTAAACGTAAGGCTGAAATTGAATATTCATTGGCCAAAAAAAACAAATTGCACAGTGTTTGCTTATAGCGTAGGCATACATCTTTTGTATTTTGTTCTGGCAACTGCCGCTTTTTTTGCTGTGCTTAAAACAGTGGGCATGGATGAATTAAGCCGGTTTTCTGCGGTGTTTGGCTTCTTTCTTGCCTTATCTTTTACGGTAAGCACAAGCCGTTTTTTTGTTGCGGCTTTTTCAGCCATTGCCATTGCTGCTGCCCTCTATATTGCGAATTTATTTTTTGATGTGACTTACGATGGCGTTGGTTATCACCAAGAGGCGATTCTCAATATTTCGCATCATTTTTCTTTGTTTGTCTCTGATATCTATGGGCACTACAGCAAATTGGTGATTAATTACCCCAAGCTGTCGTGGTTTTATGGTGCTGCTTTATATTCTGCTTCAGGTAATATTGCAGTTAGCAAAAGCATCAATGTGTTGTTAATGATCTCTGTGTTTTTGACAACGCTGGCGGTGTTACGTGACGAGACAAAATTAACAAAAGCTTTATTTGCATTTTTGTTGGCGCTGAATCCAATAGGGGTAAGTCAGGTATTTTCAAACTTTGTCGATGGTGATTTGGGCTGTTTTTTAACTATTGCGGCACTGGGCTTATATTCATATGCGCGCTCAATGCTGAAGCCTTCGCAGTCGACAATGCTGTTTTTAGCCGGTGCTTTAGGTGCCAGCACGCTTAAATTTACAGGCTTTGTTTTTTCTTTTGTCTGCGTTTGTTTTTTTTTGTGTCTTTACGCAGAAAAACGCGGTTGGTTGAGCGGTGTTGTTTGTGTGCGTGGGCTGTTGCCGAATTCGTTTCATCAAGCAACCGTCAAGTCAAACGCACTGAGCAGGCGGTTTATCGCGTTCTTTTGTTTGCTGTCTTTTGTTTTGTTATGGAACCCATACGGCCTGCATATTGTTGATGGCAAGCATATATTTCATCCCGCAATGGGCGTTGAGCGAAGTGTCGATTTGATTGCCGGTCAGACCACGCCAGAGTTTTTTAACTTAGACCCGCTTTCAAAGCTGCTAATTAGTGTTTTTTCACAATCTTCCGATCATGGTTTTTGGGTTAAATCACCGTTGCCTTCCGGTAAAATTCCGTTTGCCATTTATCCGTGCGAGCTAGAATCTTTTAAGTCTGTTGGCGTTAGGGTTGGCGGTTGGGGGCCTTTATTTGGCGGCGTTTTGCTTTTGTCTTTGATTTTGTTGCTGTCGAGAGTTGATGCTTGCAGAGATTATTACCTTGTTCTTATCTTTTTGTTTGTGATATCCATCATCAATCCTGAGTCATGGTGGGCTAGGTTTAATCCGCAACTGTATGTGCTCGTTGTATTTACTCTATTGGCTAATTGTGCGATTTCACCCACACATAAAGTTGTGGCGCAAATACTCGCCTGTGTTTTGCTGCTGAATACTGTTCTTGTGTTTAGGCCCATGCTTGCCATGTACATAGAAGCCAATAGGTCTGTAGAGAAGGAGCTAACGCAGCTCGTGCAATTGTCGGCTGACGGCACCCTTTACTGGAAAATGAACCTGTTTCATCTGGAGCCTATTTTTGAGCGTATGAATATCAAGTACGCCAACCCCCCCACTAATATAGATATTAAAAAAATGACGTGCGCTGTTTTTGATACAAGGTTTTATGTGTTCTCCCAGGAAAAAGTATGTGTTTTCGATGGGGACAACCCTGATGGGGATGGTGGTGGGTAGTCGTAGTGAGTCAATTTTTTCTTGGCATCCATCCGTCTTTTAATGGCTTACGTGATAGCTTTTTCTGCGTTTTATGGCAACAAAAATCGTGCAATAAGATGTGTGTGGGGCTAACATAACGGCCTCTTTGAGGCGAGGCTATACTCATCTGCGCCGGCATATCGCCCGCTTGCCAGAGTCGTGTTGGTGTGGTCAAAAAGCTCAACGTGCAGGGCAGTTGTTTTTTTATTCGCTTGTGACGGTCATCGTGTTTGTGTGTGGGAGTTGCCCTTGTTATCCACTGAAGCATTAGCTCGGAATTGGTCTTTCGGCATTTACGTCTTAGTGCTTGTTTTGTTGTGCGGCTTTTTATTAGTTATTTCCTATTTTCTGGGTGGTCGTTCTCGCGGTCGAGCCAAAAACGAGCCCTTTGAGTCGGGCATTGTCTCTGTAGGCAGTGCGCGTTTGCGCCTGTCGGCTAAATTCTATTTGGTCGCTATGTTTTTCGTCATTTTTAGCCTTGAGGCACTGTTTCTCTATGCGTGGGCTGTCGCTGTGCGTGAAGTGGGCTGGGCGGGCTTTATTGAGGCGGCCGTGTTTATTTTTGTGCTGCTGGCAGGTCTTGTCTATGTCTGGCGTATTGGCGCGCTGGACTGGGCTCCTGATGCACGTGCGGGCAAAGTGGATGTGCCTGCTTGTGTCAGTCTGGGCTGGAAAAGCTCGATGCTAAATCCCGATTAAAGCAGTGCTGAAAGCGGAGTTTTCGATGGACTACACATTAACTCGCGTTGATCCTGACCGGTCTGGGCGTTATCCGCCCACTAGCCGAGAGGCTGTGCGTGATCCGCTGGGAGAGCATGTCCACAAGAATGTTTTTGTTGGCAAGCTGGAAAATATGCTGCACGACGCAGTGAATTGGGGTCGTAAAAATTCTTTGTGGCCTTACAATTTTGGTTTGTCATGCTGTTATGTAGAAATGGCCACATCTTTTACCTCGCCGCACGACATCGCTCGTTTTGGGGCAGAGGTCATTCGCGCCTCGCCACGACAATCGGACGTTATTGTGATTGCAGGCACCTGTTTCATTAAAATGGCACCCGTTATTCAGCGTTTGTACGAACAAATGTTGGCACCGAAATGGGTCATTTCTATGGGGGCTTGTGCCAACTCAGGCGGAATGTATGACATTTATTCCGTCGTACAGGGTGTGGATAAATTTTTGCCGGTGGATGTCTATATCCCCGGCTGCCCGCCGCGTCCTGAGGCATTTTTACAAGGTTTGATGCTGTTGCAGGATGCCATTGGCAAAGAGCGAAGGCCGTTATCGTGGACGGTGGGTGAGCAGGGTGTGTACAAGGCGAACCTGCCCGCGCAGCGTGATTTGAAGCAGGCTGAACGCTGCGCAGTGCAAGTTTTGCGTACCCCAGATCAAGTGTGATGAGGCTTGGAGATTGGCTAAACATAACGTCTCGGTCGCCCTGAGCTTGTCGAAGGGAGAGCTTAGACAGACGCAGCACGAACAGATGTCATTCAAGAAATTATTTGTAACTGTATAAACAGCAAAGCCTGAGAAACCTGATTAGCTACAAGGCGGATAAAAGCGCGTGACAGCAGCAATAGACAACTCTTCCGCAGCAGACACGCCACCGATTGCAGGTGTTGAGCACGATGTTGTGCGTGAGCTACACGCCCGTTTTGGCGTGTACGTTTGCCGTTTCCAGCGTACACGCGAAGCGTTTCCTACCTTATGGGTGCCGCGTGAGCAGTTACTGAATGTGCTGTCTTTTTTGCGCAGCCTGCCAAAGCCGTATGTGATGCTGTACGACTTGTCAGCGATAGACGAGCAGTTACGCACTTATCGCCGTGGCCAGCCACCCTCTGAATATACGGTTTTTTATCACCTGCTCTCAATAGAGCGCAACACCGATGTGCGCATCAAAGTTGCGTTGAGTGCCAGTGACTTAAATCTGCCCACTGTCACGGGCGTCTGGCCGAATGCCAATTGGTATGAGCGCGAAGCGTGGGATTTGTTCGGCATCACGTTTGACGGCCACCCGCATTTAACGCGCATTCTTCTGCCACCCAATTGGGTCGGTCACCCCTTGCGCAAAAGCTACCCTGCGCGGGCAACCGAATTTGATCCTTTCTATCTTGATGCTGCTAAACAAGATGCAGAGCAGGAGGCGCTGCGCTTTGATCCGAAAGCTTGGGGCATGAAGCGCGGTACCGCCAATGAGGACTATATGTTCCTCAATCTTGGCCCGAATCACCCATCGGCACACGGTGCGTTTCG
This sequence comes from Cellvibrionales bacterium, assembly GCA_043769275.1. GTDB lineage: Bacteria > Pseudomonadota > Gammaproteobacteria > Pseudomonadales > UBA7239 > JAYVJM01. The sequence continues at coordinate 26,786 of JAYVJM010000049.1, read as the reverse complement.
TATCGTATTGCAGCTTGATGGTGAAAATATCGTCGATTGCGTGCCAGACATTGGTTACCACCATCGCGGCGCAGAAAAAATGGCTGAGCGCCAAAGTTGGCATTCGTTTATTCCCTATACCGACCGCATTGACTATCTGGGCGGCGTGATGAACAACCTGCCCTATGTGTTGGCAGTGGAAAAGCTGGCGGGGATTAAGGTGCCAGAGCGCGTGGAAGTCATACGCGTGATGTTGGCCGAATTTTTCCGCATCACCTCGCACCTGCTGTTTTTGGGTACTTACGTGCAGGATGTAGGCGGGATGACGCCTATTTTCTTTATGTTTACGGATCGCCAGAAAGCGTATGACGTGATTGAGGCAATTACCGGTTTTCGTATGCATCCCGCTTGGTTCCGTATTGGCGGAGTCGCGCAAGATTTGCCGCGCGGCTGGGAAAAACTGGTGCGCACCTTCATCGAATGGATGCCAAAACGTCTAGATGAGTATGAAAAAGCGGCCTTCAGAAACGGCATTTTGCGGGCGCGCACCATTGGTGTGGCGCAGTACAACAGCCAAGAGGCGCTGGCGTGGGGCGTGACAGGGCCTAGCTTGCGCGCTACCGGTATTGATTTCGATTTGCGTAAAAAACGTCCTTATTCCGGCTATGAGCGTTTCGATTTCGACGTGCCATTGGCTGTGAATGGGGATGCTTATGATCGCGCCATCGTGCGCTTGGAAGAAGTGCGGCAGAGTTTGCGTATCATCAAACAGTGCTTGGAAAATATGCCTGCTGGCCCCTATAAAGCGGACCATCCGCTGACCTGCCCGCCGCCCAAAGAGCGCACGTTGCAAGATATTGAAACGCTAATTACGCACTTTCTCTCTGTGTCGTGGGGGCCGGTGATGCCAGCGGGCGAGAGCAGCCAGATGGTTGAGGCGACAAAAGGCATCAATAGTTATTACGTGGTGTCGGATGCCAGCACCATGAGCTACCGCACGCGGATTCGCGTGCCGAGTTTTCCACACTTACAACAAATTCCCTCGGTGATTCGTGGTGCTATGGTCCCGGATCTAATCGCCTACTTGGCTTCTATTGACTTTGTGATGGCTGATGTCGACCGCTAACTCCAAGCAAACAAAAACCGCCAACGTGCTGGCCAGTGATGCTGTGCGCGCCTACGTGCTGGCCGCTGAAGATCGTTTGGCCATTGAGCAGGCGATACACCACTACGACGATGCGCGAGCGGCTTCGATTGACGCGCTCAAAATTGTCCAGAAACGTCACGGCTGGGTGCCGGATGCCGCCATCGACGTGGTGGCCGACGTGCTGGGCATTGCGGGTTCTGATCTCGAAGGCGTAGCAACTTTTTATAACCTGATCTTTCGCCAGCCGGTTGGACGGCATGTGATTACGGTATGCGACAGCATTGCTTGCTTTCTTACAGGTTACGACGATTTACTGGTGGCAATCAAGCGTCATTTGGGTATTGAGTACGGTCAAACAACAGCCGATGGGCGTTTTACTTTGCTGCCGATTTGTTGCCTCGGCAATTGCGACAAAGCGCCAAGCATTATGATCGACGGTGATACGCATGGGCCTGTAGCGGTAGCGGATATTCCCGCTTTGCTGGGAAAATACGTATGAGCACTGTTATGGTGGGCATGAAAAGAACGGCGGATACCCATCCGCTGACATGGCGCTTACTGCCTGTGGGCAGCGCGCCGATGGATTTGAACAGCTATGAACTGCTGGAAGGTTTTGCCGCTTTGCGCAAAGCCATTAAGGAGCATACGCCGCAAGATGTGCAGGCGATTATCAAAGATGCCAACTTGCGCGGCAGAGGCGGCGCGGGCTTTCCAGCCGGCATCAAATGGTCGCTGGTGCCGATGGCGGCAGAAAAAACCGAAGTGCCTAAGCCAAAATATCTCGTTTGCAATGCCGATGAAATGGAGCCGGGCACATTCAAAGATCGCCTGCTTATGGAGCAATTGCCGCACCAGTTGGTAGAAGCCATGATTGTGGCTGGTTACGCTTTGCAAGTAACGAAAGCCTATATCTTTTTGCGTGGCGAATACGTGTTGGCTGCTGAGCGTTTGAATCGCGCCATTGCTGAGGTCAAGGCAGCCGGTTATTTGGGCGATAATATTTTGGGTTCCGGTTGGGGTATGGAGCTGTTCGTGCATACCGGCGCAGGTCGGTATATCTGCGGTGAAGAAACGGCACTGATCAACTCGCTGGAAGGGCGCCGAGCCAATCCGCGCGCCAAACCGCCCTTTCCGCAAATTTCGGGTTTATGGGGCAAGCCGACCGTTGTCAATAACGTTGAAACTTTGGTTAATGTTCCCGCTATCGTGTTGCGTGGTGCAAGCTGGTTTAAGGGGCTGTCGCAGGGCAAAAGTACCGATGCCGGCACAAAACTATATGGTGCGTCTGGTCGGGTTAAACGTACTGGCGTATGGGAGTTACCCATCGGCACTACCGCACGCGAAATTCTGGAGGACTATGCCGGAGGAATGCAGGACGGCCTAGAGTTGATGTGCTGGTTGCCAGGCGGGGCTTCAACCGACTTTTTGCTGCCGCAACATCTCGATTTGGCTATGGATTACGACACCATTGGCAAAGCCGGTAGCCGCATGGGTACAGGGCTAATAATGGCCGTGGACAATAAGCAAAACATTGTTTCTGTTGTGCGTAATCTGGAACAGTTTTTTGCACGCGAATCCTGCGGCTGGTGTACGCCATGCCGTGATGGTTTGCCGTGGACGGTGAAAGTTTTACAGGCACTTGAGCGTGGTGAAGGCGTGGCAGGCGACATTGAAATGCTCGCACAAGCCACGGTTTTTCTGGGGCCAGGCAAAACCTTCTGCGCGCACGCACCTGGCGCGATGGAGCCGTTACAAAGCGCCCTGAAATTTTTTCGCGGTGAATTTGAGCGCGGTCTACAGTCCGTAGTAAAAGAGCAGAAGGCAGGGTGACTGAAAAATGGCAACCATTAACGTAGACGGCAGAACTTATGAGGTAGACGGTGCCGACAACCTGTTGCGTGCCTGCCTGTCGCTGGGTTTGGATGTGCCTTATTTTTGTTGGCATCCGGCTTTGGGTTCTGTCGGTGCTTGCCGTCAGTGCGCGGTGAAACAATACGCCAATGCGGATGACAAACGCGGTCGCTTGGTGATGTCTTGCATGACCCCCGCAACCGACAACAGCTACATTTCGATTGACGACATAGAAGCAAAGGCGTTTCGGAAATCGGTGGTGGAGTGGTTAATGACCAATCATCCACACGATTGTCCGGTGTGCGAGGAAGGCGGTCATTGCCACCTGCAAGACATGACCGTGATGACCGGCCATAACAAGCGCCGTTATCGTTTTGACAAGCGCACACATTTGAATCAGGAGCTGGGGCCGTTTATTAACCATGAAATGAACCGCTGCATAGCCTGTTATCGCTGCGTGCGTTATTACAAAGATTATGCCGGCGGTGAAGATTTAGGCGTGTATGGCGCGAATGCCAACCTCTATTTTGGTCGAGAAAAAGATGGCGTGCTGGAAAGCGAATTCTCCGGCAACTTGATTGAAGTGTGCCCTACGGGTGTATTTACCGACCGTACGCACTCGGATCGCTACAATCGTAAATGGGATATGCAGTTTGCGCCCAGCGTATGCCAGCAGTGTAGCGTCGGCTGCAACACCAGCCCAGGTGAGCGTTATGGTGAATTGCGTCGTATTGAAAACCGCTATCACGGAAAAATAAACCACTACTTTCTTTGTGATCGTGGTCGTTTTGGTCACGGTTATGTCAATCGCAAAGATCGCCCGCGTCAGCCTTGGCAACTGGAGCTTGGCGATGTCAAAAAGCCGCTGTCCGTAGACGATGCGTTGGATGCGGCCGCCGCCGCATTACGTGACTGTCAGCGCATCATAGGCATCGGCTCGCCACGCGCCAGCGTTGAAGCCAATTTCGCCCTGCGCGAAACAGTGGGTGCTGCTAATTTTTATTCTGGTGTGAATGCGCAGGAGCTGGAGCTGATCCAACTTGCGCTGCACGTATTGCAGAACAGTCCAGCTCGCACGCCTTCATTGCGTGAAATAGAGGCCTGCGATGCTGTGTTTGTGCTGGGTGAAGATGTGACGCAAACCGCCCCGCGCGTTGCGTTGGCTTTGCGTCAGTCCGTCAAAAATAGAGGGTTGCAACTGGCGGCAGAGCACAGGATTTCTGAGTGGCAAGCGGCCGGCGTGAAAGACATACGTCAAAATGAAAAAAGTCCGTTATTTGTGGCGAGTTTTTCGCAAACCCGTTTGGATGATGTGGCCGAAACTGCGTTGTACGCTCCGGCAGAAGATATCGCACGATTAGGCTTTGCCGTGGCGCATGAAATTGATAATGCCGCGCCGCACGTAGAGGGTTTGTCTGCGGATCAAAACGCCTTGGCTAAACGTATCGCGGCTGCGCTGGTCGTAGCTGAAAATCCGCTACTTGTCTCAGGTACTGCCTGTGGTTCGCAGGCCATCATGCAGGCATCTGCCAATATCGCTGCGGCATTGGTGGTGCGCGGTCGCAATGCCGCCATCAGTTTGTGCGTGCCAGAAGTGAACAGTATGGGCGCTGCGCTGTTGGGCGGGGAGCCGCTCGATGCTGCGTTGCATGCGCTGAAAACCGGTGCGGCTGACGCGCTGATCGTGCTGGAAAATGATTTGTATCGCCGCGCAGACAGTGCGCTTGTCGATGCCGCGCTATTAAAGGCGAAGGTATTGGTTGCTATAGATCATCAACAAACCCCCATTGTTGCCAAAGCTCATTTTGTGTTGCCGTCTGCTAGTTTTGCTGAGGGTGACGGCACGGTCGTGAGTATGGAGGGTCGCGCACAGCGTTATTTTCAGGTTTATGACCCTGTTTATTACGACCCAAGTTGTTTAATCAACGAAAGTTGGCGCTGGCTGTACGCCTTGCATACCACGCTGGAGCGTCGCATGGCGTGCTGGATGCAGTTTGATGACATTACGGATGCCTGTGCTGATGCAATGCCCCAGTTGGCTGGCATTCGTGATGTTTCGCCCAGTGCTAGTTACCGCGTGAAGGGCTTGAAAATTGCGCGGGCACCGCGCCGTTATTCAGGGCGTACCGCCATGCGCGCTAATGTGTCGGTACACGAACCGCGTGTGTCGCAAGATGCCGACAGTGCCATGAGTTTTTCTATGGAGGGTTATGCGGGCCCTAATGAAGACTCGGCTTTGGTGTCATTTGCGTGGGCTCCTGGCTGGAACTCGCCGCAAGCATGGACAAAGTTTCAAGACGAAGTAGGAGGCGATTTGCGCTCAGGTAACTCAGGCACACGTTTGATTGAGCCAAAACCCCTTGAATCTAAGCCAGTTTATTTCACTAGCATTCCTGATGCGTTTGTGAAGAAAGTGGACTGCTGGCAGCTGGCTCCGCTGTATCACCTATTTGGCAGCGATGAGTTGTCAGCTTTGGCGCCGGCGGTGGGCAGCTTGCTGGTCAGTGCTTATGTGTCGTTATCGCCGGTGGATGCAGAGCGGCTTGGAGCGGCAGAACATGCATTGATTAAAGTGACGTTGATGCAAGAGGCGGCGGGTGAACGCACGATTTCCCTGCGCCTAAAAGTTTGCAAAACACTTACGCCGGGTTGTGTGGGCTTGCCTGCTGGCGTGGTTGGTATGCCGCCCTTGTTAAGTTACAGCCACGCGCACCTTGCGAGCGGAGGAAGCGTATGAGCTGGCTAACACCGGAGCTAATGACCATTTTTACTGCGATTTTTAAAGCAGTGGTTATCTTGTTGGTCACGCTGATTGTGGCGGGCTTATTAAGCTGGGTGGAGCGTCGCGTGTTGGCTTTGTGGCAAGACCGGTACGGCCCCAATCGCGTGGGGCCTTTCGGCTGCTTGCAGTTGGTGGCGGATATGATCAAGTTTATTTTCAAGGAAGATTGGACGCCGCCGTTTGTCGACAAACTTACTTTTTGGTTGGCTCCTGTTATTGCCATGAGTGCGCTGGCAATTTCTTTTGTCATTGTGCCCATCACGCCGACGTGGGGCGTAGCGGATATGGGTATTGGCATTTTGTTTTTTCTGGCGATGGCGGGTTTGGCCGTGTATGCCGTTTTGTTCGCTGGCTGGTCTAGCAACAACAAATACTCATTGATGGGCGGGTTGCGTTCTGCGGCGCAAATGGTGAGCTACGAAGTGTTTATGGGCATTTCCGTGATGGGCGTAGTGGCCATCACAGGTTCATTTAATATGCGTGCAATTGTGGAGGCGCAAAGAGATTTATGGTTTGTGGTGCCGCAGTTTTTTGGTTTCATCACCTTTTTTCTGGCGGGCATTGCAGTGATCCACCGCAGTCCATTTGACTTGCCTGAAGCGGAGTCGGAGCTTGCGGCCGGTTACCACACTGAGTACAGCAGTATGAAGTGGGTGATGTTTTTTGTGAGTGAATACGTGGGGCTTGTGCTGATTTCGGCGTTGTTGGTGACGCTGTTTTTCGGTGGTTGGCATGGGCCAGGGCCAGAATGGCTGGCTTTTTTCTGGTTTTTTAGCAAAACGATATTTTTCATTTTGCTTTTTATCCTGTTGCGCGCAGCCCTGCCGCGTCCGCGTTACGATCAGGTGATGGCGGCTGGTTGGAAGTTTTGTCTGCCGCTGACGCTGTTGAATCTGTTGGTTACGGCCGCTGTCGTGCTGCTAAATAACACTGTGGTAGGAGGCTAGGATAATGTCGTCGACCAACCAGCAGATAACTATTAAGAAGATTGTGTGGGGTATTGGTAGCCAGTTACGCAGCATGTGGATGATTTTTTCTCACGCTTGGCGCAAGCGCGATACGCTGCAATATCCGGAAGAAAAAGTGTATTTGCCGCCGCGTTATCGCGGTCGGATTGTGTTGACCCGCGATCCTGACGGCGAAGAGCGTTGCGTGGCCTGCAACTTATGTGCGGTGGCCTGTCCTGTTGGCTGTATCTCATTGCAAAAAGCAGAGAAAGAAGACGGACGTTGGTATGCTGACTTTTTCCGTATCAATTTTTCACGCTGTATTTTTTGTGGCATGTGCGAAGAGGCATGTCCGACCAGCGCTATTCAGTTAACGCCCGACTTTGAAATGGCGGAATACAACCGTCAAAATTTGGTGTACGAAAAAGAACATCTGCTAATTAGTGGCGTGGGAAAATACCCTGAATACAATTTTTATCGCGTATCGGGGATGTCGATTGCCGGTAAGCCAAAAGGTGCCGCACAGCACGAAGCACAGCCTATTGATGTGCGAGGTTTAATGCCGTGAGCCCGCTGTTTTTTTTCATAGTTGCCCCCTCTCCCCAACCTCTCTCCCGCAAGGAGAGAGGGACTTTTAGTTCTGTGCCGCGCAATATCAGTTCGTCGTTTATTTCGAGGAAAGCCCAGTGCTGCTAGCCTTTTATCTTTCAGGAGCTGTGGCGTTATTGGCCACTTTGCGCCTCATTACGACCTGTAATCCGATACACGCCCTGTTGTATCTGGTGATCTCTTTGCTTGCTATGGCAATGATTTTTTTCTGCATCGGTGCGCCGTTTGCGGGCGCTCTGCAAATTATTGTTTATGCCGGTGCCATCATGGTGTTGTTTGTGTTCGCGGTGATGATGCTGAATTTAAGCCATACGAATCTGGCCAAAGAGCGGGCATGGTTAAATCCCTCCGTGTGGATAGGGCCTTCCTTGTTGGCGCTGCTGCTGTTGGCATTGCTGGTGTACGTCATGATGAGCGGCAAGTTGGCTGCGGTAGGCATTGGGGTTATAGATGCAAAGCAGGTGGGCATTGCGTTATACGGCCCTTACTTGCTGGCGGTTGAGTTGGCTTCGGTGTTGTTGTTGGCAGCATTGATTGTGGCGTATCACTTGGGGCGAGTCGATGAAAAAGAGTAAAAATCCATGAGCGAAATTCCTTTAGAGCAGGGCTTGTTGCTGTCTGTCATGTTATTCGGGCTGGGTCTTGTCGGGGTGCTTGTTCGTCGTGACATGCTGTTTATCTTGATAAGTCTGGAAGTCATGATGAGTGCTTGTGGTTTGGCGTTCGTGATGGTGGGTAGTCGTTGGGGGCAGGCTGATGGACAAATCGTGTTTATCCTGATTTTAGCGCTCGCAGCGGCTGAAACATCGGTTGGTTTGGCGTTATTGCTGCGTCTGCATCGCCGCTTTCACACCTTGGATATTGATATGGTCAGTGAGATGCGCGGATGAATTTACTTTTCCTCACCTTTGCTTTTCCTTTGCTCGGCTTTTTGCTGTTGTCGACATCTCGCGGGCGTTTTTCTGAAAATGTGGCGGCGACTATTGGCGTTGGCAGCCTGTTTTTGTCGGCGTGCGTGGCGGTGGTGGTCGGCACAGATTTTATGGCTGCCGTTCCCGAAGGTGGCTCGTATACGCAAGTGTTGTGGACATGGATAAACGTCGATGGTTTCGCGCCACGTTTTGCGCTGCATTTGGACGGGCTTTCGCTCACCATGTTGGGCGTTGTTACGGGTGTTGGATTTTTAATCCACTGGTTTGCTTCTTGGTATATGCGCGGCGAAGAAGGCTATTCGCGCTTTTTTGCGTACATGAACCTGTTCGTTGCCAGCATGTTGTTTTTGGTGCTGGGCGAAAATTTGCTGTTTCTTTACCTCGGTTGGGAAGGCGTGGGTTTGTGCAGTTATCTTTTGATTGGTTTTTATTACCGCCATGCTCCGAATGGTGCAGCGGCGATGAAGGCTTTTGTCGTTACGCGTGTGGGTGATGTGTTTTTGGCGCTAGGTTTATTTCTGCTGTTCCGTGAGTTGGCCACGCTTAACATCCAAGAGATTCTGCGCCTTGCGCCTATGCACGCGAATCAAGATGTTTTGGCATTGGCCGCACTGTTGTTGTTGGGTGGTGCTGTGGGCAAGTCGGCACAGTTGCCTTTGCAAACGTGGCTGGCGGACGCGATGGCAGGCCCCACGCCGGTTTCTGCTTTAATCCATGCGGCTACCATGGTGACGGCTGGGGTTTATCTTATTGCCCGTACGCACACGCTATTTGAGCTGTCGCCAGACGTTTTGTATTTGGTGGGTGCCATTGGCTCGATTACCCTCGTATTGGCCGGATTTTGCGCGTTGGCGCAAACCGACATCAAGCGCATTTTGGCTTATTCCACAATGAGCCAGATTGGCTATATGTTTCTGGCTCTGGGTGCAGGCGCGTGGGGCGCGGCCGTATTTCATCTGGTGATGCACGCCTTTTTCAAAGCCTTGCTGTTTTTGTCGGCGGGTGCCGTGATTATCGCCTGCCATCATGAGCAGGACATTTTCAAAATGGGGGGCTTGTGGAAAAAAATCCCCTTTGTTTACGCCTGCTTTTGGGTGGGCGGTTCGGCCTTGGCGGCTCTGCCGTTGGTCACGTCTGGCTTCTATAGTAAGGATGAGATTTTGTGGCAGGCATTTGCCGTAAACAGGCTCGAGTTTTTATATGCTGGATTGCTTGGTGCGCTGCTGACCTCCATTTATATCTTTCGCCTGATTTTTATTGTCTTTCACGGCACGCCGAAAATTGAAGCGCACGCAGGTCACGGTATGGCGTACAGGCTACCGCTGGGTGTGCTGCTACTGCTATCTACTGCGCTGGGCACCATGATTCATCTGCCGCTAACGGGTTTGTTGCCCGAGCGCGTCATCACACTAGGCGATGCCAGCAAGCACTCGCTAGAGGCCGTGTCCGCCGCTATTGCCTTTCTGGGTATTGCGATTGCGGCTTTTTTCTTTTTGGGCAAGCGCAGGCATTGGCAAGCGTTTTTTGCGAGTAGTTTTGCACAGGGTTGGCGTTGTTTGTGGAAATACGGCTGGGGTTTTGATTGGCTGTATGACCGCTTGTTGGTCAAGCCCTATTGCTGGCTGGTTCGCATCAATGAAAGGGATGGAGTAGATGTGTTGGTTGAGCGCATTCCAGTATTGATGCAGGCCGGTTACAGCACGTTGAGACGCACACAAAATGGGCATTTGCGTTGGTACATTTTTACGCTAGCTTCGGGTGCTGTTGTGGTGCTGGCGATTGCTTTGTATCTGTGATGATAAACAAGCCATTTTTTATGATTAGGAACGAACGCGCATGATGTTGCCGTGGTTAATTTTGATTCCTCTGCTGGGTGGGTTGCTCTGTTGGCAGAGCGAGCGCCTAGGGCAGTGGGCTCCGCGATGGGCTGCCTTGATATCTATGACCGCACTGGCTGTTTTGGGTGTGGTTGTGTTGTGGCAGGGCGATTTTAGTGTGATGGCGGCGAGCGAGCGGGCTTCGCAATGGCAGTCGGAATACAAAGCAGAGTGGATTCCCCGTTTTGGCGTGAGCTTTCATCTTGGTTTAGACGGCTTATCCATGCTGATGGTTTTATTGACAGCCGGTTTGGGATTGGCGGCCGTGGTGTGCTCTTGGCGTGAAATTCACAAACATGTTGGCTTTTTTTACCTTAACTTGCTGTGGAATATCAGCGGCGTTATTGGCGTGTTTCTTGCGCTAGATATGCTGCTTTTTTTCTTTTTCTGGGAAGTGATGTTGGTGCCAATGTATTTTTTGATCGCGTTGTGGGGACACGATACCCCAGGCGGAAAAGGCCGTATCTACGCAGCCAACAAGTTTTTTATTTTCACGCAGGCTAGCGGCTTGTTGTTGTTGATCGCCATTATTGCGTTGGCATTGGTGAACTACCAGCACACACATGTATTGTCGTTTGATTACCATGTGCTGCGCAACACGACCATGTCACCCAAGGTTGAATACGCCATTATGCTCGGTTTTTTTGTTGCATTCGCCGTGAAAATGCCCGTTGTGCCGCTGCATTCTTGGTTGCCAGATGCGCATGCACAGGCACCCACGGCAGGCAGTGTTGATCTTGCCGGTATTTTGCTTAAAACGGCGGCATATGGTTTGTTGCGTTTCGCTTTGCCAATTTTTCCGCAGGCTTCGCAGGAGTTTGCGCCTATTGCCATGACGTTAGGGGTCATCGGCATTTTTTATGGCGCGATCTTGGCGTGCGCGCAAAACGACATCAAACGGCTAGTGGCATACACCAGTATTTCGCATATGGGTTTCGTGTTGTTGGGTATTTATTCGGGTAGTGAGCTGGCGTTGCAGGGTGTTGTTGTGCAAATGTTGGCACACGGGATTTCGGCTGGTGCGTTGTTTATTTTGTGCGGGGAACTGTACGAGCGCTTGCACACGCGAGACTTGCGACAAATGGGCGGCTTGTGGGCCAATATTCGTTGGCTACCTGCTTGTACATTGTTCTTTTCAGCCGCTTCTCTTGGGTTGCCGGGCTTAGGTAACTTTGTGGGTGAGTTCCTGATTTTGTTGGGATCGTTTAAAACGCATGCAGTGATGGCTTCTTTCGCCACTGCCGCGCTGGTTTTGGCTGCCGTTTACAGTTTGCTGATGATGCAGCGCGCCTTTTTTGGAGCCAGTAAGTCGAGCACGGTAATGGAGGGTCTAACCGTAAGGGAAATGTTAATGGTGGGTACGTTGATGTTGGCCTTGCTGGCCTTGGGGCTTTATCCGCAGCCAGTACTGGATTTGTCTGCTGAGGCGATGACGCGGGTGCATCAAGTTTATGCGGCGGCCGCGCCATCGGCAGAGGGTGTGTGATGAGTACTCCAGTCCAAAGTCTATTGTCTCTGCAGGCTTTTTTAGCTTTTTTGCCGGTGGTGATTACCTGCACTACGGCTGTTCTGGTGATGTTGGCGATTGCCTTTAAGCGCCATCACAGTTTTAACGCCACGGTTAGTGTCGTCGGTTTGAATGCTGCGCTGCTGTCTGTGTGGTGGGTGGCTACCTATATCGCGCCACAGCCGGCAACCGCCTTGTTTGTGGTTGACGGTTTCGCTTGCTTTTACATGGCGTTAATTTTGGCGGCTACTTTGGCTTGCATCACCTTGGCATACGCCTACATGGAAGGGCATCCTGGCAATAAAGAAGAGTTGTATTTGCTGCTTGTTTTGGCGGCGACCGGTGCTTTGGTATTGGTGTGCGCACGGCACATGGTGGGCTTGTTTTTGGGGATTGAAATTCTTTCCGTGCCCTTGTTTGGTTTGGCGGCGTACAGTTTTCAGCGTTCGCGCTCGTTGGAGGCGGGGATTAAGTACCTTGTGTTGTCGGTGGTGTCTTCTGCCTTTTTGTTGCTTGGCATTGCGTTGTTGTATGCACAAACTGGCGCATTGTCTTATGCGGGCATTCAAGAAGCTGTTGTTGCAAATATGATGGCCAACACGGCGGCAGGCTCGCCCGTACCTCTGTTGGTTGTGGCTGGCTCTGCGTTGATATTAATGGCGCTCGCTTTCAAGCTGTCGCTGGTGCCGTTTCACCTGTGGACACCGGATGTTTACGAGGGCGCGCCTGTGCCTGTGACGGCTTTTTTGGCCACGGTCAGCAAGGTGGCGGTGTTCGCAGCTTTTGTTCGGCTACTGCAAGAAATGCCATTTTTTGCCAGCGGAGGTATGCACGCGGCGTTGATGGCAATGGCGGCTTTGTCTATTTTGTTGGGTAATTGGCTCGCTTTGATGCAAAAAAACATCAAGCGCCTGCTGGCGTATTCCTCTATCGCGCACTTTGGCTACTTGCTTGTTATCGTGGTGGTAGGCACAAAGTTGGGTCAGGAGGCCGTAGCGGTGTATCTGCTCACTTACGTGATTACATCGCTGGCCGCTTTTGGCGTGTTGGTGTTGGCATCGAGCCCCTATAAAGGCGCGGATGCAGACGCTTTGCACAATTACCGAGGCTTGTTCTGGGCGCGGCCGTACCTAACAGCGGTAATGACAGTGGCTATGTTGTCGTTGGCAGGTATTCCGCTTACAGCAGGTTTTATCGGCAAGCTGTATGTGATGTTAATGGGTGTTAGTGCGGGCTTGTGGTGGCTGCTGGCGGTGGTAGTGGTCGGCAGTGCGATGGGTCTTTATTACTATTTGCGCGTCATGGTCACGCTCTATTTAGTTGAGTCGGGTCGCCGTGCTTTTGATGCGCCCCTCAATTGGGCGCGAACAGCGGGCGGTGCCGTTTTGTTATTGGTATCGGTGACGATGTTAGCTGTTGGCATGTATCCGCAACCTGTAATGCAGTTTATTCAGGGTTTAATGCTGGGCGGCTAGATGAAAAAAATCACAATTTACACTGACGGCGCGTGCCGTGGAAATCCGGGTCCTGGCGGTTGGGGTGCCGTTTTGCGTTATGGCGAGGCAGAAATGGAGCGATATGGTGCGGAAGCGCACAGCACCAATAACCGCATGGAGTTGATGGCGGCGATTGCTGCACTGGAAACGCTGAAAGAACCCTGTGAGGTTAATGTCACCACCGATTCTCAATACGTGCGGCAAGGTATCAGTACGTGGATGGCCAATTGGAAAAAAAACGCATGGCGCAACAGCGACAAAAAGCCAGTTAAAAATCAGGATTTATGGCAGCGGCTGGAGGTCGCCGCAGCGCCGCACAAAATCGCGTGGCACTGGGTGAAAGGTCACAGTGGTCACGTCGAAAACGAACGCTGCGATCAATTGGCCAATCGCGCTATCGATGAAATGCTATCTCAGGCGAAAGCCGCCAACGCACAGCTTCCCATATGAGAAAAGTCATTCTTGATACCGAAACCACCGGTCTTGACCCCGCACAAGGGCATCGCATCATTGAAATCGGCTGTGTGGAAATGGTGGGTCGAAAATTAACGGGAAGGCGGTATCACCAGTACATTAATCCGGAGCGCCTTATTGATGCCGGCGCGATGGCAGTGCATGGCATCAGCAATGAAGACGTGCTGGATAAGCCGGTTTTTGCGAATATCGTAGAGGCATTCTTGCGTTTTGTGGATGGTGCCGAACTGGTGATACACAACGCGCCATTTGATACGGGTTTTATCAACAGCGAAATTTCCAGAGTGCGCGGCGTGCCTTTTGCGATAGCCGATATATGTAAAATTACCGACACGCTGGTGATGGCGCGGGAGCGGCATCCGGGGCAAAAAAACAACCTTGACGCGCTGTGCAAGCGTTACGAGGTGGATAACTCGCATCGCGAATTGCACGGCGCATTGCTGGACGCTGAAATTCTTGCTGATGTATACCTTGCAATGACAGGTGGACAAACAAGCTTGGCGTTGGGCGCGCAAGGCGCTGGTGATGTCACGGCGGCAAACCACGCTGTTGATAAAGAGCGGCGCGTGGTTGATCCTGCTTTAGCAGCGCGTTTGCCGATATTTTTTGCAGATAGCGCAGAGCGGCTGGCGCATGAGACGCTGCTTGTTGGATTGCGTAAAAAAGCCGGAGTCTGTATTTGGAACGCCGAATCTTAAGCGCGTATTCCGCGTTATAACAAAACAGAATGTATGAATTGTTACAACTGGCACGTAGCCTGCATAATCTGCCATGCTGCGATCTTTTTTCGATTGCATATTCCCCCTCAGGAGATTCCTATGAAATTGGTAACCGCCATTATTAAGCCCTTTAAGCTCGACGACGTGCGTGAAGCATTGTCTGACATTGGTGTTCAGGGTGTTACGGTCAGTGAGGTAAAGGGTTTTGGTCGCCAGAAAGGCCATACAGAGCTGTATCGCGGTGCAGAATATGTGGTCGATTTTCTGCCCAAGGTTAAGTTGGAAATTGCGGTGCCGGATGCTGGCGTTGACGCTGCCGTCGAGGCCATCACCAAGGCTGCTAACACCGGAAAAATTGGTGATGGCAAAATTTTTATTATGAATTTAGAAGAGGCTGTTCGTATCCGTACCGGTGAAACCGGTGACGCGGCTATTTGATGGCACATTTACTGTGAAGCTAACGAGACAAAAGCTCAAGGAGTCTGCTGTGAAAAAACTATTATTGATGTTGAGTGTGTGCGGTATTTTGCACACCATGCCAAGCTGGGCTGATGATGTCGCAGTTCATCCGAGTGATGTCAGTGCCGTGCAAACTGCCGCTGTTGTGGCGGTGCAAGTTGCCAGCAAAGGTGACGATGCCTTTCTGATGATCTCGTCAGCGTTTGTTATTTTGATGTCTATTCCTGCCCTTGCTTTGTTTTACGGTGGATTAGTTCGTAAGAAAAACATGCTGTCGATATTAATGCAGGTGTTTACTGTGTTTTCCATGATTACCGTGCTGTGGGTTGTATATGGCTACAGCGTGGCGTTTACCGAAGGAAACCCGTTTTTTGGTTCGCTGTCCAAGGTGATGTTAAAGGGTGTAACGCCAGACTCTTTGGCGGCTACTTTTAGCAAAGGCGTTTATATCCATGAAATGATTTATGTTGTGTTTCAAGGGGCATTTGCCGCCATCACCTGCTGCTTAATCATTGGCTCTTTTGCCGAGCGCGTAAAGTTCTCAGCTGTGCTGCTGTTTTCGGCTATCTGGTTTACCTTTGCTTACGTGCCTGTTGCGCATATCGTGTGGTATTGGACGGGTCCGGATGCCTACACCAACGCTGACGCAGCAACTGCGGCCACTGCGACTGCTGGCTACATGTTCCAAAAAGGTGCGTTGGATTTTGCGGGCGGAACGGTTGTGCACATTAATGCGGCGGTGGCGGGTTTGCTGGGCGCTTATTTTATTGGCAAGCGCCGTGGCCATGGCAAAGAGGCGATGTATCCGCACAGCTTGACCATGACAATGATTGGTGCCTCGCTCTTGTGGTTCGGCTGGTTTGGCTTTAATGCGGGTTCTGCGCTGGAAGCAAACGGCACAGCGGGTTTGGCGTTTCTCAACACGTGGCTGGCAACCGCTGCTGCGGCGATGGCTTGGATGGCCTCAGAGTGGATATGGAAAGATAAGCCCTCATTGCTGGGAGCCGCGTCTGGTGCAGTAGCTGGCTTGGTCGCCATTACACCTGCTTGCGGTTTTGTGGGCGTAGGTGGTGCACTGGCGATTGGTTTGTTGGCTGGCGTGCTGTGTTTGTGGGGCGTGCATGGCCTGAAAAAATTACTGGGTGCAGATGATGCGTTGGATGTCTTTGGCGTACATGGCGTAGGTGGCATTTTGGGTGCGTTGCTTACAGGTGTTTTTGCTGCGCCGGCGCTGGGCGGCATTGGTATTTACGATTATGTAGCTAACGGCATTGCGCCTGATTACAACATTGCCACCCAAGTATGGATACAAGCGCAAGGCGTGCTCACCACGATTGTGATCTCAGGCGTTGTGTCGATCGTGGCCTTTAAATTGGTCGATCTGCTAGTGGGCTTGCGCGTTAGTGATGAAGAAGAAATGGTGGGGCTGGATGTTAGTTCCCACGGTGAACGCGCTTATAACGATTAAGTTCGGCGCGCTTCGGTAGCTTTAGGGCGAACGGAGATGAATTGGGGGGAGGTTTTTTTAACCGAGCCCTAAGGGACAGTCACAGTCGGCACATATGATACGAAGCATGCGCCGACTGCAGCTGTCAGTAAGTCACGCTCACAGCCTTGAGCAACTGCTTAGTTGCAAAAGGCCTTGTTCGCTTTACTCACAGCACTTGCTTTGTTCTTTACAGCAAGGCTTTGTTTCGTCGCCGCAGCATGCTTGGCCTGCGGCATAAGCCGCAACGGAGCCGAGAACAAGTGCGAACCCAAGTACATATTTAGCAATTATTGATTTCATTTGTTTGACCTCTAATGAAAGGAAAAATACTGTTTATGAGTAAGCAGCGGTTCCTTGCGGAGGACGCCAAATTTCACTGGAGGGAACTATAACTTTACCAGTTGATGGCTCAGGGTAATTATTAAGCTGATTGGGTCGTGGGCTAAAAATAGCTGATACGGCAACAAAGGGATTTATGCAGGAGTAGCAGCCTGCGACGGAAAAGGTCATTGATGTTTGGCAATCGCCAGTCATTTCATTGCAACACGCAGACGACAGCCGCAGATGCAGTGCAATGGCGTTGCATGCAATAGTTATTGAAAGGATGGCAACTATGGGGCGTAATTTCATTGCCTGTGATTTTGGTTTTGTAGCTCTCAATTTACGACCAGCTCGGTTTCTCTGCATCTAACATGGTAGTTGGCTTTTGGCGGCTGCGCTGCTGGTTCTTCGAAGGGAGTTTCCACTGTCTGCCTTTTGTGCGCTGGCCGCTCATTGCCTTCCACCGAACGCGAACCTTGAGCCGTCTGTCTAAGTCAATTTAAAGCACGGAAATATCACACTGCGTTAAGCCACCCTCTTTCCTGGTGTTTTTAGGTTTATTGTCTGTTTTTGGCATTTCTGCTAGGCTCACGTCCCGTCCTTGGAGGTCGTTTTTGCGTTGCTCTACCCGCGAATCGCCTTCAGTTTTCCCTTGTAATCCACAATCCACAATTCACAATCCGACTTCGCGGCTTTCGGGCGTGTAGCCGTACAGGTTTTTTTATGACGCGTTTTATTTTTGTCACCGGCGGCGTTGTCTCTTCTTTAGGAAAAGGTATTGCTTCGGCCTCTCTGGGTGCGATTCTTGAGGCGCGCGGCCTTAGGGTCACCATCATGAAGCTCGACCCGTATTTAAATGTTGATCCTGGCACTATGAGCCCGTTTCAACACGGCGAGGTGTTTGTCACTGAAGACGGCGCTGAAACCGATCTTGATCTTGGCCATTACGAGCGTTTTCTGCGTTCGCGCATGACGCAGGCTAATAATTTCACCACAGGGCGTGTTTACGAAACCATTTTGCGTAAAGAGCGCCGTGGCGATTACCTTGGTGGCACCGTGCAGGTGATTCCTCATGTCACTGACGAAATCAAACGTCGCGTGCTCGAAGGATCGGGAGATGCGGATATCGCCATGATTGAAATTGGCGGCACAGTGGGTGACATCGAATCGCAGCCTTTTTTGGAAGCTGTGCGTCAGTTGCGTGTAGAAATGGGCACGCAGCGTTCATTGCTGATCCATCTAACGTTAGTGCCTTACATCGCCACCGCAGGTGAGGTAAAAACAAAACCGACACAGCACTCGGTCAAAGAATTGCGTTCGATAGGTTTGCAGCCCGACATTTTATTGTGCCGATCAGAAATTGAAGTGGATGAAGATTCGCGCCTTAAAATTGCACTGTTTACCAATGTCGAGCAGCGCGCGGTGGTGCCATTGCGTGATGCCAAAACGATTTATGCCATTCCGCGATTATTGTCGGATTACAAGCTCGACGACATCGTGCTGGAAAAGCTAGGGCTAGAATGCCCCGCTGCCGACTTGTCGGAATGGGACAAAGTGGTAGAAGGCCTGTTAAACCCGCAGCAAGAGGTGACTGTGGCGATGGTCGGCAAGTACATGGACTTGCTGGATGCTTACAAGTCACTCAATGAATCGCTAGTACATGCAGGTATTCACACGCACACCAAAGTGAAAGTGCGTTATATCGACTCAGAAGCTGTTACGCCAAGTTGTGTGGATGCGCTGCTGGGCGATGTGAACGCCATTCTCGTGCCAGGTGGTTTTGGTATTCGGGGCGTAGAAGGCAAAATTCTTACCGTCAATTATGCGCGTACACGAAAAATCCCGTATTTGGGTATTTGCCTTGGTATGCAGGTGGCGGTTATTGAATATGCGCGCAATGTGCTCGGGCTGAGCAATGCCAACAGTACAGAATTCGACCGCCACACTGCCGATGATGTAGTGGGTCTTATCACAGAATGGAAAGATGCCTCTGGTAAAGTTGAGCAGCGCGATGCCGATTCTGATCTGGGCGGCACCATGCGTTTAGGCGCACAAGTGTGCCATTTGGTGCGCGGTTCTTTGGCGCATGACATCTATGGGCAGGACGATATCATCGAGCGTCACCGCCATCGCTACGAAGTGAACAACCACTACGCTAGCCAGTTACAGCATGCGGGTTTGATTTTTGGCGGTTTTTCAGAAGATCGCACGCTGGCAGAAATGATAGAAATTCCCGATCACCCGTGGTTTGTTGCCTGTCAGTTTCATCCAGAGTTCACCTCCACCCCGCGTGAAGGGCATCCGTTATTTACGCGCTATATTCGAGCCGCTATTGAGCACAAAAATAGCGCGCACGGGAATGACGCGAGTAACGCGGCATGAACAGACAAAAAACGCTTAATGTCGCGGGCATTTCTGTCGCCAACAATAAGCCCTTCGTTTTATTTGGCGGGATGAATGTGTTGGAGTCGCGTGACATAGCGCTGCGTGTTGCAGAGGCTTATGTCAACGTCACGCAGAAATTAGGCATTCCTTACGTTTTTAAAGCCTCTTTTGACAAGGCCAATCGCTCCTCGTTGTTTTCTTATCGCGGCCCCGGGCTGGATGAAGGTTTGCGCATTTTTCAGGAAATAAAAAACACCTTTAACGTGCCTGTGATCACAGACGTACACGCGCCAGAGCAGTGCGCGGCAGCAGCAGAAGTGTGCGATGTGCTTCAGTTGCCTGCTTTTTTGTCGCGTCAAACCGATCTTGTGCAAGCAATGGCAAAAACAAAAGCGGCGATCAACATAAAGAAAGCGCAGTTTCTGGCACCGCAGGAAATGGCGCACATTCTGCGAAAATGTGAAGAAGCCGGTAATGACCGTTTAATGCTGTGCGAACGTGGGAGCAGCTTTGGTTACAACAATTTAGTGGTTGATATGCTGGGTTTTGGCATCATGAAAGCCCTGCGTTATCCGGTAATTTTTGATGTCACGCACAGTTTGCAGCAACCTGGCGGGCGAGCGGATTCAGCGGGTGGTCGTCGCCAGCAGGTGGTGGAGCTCGGTCGCGCTGGCATGTCGCAGGGTATCGCCGGCTTGTTCCTCGAAGCGCACCCAGACCCAGATAACGCAAAATGTGACGGCCCCTGTGCGCTGCCGTTGGCTCAACTTGAGGGCTTTTTGCGTCAAATGAAAGCAGTAGATGACTTGGTGAAATCTCTGCCGGATTTACACATTGCGTAAGCGCACTTCGACAAGCTCAGTGCGAACGGAGTACAAGTCAAATAGTCGCCCGCCCGTTTGTGCTGAGCTTGTCGAAGCAGCGAACGGATAATTCGTAAAGGTGCTCACCGGCTAATTTTTTTCTAATTTTGTGGAGGTTTGTAAAATGACAAAAATGATTAGCAATATCCAAGCATTTGAGGTGATGGATTCGCGCGGCAATCCGACCGTGATGGCGGAAGTGACCGTGGTCGGTGGATTCATCGGCAGCGCGTGCGCGCCATCAGGTGCGTCCACCGGCTCACGGGAGGCGCTGGAGTTGCGTGACGGCGACAAAAAGCGTTATGGCGGCAAAGGCGTATTAAAAGCCGTCCACAACATCAACAGCACGATTCGTGATTTATTGCTCGGAAAAAATGCAGCCGATCAACGTGTGCTCGACCAACTCATGATTGGCGCAGATGGAACGGAAAGCAAAGCGACGCTCGGGGCAAATGCCATTCTGGCTGTATCGTTAGCTGCCGCAAAAGCTGCCGCCGCTGCCAAAAATATTCCGCTATACCAGCATATTGCTGAACTTAACGGCACGCCCAACCAATACAGCATGCCGCTGCCTATGATGAACATCATCAATGGCGGCTCGCATGCCGACAACAATGTCGACATTCAAGAATTTATGATTCAGCCTGTCGGTGCGCCAAGTTTTGCGGAGGCTTTGCGCTGGGGCGCTGAAATTTTTCACGCGCTAAAAAAAGTATTGCATGACAAAGGATTGAGCACGGCGGTGGGAGACGAAGGCGGTTTTGCGCCGAATTTATCGTCGAATGCCGAAGCGTTGGTCGTGATTAAACAAGCGGTTGCCGCAGCGGGTTATACGCTTGGCTCAGATATTACATTGGCGCTGGATTGCGCTTCCAGCGAGTTTTACAAAAATGGAAAATACGTGCTGGTCGGTGAGAATAAAAGTTTTGATTCTGCCGCTTTTGCGGATTATTTAAGCGCGCTGTGCGCTGAATATCCGATTATTTCCATCGAAGACGGTCAGGATGAAAGCGATTGGGCGGGCTGGAAGTTGCACACCGAAAAACTCGGCAAAAAAGTGCAGTTGGTGGGGGATGATTTATTTGTAACCAACACCAAAATTTTGCAGGAAGGCATCAACAAAAAAATTGCCAATTCGATCCTGATCAAATTCAACCAGATTGGCACTTTGTCAGAAACGTTAGACGCTATCGCAATGGCGAAAAAAGCCGGCTACAGCGTGGTTATTTCTCATCGCTCAGGCGAAACGGAAGACAGCACGATTGCCGATTTGGCGGTGGCAACGGCAGCGGGGCAAATTAAAACAGGCTCTTTGTGCCGTTCGGATCGCGTGGCAAAATACAACCGGCTGCTACGTATAGAGGCGGAGCTGGGTGCGTTGCGTGCGCCGTATCGCGGTCGTGTTGAATGCCATGTTTGATGTTTAAGCACCGGTTATGAAATGGCTTGTTCTGATATTGCTCTTACTGCTCGCCTTCCTGCAATATCGGTTATGGGTGGGCGAAGGCAGCTTGGCACAGATCGCACTTATGAAACACGCCATTGAAAAACAGGAGCGAGACAATGCCCATTTGCGTGCCAGAAATCAGGCGCTGGCATCTGACATTGAGGCATTAAAAAGCGGCGAAAGTGTTGAAGATCGCGCCCGCCGCGACATGGGCATGATTCGCAATGATGAAAGTTTTGTGCTGATTGTCGATGAAAAGAGCCCCGCTGTTGACGCAAAAAAAAGCATCAATAATGCCAAGCCACCCAGCAAGCCGGAGCCGATAAAACCGGCGAAAAAAGTGCCGTTATCATGAGTTTTTCACCGTCTTTATTCTGGGCTGTGGTACCTGCGGCAGGCATCGGTAGTCGCTTTGTCGACAACGTCTGTACCGATACCTCCAAACAATACCGCATGATTGGCGATCGCACGGTGCTGGAGCACAGCGTGGCCGTGCTGCTGCAAAATCCGTGCATCCATAAAGTCGTGATTGCGCTTCACGCAGATGATAATCGGGCGTACAGGCTGCCTGCGCTGCGACACCCAAAAATTCGTTTTATTGCTGGTGGGGCGGAGCGTGCCGATTCTGTACGCAATGCATTGCTGTATTTGAGCCAACAATCTGCCTGCGACCATGATTGGGTGTTGGTGCACGATGCCGCTCGTCCTTGCTTGCACGCAGAGGATTTACAGGCATTGCTGTCGGCATTGGCGCACGATGCCGTGGGTGGTCTGCTGGCCGTGCCGGCGACGGATACACTAAAACAGGCCGATGTCGTCGCCCCGCACGAAAGCCGCGTGCGTGCGACGCTTGATCGCAGCCTGATTTGGCACGCCTATACGCCGCAAATGTTTCGTTTTTCTGTGCTGCTTCAGGCCATGCAGCAAGCTCACAGAAACGCCATTAGCATCACTGATGAAGCCTCGGCCATTGAAACTTTGGGTTTGCGCCCGCGTCTGATACAAGGTCGCCGCGACAATATCAAAATCACCTATTCACAAGATTTGGCATTGGCCGCTTTTTATCTGGCGCAGCAAAGACAGTCACTGCCGCAGGAGAGTCCGTAATGAGCATGCGTATAGGCCAAGGTTATGACGTACATGCATTTTGTGATGGCAATTTCATCATGCTCGGCGGCATAAAGGTGCCGCATACGCACGGTGTTATTGCACACTCCGACGGCGACGTGCTGATTCACGCGTTATGCGACGCTTTGCTTGGTGCGCTGGCCTTGGGCGATATTGGCGAGCATTTTCCCGATACCGATGCCAGTTATGCCGGTGCAGACAGTGGTGGCCTGCTCGTGCGTGTATGTAACTTGATCGCAGAGCGTGGTTGGCGTTTGGGCAATGCCGACATTACCTTAATCGCACAAGCACCAAAAGTTTTGCCCTATAAGCAGGCAATGCGTGCGCGTTTGGCCGATCTTATGCAGGTGGATATCGATCAAATTAGCGTCAAAGCCACCACCACAGAAAAGTTAGGGTTTGAAGGCCGCAAAGAGGGGTTGGCTGCGCTGGCTTCTGTGCTGCTAACCGCTATTTAACTTTCCCTAGCTGGCAATATGTTTCAGAAAGCCGTTTGTGGCGAGCCTGTCGAAGCATTAGGCGGTGGGGAAATATCCAGCTAATCAAGTAGCTCGTTGATACATGTCTCCACGCTGCTGCGCAAGGCAGGCAAGCTTGAATGAAAAAAATGTCCTCCTTCAGCGAACTCGACGATTTTTTTACGCGGTGCTTGCAGGGCGTTAAACCACTGTTTCGCCAGTTGCACATCGACTAGCTCGTCGTCATCGGCTTGCACTATACAAGTGGAGCAGGGCAGTTGGTGGACGGTATGTGTTCCCCAGCGTGGTACGGGTGGCGCAATGAGTACCAGTAATTTACACGGATCGGTTTGTGCGAGTTTTGTCGCGATCGCCGCGCCAAATGAAAAGCCGCCCAGCACAACCGGCAGAGTGGGATTATGTTCTTTTATCCATGCTAGCACTGCGCGTGCATCTTCAATCTCGCCCACGCCGTCATCGTGTGTGCCCTCGCTGGCTCCCACGCCGCGAAAATTGAAGCGCACGGCAATAAAGCCGCTATCGCGTAAAACACGCGCCAGCGTAAATACCACCTTGTTCGATAGCGTGCCGGCGAACAACGGGTGCGGGTGACAAATTAGTGCCAGCCCGCGTGCTGTATCGCTTACGCCGTTGCAGAGCAACTCCAGCTTGCCTGCGGGTCCATCTATTAAAAAAGACGATTCACGCAGATGTTGCCAATCGGTTTTTTCTGGCATTTCTCACTCCACAATACTTGGTTTTCGATGTTTTTTACGAACGTGGATGATCTCGTTTGTTTTGCGCAAAAGGGCGTTCTCCACTATCCTCAGCGCAGTATACTTGCGTCAACCACTGTATTTGAGGCTCGCTCATGAACGACACCAACATCATCATGATTGCAATAATGAGCGGATTGCTCGGTGCTGCGGTGGGCGCCTGTCTGATGTACTTAAGCGGCACGCGCCCGCAGAGCAAACAACACTTGGAGGATCGCGCACGGCAGGCTGAACAGCAACTGCGCAGCTATCAATCACAAGTGACAGAGCATTTTACACACACAGCCTCTCTGGTTAACAAGCTCACCCACAGCTACCGCGATGTGCATGACCATCTCACGGCAAGTGCGATGCAGCTTGGGAATGTCGACATCCAACCCGCCCTGTTAGACGGCAGCGCCTCCTCGATATTGGGCGTTGGTGCCGTTGTTAACGCCCCGCTGGATTACGTTCCTAAAAAAGATGCGGTTGTTGGCACCTTAAGCGAAACTTACGGGCTTCGAGATGACGTGCCGAACCCGCGCCCGCATACAGAAACGTATTCTCAAGTCTAAGTATTTGCTGAAGCGCCGTTACGTTTGGTCGCTGATCCTCGTACCCGCGCACTGATGTCGTACATAAAAATACAGGTGGCACTGTTTTGGCGCTTCATCGCGTGCGTCGGCATCCCAAGGTGAGCATCCCGTCATAACAACACAAGGATAGGCACGAAAAACACGAATTTGAAGCGGCTGGCACACTTCTTGATGATAATTCTATTAAACGCCCGCTTTTTATATACGCAGTCAGAGGGGAACCCCCGTGCAGAAACAACATCTCATTATTATTGGTAATGGCATGGTAGGCCACCACTTCGTAGAACAATTGGCTGCCAATGAATATTTTTGTATCACTGTAATTTGCGCCGAACAATACCCCGCTTATGACCGCGTGCATTTGTCTGATTTTTTCGCGGGCAAAACCGTACATGATCTGGCTTTGGGTACGGCGCAACAGTACGTGGAGTTGGGCGTAAATTTGCTGCTTAACGATGCCGCCACCCATATTGATCGCAGCAATAAAACTGTTAGCACAGCAAGTGGTGCTGTGTTGATGTACGACAAGCTGGTGCTCGCCACCGGCTCTTATCCTTTTGTTCCGCCCGTGCAGGGGGGCGATCATGCGCGCTGTTTTGTGTACCGCACGCTTGACGATCTTGATGCCATCCGTGCATGCGCCAAAACTGCCAAGCGCGGCGTAGTGGTTGGCGGCGGGCTGTTGGTTTGGAGGCGGCTAATGCGCTGCGCAATCTGGGGCTGGAAACACACGTAGTGGAATTTGCGCCACAACTGATGGCGGTGCAAACCGATGCCGAAGGCGGCGCGCTGCTGCGTGGGAAAATCGAGGCGTTGGGCATCACCATCCACACCGGCAAAAATACGCGGGAAATTGTCGAGGAAAATGACAAGCTGGTGATGCAGTTTGCCGATGGCGAACAACTTGTTACCGATTTAATCGTATTCTCTGCCGGTGTTCGTCCGGAAGATAAACTGGCTAAAGCCGCTGGCATTGCTTTGGGTGAGCGTGGCGGTATTGCGGTGAATAGTGCGTGCCAGACTGACGACGAACACGTTTACGCCATCGGTGAATGCGCGTTCTGGTCTGCGTTTATTTGGGTTGGTCGCCCCTGGCTATCACATGGCGCGTGTAGCGGCTTCGCATCTGAGTGGCGGAGAGATGGCGTTTAACGGTGCCGACATGAGCACAAAACTGAAACTGCTCGGCGTGGACGTGGGTTCTATAGGCGATGCGCACGCCAAAACTGAAGGCTGTAAATCTTACCGCTTGCTGGATGAAGTCAACGGCATTTACAAAAAACTGGTGCTGAATGAAGAAGGTACACAACTGCTTGGCGCAGTGCTGGTGGGCGACAACAGCGATTACGACACGCTGCTGCAATATGTGCTCAACGGTATCAAAATTAGCGGTAATCCGCTGGCGTTGATCGCCCCTGCGGGTTCTGGAAAAACAGTGCTCGGCCCCGCAGCTTTACCGGCCACTGCCACCATTTGCTCGTGCCACAACGTGAGCAAGCAGGATGTCTGCGATAGCATCAATAGTGGCTGTTGCACAGTCGTGGACGTAAAAACCGCTACAAAAGCCAGCACCGGTTGCGGCGGTGCTCAAAAGCGTGGTGGAGCATGAGTTAAGCGCGCAAGGCATTGCAGTAAATCGCTCGCTGTGTGAACACTTTGCCTACACGCGCCAAGAGTTATTCCATCTAGTCAAAATCAATAAATATCAGTGCTTCGATGATCTGCATGTTGCACACGGAACAGGCGTGGGCTGCGATATTTGCAAGCCGACAGTGGCCTCTATTCTCGCGTCTCTCAACAACGCGCATGTGTTGTCGAAAAAATTGGTTGGCCTGCAAGACACCAACGACACCTTTCTTGCCAATATGCAAAAAGACGGCACCTTTTCGGTGGTGCCGCGCATGGCGGGCGGTGAAGTTACGCCAGATGGATTGATTGCCGTCGGCTCCATCGCCAAAAAATACAATTTGTACACCAAAATCACTGGCGGCCAGCGTGTGGATTTATTCGGCGCACGCCTGCACGAGTTGCCTTTAATTTGGGGTGAGTTGATCGATGCGGGTTTTGAAACGGGTCATGCTTACGGCAAATCTGTGCGTACGGTGAAATCATGCGTGGGTTCGACGTGGTGTCGTTACGGTGTGCAAGATTCCGTTGGCATGGCGATCAAAATAGAAAACCGCTACAAAGGGTTGCGCGCACCTCACAAACTCAAGTTTGCGGTGTCTGGCTGCACGCGCGAATGTGCCGAAGCGCAAAGCAAAGACGTGGGTGTGATCGCCACCGAAAACAGCTGGAACTTATACCTTTGTGGCAATGGCGGTATGCGCCCGCGTCATGCCGACTTGTTCGCGACTGACTTGGATGATACCACGCTTGTCAAATACATCGACCGTTTCCTGGTGTTTTACATCAACACCGGCGACCGCCTGCAACGCACGTCAGTGTGGATGGAAAACCTATAGTTAATCACACAAACAAGTAGACGAAACAATCATTTCATCCAAGGTCATATTTGCGTGGTTTCTCCAAAAACGCTTGAGATTAGCCCAGAGTTTTTCAATA
>JAYVJM010000048.1:0-7955 GCA_043769275.1 Cellvibrionales bacterium | reverse complement strand
TTGCTGGGTTGATGATCATCAGGTTCAGATAGCCATTTATAGATCGTGCTGCGTCCAACAGAAAATAATGCGGCTGCTTCCGTCTTGCCGCTACCCTTTTTGATATGCAACAACACGCGTTTTTTAAGGTCTTGACTGTAGCTCATCCGATTAGTGTATTCCTGTCTTGTTGTTTATGCGATTAGCTATACTCGCGCCTGAGCCAGCTCGATGCGGAAATTTTCGGCGCGCCGCACGCATTTCAGTCTGAGCGCTTTCTCAATGACCCTGATTTTTTCTATCGCGGCAAAAAAGTGGCCACACCGATCAGGCCTTTTGGTGGTGGCACGAATATCTGCCCTGGGCGTTTTTTTGCGCTGGCGGAATTCCGCATTGTGCTGGAGGTGCTGTTGGCGCAGTGCGAGTTTGAGCTGCTGGGAGATGTGCCGGAGGCGAATGCTAGGCGAACGCTCACCGGCAGCGTGCCGCCGGTGAAAGATGTGCGAGTGCGAAAGGCGCGCTGATGGCGCGCTTTTTGTTGCCCGCTCGGCAATAAAGGCTGCCTTATTGATGACACCAAGCCCTTGAAATAGCGCTGCGTAGCCCACATGCAACCACGCCTTAGGTGCGAACTTTTCTGGAGATATTCTGTGTCTGAACAAAACACCCACATCGAGCCACAAGACATCACCGCTCAAGAGACCCATTCTGACGAGCCGCTTGGCTCTATGGATATCGCCGCCACCTTGCAAGCACAGTTAGAAACACTGCAATCAGAACTAACCTTGGCTGGCGAACAAATATTGCGCACGCAGGCCGAAATGCAGAATCTGCGTCGACGCACCGAGCAAGACGTAGAAAAAGCCCACAAATTTGCGCTGGAGCGTTTTGCCAACGATTTGCTGCCGGTGGTGGATAACCTTGAGCGTGCGCTCGTTGCTATCCCGCTTGACGACACAGCCCACCGTGAAGGCGTAGAGCTAACACTAAAAACGCTGTTAGCCGCACTGGAAAAACAGGGCGTTGTGCTAATTCACCCACATGGCGAAACCTTTAACCCTGAGCAGCATCAGGCCATTGTCATGCTGGACGCCCCTGAAGCCGTACCTAACTCCGTCGTTGATGTCATGCAAAAAGGCTATAGCTTGCACGGGCGACTGTTGCGCCCTGCCATGGTGGCGGTCGCAAAAAGCTAGGGCATCCAAGACTTTATTTGTGTCGTGGCTTGAAATCAGAAACGGCGCGCCAATATAGTCACTCAACATCGGCAATATGATGCTCCGGCCACGGGTTACATCACCGGCCACCGCAGAGCCTTCGCACGACGTTTCACCTCACGCTTTACACAAAGATACGGAGAACATTATGGGCAAGATTATCGGCATCGACTTAGGCACCACCAATTCCTGCGTGGCGATCCTTGAAGGCGGCAAAGTCAAAGTTATCGAAAATACAGAGGGCGACCGCACCACACCGTCTATTGTTGCCTACACCGACAACGGCGAAATTCTGGTAGGCCAAAGCGCAAAACGCCAAGCAGTTACCAACCCAACCAACACACTGTATGCCATCAAACGCTTGATTGGCCGCCGCTTTAAAGATGACGTGGTTCAAAAAGACATCAGCATGGTACCCTACAAAATTGTGGCCGCTGACAATGGCGATGCATGGGTAGAAGTGCATGGCGACAAAAAAGCACCACCGCAAATTTCTGCCGAAGTGCTGAAAAAAATGAAAAAAACCGCTGAAGATTATCTTGGCGAAACCGTCACCGAAGCCGTCATCACCGTACCCGCCTACTTCAATGACTCTCAGCGCCAAGCCACCAAAGACGCGGGGCGCATTGCAGGACTGGAAGTGAAACGCATTATCAACGAACCCACAGCGGCAGCACTGGCGTTCGGCATGGATAAAAAAGAAGGCGACCGCAAAATTGCCGTGTACGACTTGGGCGGCGGCACCTTTGATATTTCCATCATTGAAATTGCTGAAGTCGACGGCGAACACCAATTTGAGGTGCTGTCTACCAACGGCGACACATTCTTGGGTGGTGAAGATTTTGATTTAACGCTGATTGACTATCTGGCTGAAGAGTTTAAAAAAACCAATAGCGTCAACCTGAAAGGCGACCCGCTCGCCATGCAGCGGCTGAAAGAAGCGGCTGAAAAAGCGAAAATTGAGCTTTCGTCTGCACAGCAAACCGAAGTTAACCTGCCTTACATCACCGCCGATCAAACCGGCCCCAAGCATTTGGTCGTGAAGCTATCGCGCGCCAAACTGGAGTCGCTGGTGGAAGGGTTAGTGGATCGCTCAATGGGTCCACTCAAAACAGCCCTGCAAGATGCCGAACTAAAAGTCTCAGACATCGAAGACGTAATTCTAGTAGGCGGCCAAACACGCATGCCGCTGGTGCAGAAGAAAGTGGCCGAGTTTTTTGGCAAAGAGCCGCGCAAAGACGTGAATCCTGATGAGGCTGTAGCCATTGGCGCAGCGTTCCAGGGCGCGGTGTTGTCAGGCGACGTGAAAGATGTGCTGTTGCTGGATGTCACGCCACTGTCTTTAGGCATTGAAACCATGGGCGGCATTGCCACACCCTTGATCGAAAAAAACACCACGATCCCCACTAAAAAATCGCAAATTTTCTCTACAGCAGACGACAATCAAGCGGCCGTGACCATTCACGTGGTGCAAGGCGAGCGCAAGCAAGCCTCGCAAAACAAATCCCTTGGACGCTTTGATCTGTCCGATATTCCGCCTGCGCCACGCGGCATGCCACAAATCGAAGTGACGTTCGACATCGACGCTAACGGCATCTTAAACGTGAGTGCAGCCGACAAGGCGACAGGGAAAAAACAATCGATTGTGATTAAAGCATCAAGCGGTTTAAGCGATGCTGAAATCCAGCAAATGGTGCGCGACGCTGAAACCAACGCCGAAGCCGACAAGCAATTTGAAGAGCTGGTGACGGTACGCAATATGGCCGACGGCTTAGTGCATAGCACACGCAAAACGCTTGCAGAAGCGGGTGATAAAGCCAGCGCAGAAGAAAAAGCCGCGATTGAAAGCGCACTAAATGATGTGGCGGAAGCAATCAAGGCCGACGACAAAAACCGCATTGAAGCGACCACACAAAAACTTTCGGAGCTCTCTGGTACACTGGCACAAAAAATGTATGCAGATACAGCCCAACAAGGCTCAAGCGCACACGCAGACGAGCAAAAACACACGGGCGGCGACGATGTAATGGACGCTGAATTTGAGGAAGTCAAAGACAAATAACGAGAAAATATACGAGAAGACGACATAGGGCGGGCTCTAAACCCACCCTTTTGACATTTTATTAAGAGCGGGTTTAGAGCCCACCAGACCCTACGGCTCAGAGAAGCAGCAGTTCATGGCAAAACGCGATTACTACGAAATACTTGGCGTTCAACGTGGCGACGACGAAGCGGCCATCAAAAAAGCGTACCGTCGGGTGGCAATGAAATACCATCCAGACCGCAATCCTGATGATTCCAGCACAGAAGAAAAATTCAAAGAAGCCGCTATCGCTTACGAAGTTTTAAGCGACCCGAAAAAACGTGCCGCTTACGACCAATATGGGCATGCCGGTGTCGACGGCCAACAAGGCCACAGCGGTGCAGGCTTCGGCAATTTTGGCGATGTATTCAGCGACGTATTCGGCGATATTTTTGGCGGCGGCGGCGGTGGTGGTGGCCGCGCGCGCAGCGGAGCCAGCCGAGGCGCGGATTTACGCTACATGCTGGAAATTACGCTTGAAGAAGCCGTGCGCGGCACCACAACCAAAATACACATTCCCGCACTGATTAGCTGTAAAACATGCTCTGGCAGCGGCGCAAAGCCAGGATCAAAACCAGTAAGTTGCGGCACCTGCAACGGTATCGGCCAAGTACGGATGCAGCAAGGCTTCTTCTCCGTACAACAAGCCTGCCCTAACTGCCGAGGAAAAGGCTCTACCATTAGCAATCCCTGCTCAAGCTGTCATGGCCAGGGCCGTATTGAAGAGGAAAAAACCCTGTCGGTTAAAGTGCCGGCCGGTGTCGATAACGGTGACCGTATCCGCTTAACCGGTGAGGGCGAAGCCGGTACAACCGGTGGTGCATCGGGCGACTTATACGTGCAGATCACCGTGCGACCACACAAAATATTTGAGCGTGACGGCGCCAATCTACACTGCGAATTGCCGATCAGCTTTGTCGATGCCGCCCTAGGTGGCGAAGTGGAAGTGCCTACACTGGACGGCAAGGTGATGCTCAAAGTGCCAGAAGAAACACAAACCGGAAAACTGTTCCGACTGCGCGGCAAAGGAGTCACACCCGTGCGCGGTGGCACCGTTGGCGATTTGATCTGTAAAGTGACCATCGAAACGCCCGTTAACCTGACAAAAACACAAAAGGATGTACTGCGTCAGTTTCAAGCCAGCACCGATGGCAGTACGCACTCGCCCAACAAAACCACTTGGCTTGACAGCATCAAAGCCTTTTTTGAAGATCGTTAAGGGCCTGATGAAAAACAAACTTCCCGA
The DNA here is from genome assembly GCA_043769275.1 of Cellvibrionales bacterium. GTDB lineage: Bacteria > Pseudomonadota > Gammaproteobacteria > Pseudomonadales > UBA7239 > JAYVJM01. The sequence goes on along the minus strand of JAYVJM010000048.1, from coordinate 3,430 downwards.
ATTGATATATCCGCTCGCCCTGAGCTTGTCGAACACTACACAACCCCTCGACAGGCTCAGGGCGAACAGCAACTCAGGAGAAGTGACTGTTAACTAAACCCTAAGTGCCACGCATCAACGGGCATCGTTGGCTTTTCTGTCTAAACTCAAAGCAGGCTTTTTGTAAAGAGCCTGTTGCGTGATTTCCGAGACGGCAGATGCCACGGTCTTTGACGTTACAATTGGTGACGCTCAACATCAGGTGAGCCATGAATAAAACGTCAGGTGAGCCATGAATAAACCAGCAGCCAGCAAAGCAGAAAACACACCTAAATCGCCTCAGCGCCTTCTTGATTTGCGTTACTGCTTGGAAACACTGGCGCATGAAGGCTTGATGGACAAACGCGATGCCAACTTGTTGATTAGCACACCGCGCTCACGTGAAAATGCTTTATTGCATCCGCTGGAATTTATCGCCAAACAAAATCTGCAAGACATGCAAAACCCTGGCAAGTTCTTGCATGAAGAGCGCTTGGCGCGCTGGCTCTCGGAAAAGTCAGGACAGCCTTATTTTCATATAGACCCGCTCAAGATTAACGCCTCCGCCATTACTGAATTAATGTCATTTGCCTTTGCCAAACGCCACCAAATTTTATGTGTCGGCGTAAATGCAGAAGAAATTATTGTTGCCAGCGTCCAGCCCTACATTGATAGCTGGGAGCCAGACTTAAAACATACCGCACGTCGATCCATTAAGCGCGTTATCGTTAAACCATCCGACCTTTCGCGCTATATGGTGGAGTTTTATTCGCTGTCGCGCTCTGTTTCCAACGCCAGTGACACCGATTACGGCAAAACGACAGGCTTTGGCAGTTTTGAGCAAATGCTCAAACTGTCCGAACTCAAAGACCCCGAAGCCAACGACCAGCACATTGTCAACATTGTCGATTGGATGCTGCAATACGCTTTCGCGCAACGCGCCAGCGATATCCACATCGAGCCACGCCGAGAACTCGGCAAAGTACGGTTTCGTATCGACGGCATCTTGCATAACGTCTACGAGTTACCGGCCACGGTGATGATCGCCGTAACGAGCCGCCTGAAAATTCTTGGCCGCATGAACATCGCAGAAAAACGCAAACCGCAAGATGGCCGCATCAAAACAGCCAAGCCAGATGGCGCAGAAGTTGAGCTTCGCATGTCTACCCTGCCAACTGCCTTTGGCGAAAAAATGGTAATGCGGATTTTTGATCCAGAAATACTGCTAAAAAGTTTTTCTGAGCTAGGTTTGATCAATGATGATTTCGTACGTTGGACGCACATGATTAACCAGCCCAACGGCATTGTGCTTGTCACAGGCCCCACCGGCTCAGGCAAAACTACCACCCTATATTCCTCGCTCAAACAAATTGCAACGCCCGAGGTAAACGTTTCCACTATTGAAGACCCTATAGAAATGGTGGAAGACGCGTTTAACCAAATGCAAGTGCAGGCATCTATTGGCCTCGATTTCGCCACAGGGGTGCGCACGCTGATGCGGCAAGACCCAGACATCATCATGATTGGCGAGATACGCGATCTGGAAACCGCTGAAATGGCGGTGCAAGCCGCGCTGACAGGGCACTTGGTGCTAACGACACTGCACACAAACGACAGCCCCAGTGCCCTCACACGCCTGCTCGACTTGGGCGTGCCTGCCTATCTACTCCGCTCTTGCCTGCTAGGCGTGATGGCGCAACGCCTTCTGCGCCGCCTGTGCCCGCACTGCAAAGAAGAAACTCCGATAGACGAAGAGGCCTGGAAAGCCCTCACAAAACCGTGGAAAGTGGCAGCACCACCGCACATTTATAAACCCGTAGGCTGCTTGGAATGCCGCAATACTGGCTATCGCGGTCGCGAAGGCATCTACGAAATACTGTCATTTACCGACGGCATAAAAGACCTTATCCACGATAAAACCGATATTGCGCAAGTGCGTCAACAAGGTATGCGCGAGGGAATGCGCACCCTGCGCTTGTCGGGCGCGCAAAAAGTGGCCGCCGGCCTCACCACATTGGAAGAGGTGTTGCGGGTAGCCCCAGCCATTGATCGCTTCAATTGAACAAATAAGGCAATTAACGGTCTAAGACTGCTAAGGCGACTTACTCCATGGTTGCGCTTTTTGTGGGGGGGGGAATGTTCCGTGAAAAAATCCTGTTGTGCTTTCGCGCTGTTTGCCGCGTTAGTTGCCTCCGAGGCAATATCAACAAAACCCGAAGCCGCCCAAGAGCCTTCTGCTGCACCAATAACCACTACTGCCCGATACCCTCAGGTTGACAATAGAAAAGCCAAGGTGTGGCGTACCGTCGTTTCACCCAACCAGCGGCTAAAAATGCACCGACACGATCACGCCAGGGTTGTCGTTGCACTAACCGACGTAAAGCTAAAAGTGATCTATCAAGACAAAAACAAGCCACCCAAAACCCAGCGATGGGAAAAGGGAAAAGCTTATTGGCTAGAGGCTGACCCAGCAGGAGATTTGCACAGCACCATCAACGAGTCGAATGCTCCCATGGAGATAGTGGTGATTGAGTTCAAGCAGTGAAGCTGCCCACTATTGAGCAAAAATGCCTCAAGCCACATTAGGCCTGAGACATTTGAACCAAAACACGCTCACTCTGCACACATACCGGCCACACAGAAACTTGCTCATCCTTCTCCAAGCATTTCCCTGTCGTGAGTGAAGGGTGCTGCTTGTAAATAGGCAAAGCCACCACAAGCTCACCATTCATGTCGCCCACAATGCCGCGCGCCAGTACATTGACTTCAGCACAAGGGCAATAGTTATCCAGCGCGTATAGTCCTTGCGCGCTGTCTGGCAGATAAAAAATGGCAATCTGCTTGCCCGCGACCAACGCGGCAATGCCGGCGTTTTCGACCAAATCGTTCATGCCTCAAACATCCAGCCAGCGGCTGCTTTTCTCGTGGATTACGCCATTTTTTTGAGCTGTACTGGTGTTCATGCCATAACCTCGCGGGCAGGAATACGTTGCGCATGCTTTTCTTGTGCAGTAGCAGGGCGGCGCGGCTGGCCGCGTTTGCTCACGAACACAATGTTGCTATCCTGCGCGGCGGTGTCGTTTACGAAGGTGCGGAAGCGCTTGAGTTTTTCTGGGTCGTTAACGGTGGCCTTCCACTCGCACTCGTAGGTGGCTCATTTGCTGCTCAAACTCTGCCGCCTGCCCTAAGCTGTCGTTAATGACTACGTCGCGCAGATAATCCAACCCGCCTTCTATAGCTAATCGCATAAACAACAAGACATGAATACACTAATCAGATGAGCTACAGTCAAGACCTTAAAAAACGCGTATTGTTGCATATCAAAAAGGGTAGCGGCAAGACGGAAGCAGCAGCATTATTTTCCGTTGGACGCAGCACGATCTATAAATGGCTATCTGAACCTGATGATCAT
>JAYVJM010000047.1:0-25800 GCA_043769275.1 Cellvibrionales bacterium | reverse complement strand
TGCCACGCGCTTGCTTTTGTTTTCTATCGTTCACAATGTCTCTCCAATTGCTGAATTTTAACTCCAGCTATGGAGTACGTTTTTCGGGGGTAAGGTCAGATTACCTTTGCAGTTGATCAATGCCATGACTCTCCTCCCAGATAATTGTTATGACTGTCCCAATTTTTACTGTGGTCATTTTAAAAAAGCCCCAGCGGACTAGACGTGAGCACCTCTGCGCCCGTGGCCGTGACGGCGATGGTGTGTTCCCACTGTGCAGACAGGCGGCCGTCTTGTGTTTCCACTGTCCAGCCGTCTTTTTTTAGTTTTGTGTGCTGGCGGCCCGCGTTAATCATCGGCTCGATAGTGAACACCATGCCTTCTTTTAGCTCCATGCCAGTGTTGGGGCGGCCGTAGTGCAAAACTTGCGGGTCTTCGTGAAACACTTTGCCGATGCCGTGGCCGCAGTATTCGCGTACAACGGAATAGTGATTTTTTTCTGCGTGACGCTGAATGGCGTTGCCTATATCGCCCAGCCTACAGCCGGGTTTGACCAAGTCTAGGCCAAGGAACAGGCACTCTCGCGCCACTTCGCATAGGCGTTTGGCGTGTGACTGTACAGTGCCTACAAAATACATGCGACTGGTGTCGCCATGCCAGCCATCTTTAATTACGGTCACGTCAATATTGACGATGTCGCCATCTTTAAGGATTTTTTTCTCTGAAGGAATGCCGTGGCAAATCACCTGATTAACCGATGTGCATACCGATTTTGGAAAGCCGCGATAACCCAAGCAGGCGGGAATGACTTTTTGTTCATTTACCATGTGTTCATGGCACAGGCGGTCTATTTCAGCGGTGCTGATGCCAGGCTGAACAAATGCGCCGATCATGTCGAGCACTTCGGCGGCAAGGCGGCCTGCCTCGCGCATCTCGGCGAGGTCGGCTGCGGTTTTATAGGCAATGCTCATGGGTTTTCTGTAACAAGCGAAAGGGTAGGCATTCTACCCGATGCCTGTATTCGTCCATAGGCTAACGATATTTCTGCCCATTCTTCTCCATGTATTTTTTTAAGCCTTTTAGCGTGTGCTGCAAGCCAAAGGCCAGCAGCCCTCGCGTAAATTTCATGATAAAAGCACCTGCGCCGGTAGGCGACATTCCAACAGTCCAGACCACGCGCACAAGGCCATTTTCGATATCTGTCACGCGATAATCTTCCGCAAATGCGCTGATCGCTTTTTTATTGCATTGGTTAAAGCGAAAGGCCATGTGCGTGTAGGGCTCCCACGCTAGAAATTCCTCATGTCCAATCATGCCGCCCAGCATGGATACTGAGCGTGTGGTGCCGATTCCGTAGGGTTGTGGTGATGTCCACTTTACTTTGGTGATAGGCATTGCCCATGCGGGCCATGCATCGGCATCTTCAAAGCTGGAAAAAAGCTGTTGTGGCGTGCAGCGAATTGTGACTTCTGAGCGAAAAATAAAGGGGGCTGTCGTGAAGTAAGACAGGTCAACTTTGTCCATTTCATGCCGATCTGTGCTCATGTTTATGCCCCCCCTGTTATTTTTAGATTAAACGCAGGCTGATAATCCCGCTGATAGCGCGAATTTTTGCCAGTGTCTCATCATTTGGACGAACTGCTACGTCGATAAGGTTGTAGGCAAGACTGTCGCGGCTTTTGTTGATCATGTCGATCACGTTATTGTCGCAATCTGCCAATACAGACAAAATTTTCCCCAGCATTTTGGGTACGTTTTGGTTGGAAATTGCTAGGCGATGGCCGTTCGTTTTATCGAGCGAGACAGTAGGGAAATTGACAGAATTGAGAATATTGCCGTTGCACAGAAAGTCTTTTAGCTGCTGTGCGGCCATTACGGCGCAATTGTCCTCTGCTTCTTCCGTGCTGGCACCGATGTGCGGCATAGGAATCACGCCTGCTTGTTTTATCAAGTCGAGCGTGGGGAAGTCGGTGATGTATTTGCCCAATCGTTTTTGTTGCAATGCTTCAATTACCGCTTTGTTGTCGACGATTTCTTCACGAGAAAAATTGAGTAGGCATGCGTGCTTGCGTACAGATTTTAAGAGGTCGGCATTAACCAATTGGCGGGTAGAGTCAAGCACCGGCAAATGTAGGCTGATGAAGTCTACTTGCGACATCAGGCTCTGCAGGCTTTCTGCTCGCTGTACGCGGTGAGACAAACGCCAAGCGGCTTCTACAGAAATGGCGGGGTCGTAGCCCAGCACGGACATGCCAAGCTCCAGTGCCATATTGGCCACCATTGATCCGATAGCCCCCAAGCCAACAACGCCCAAGGTTTTTCCAATTAACTCATTGCCTGCAAAGCGTTTTTTTTCAGCTTCTAACAGTTTTGATAAGGCGGCATCGTCACCTGATTTTTGTTCGTTACGAACGAAATTTACGCCGCCGAGAATGTCGCGTGAGCCTAGTAGCATGGCAGCTAACACCAACTCTTTTACTGCGTTGGCATTGGCGCCTGGCGTGTTAAATACCACAATTCCGCGCTCTGTCATGGCTGAAACAGGGATGTTGTTGGTGCCGGCACCTGCGCGGGCGATAGCTAAGACGCTGTCACCCACATCGGCTGCAGTAAGTTTATGGCTGCGTAAGAGTATGGCCTCTGGATTGCTCAACTCACCGGCCACCTCGTAGGCATTTTTCTCAAACTGTGTGAGACCTGCTGCTGAGATTTTGTTAAATGTCTGTATTTTGTACATGGCCAACCCCGCATACTGCATAAAATGAAGGCCGACATTCTAAAACACTCACGTTGTTTTTACATAAACCAGATGCATAAAACAGCCGCTAAAATTATACTCAGGCCGTAGCTAATACCATTTCAAAATCGTATTTGCTCACACCGCACTCAGGGCATTCCCAGTCTTCTGGTACATCGTCCCAGCGCGTGCCCGCAGCGATACCTTCGTCCGGTAAACCTTTTTCTTCGTCATAGATAAAGCCGCAAATGACGCATTCCCATTTTTTGAAAGCCATAAGTTCCTCTTTTTTATTGTCTAAGGATGTGAGCAAAAACAGCAGCCAAGGGTTTTTCCCCAATGGTTGTTGCGTGCGTTTGAGCAGGTAGATGCCCAAACTATTGGCATTGTAGGGTATGCAACAGTAGCGCATAAGCTGTTTTTTTTGCCAATTGGCTTTTTGCTTAATCTTTGTTAGCAAGGGCAGAAGATTTACACTGTGAGCCGCCCACACATCGAATTCGATACCCCATGCACAGATCAATATCCCCTGTTTTGTTCGTTACTTTGTTATTTTTTTTCAATGTTTACGCGGATACGCTGAAGAATACTGTTGATCTGCAATTGAGCGGGCTTATGGTGAGCCACACGGTTGTTAGTAATGCGGTAAACACCATGCTTTATGTCACTAACCAAGGTGATGTTGGTGTTATTTGTGATGCAAGGATGAAAACGGATAAAAAAGAAACAAAAGATAGCGTTGAGAAGCGTGTAGAAGCGGGGGAAACGGCAGTTTTTTCTTTAGCACATCGAAAAACGGTTAAATCTGTACAGTTGTTCCTAAAATGCGTTCCTTTTCCAAAGGGTGAAGACAAAGGAAAGCCAAAAAACACTGCTGTGCCTTTGTCTGGTATGCCTGTGGAAGCCAAACCGCTTGCTGTTCCTACGGAAGATTTAGGCGCATTTAGTCGATGAATTTACCTTATATGGCAAATAAACATGCAAATTAATGGCAAATATTATCGTAGTATTTGGCAGGACAAAGAACAGGATTGCGTCTGTATATTCGATCAAACCTTGCTGCCGCACGCGCTAAAAACGCTGCACCTGAACAGTTTGGAGGATGTTTGTTGCGCTATTGTTGCCATGCAGGTGCGTGGTGCGCCGTTGATTGGCGCTTGCGCGGCTTATGGTCTTTATTTTGCGCTACGCAAAAATCCATCGCCTGAGCACGAGCAGTGTGCCGCTGCGCAGCTTGCGGCCACTCGACCTACGGCTATCAATCTTTTGTGGGCAATTGAGCGTGTGCGTAAAGCCATCGTCAATGTGCCATTGACGATAAAAGCCGAAGCCGCGCGCCAAGAAGCTGAACGTATTTGTGAGGAGGATGTTCAAACGTGCTCCGTCATTGGCGACTTTGGTTTGACGCTTATCGAAGCGCTTGCCGCGCGTAAGCCTAATCATGCCATCAATATTCTTACGCACTGCAATGCCGGCTGGTTGGCAACTGTGGATTGGGGTACGGCACTCGCGCCTATCTATAAAGCACATCTCGCTGGTATTTCTGTCCATGTGTGGGTGGATGAAACGCGCCCTCGTTTGCAGGGTGCGCTGACCGCTTGGGAGTTGCAGCAAGCAGGGGTGCCGCATACTTTTATTTGTGATAACGCAGGTGGCCATTTGATGCAGCGCGGCTTGGTGGATATGTGTATTGTTGGCTCTGATCGCACCACGATGCAGGGTGATGTGTGTAACAAAATTGGCACGTATCTAAAGGCACTTGCGGCACACGATAACAGCGTGCCATTTTATGTGGCGTTACCTTCATCAACCATTGATTGGCGTGTGCGCGATGGCGTTAAGGAAATTCCTATTGAGGAGCGTGACGGCACCGAGCTCACGTACATTCAGGGTGTGGACAGCCAAGGCAATACGGTTAGCGTAAAAATTACAGCCACAGATTCGCGTGTTGGTAATTATGCGTTTGATGTTACGCCCGCTCATCTTGTGACGGCACTTATTACGGAGCATGGTATTTTCCAAGCCAGCAGCACTGGCTTGGAGCAGATAAAAAAGCGGGCAGCTAAGTGTTAGCAGGTACAGGCTCAACGCCATAATTCAGTACTTTTTTGTCCTTCCAGTAACGGTCTTTGATTAAGCGTTTTTTAAGTTTTCCGGTTTCTTCTCGCGGTAGTTCACGCTCAAAATCAATGCTGCGTGGGCATTTAATTGGGCTGATTTTTTCACGGCAATAAGCGATTAATTCTTTTTCGAGTGCAGGCCCTGCTTTCGTGAAATCAAGGAGTTGCACGACCGCTTTTACCTCTTCGCCCATCTCGATATGTGGTATGCCAAAGACGGCTACATCTAAGACTTTAGGATGTGTGATTAAACAGTCTTCAGTTTCTTGTGGATATATATTTACGCCGCCGGAAATAATCATGTATGATTTCCTGTCGGTTAAATACAAATAGCCATCAGTATCTAAGTAGCCAACGTCGCCGATGGTTGTCCAGCCGTCGTGCAGTGTGATGTCTCGCAGTTTTTCGCGGTCGCCGTGGTATTCAAATTGGGTGCCTTGTGAGCAGTAGATTGTGCCAATTTTACCAACAGGCAATTCTTTGCCAGTGTTGTCATCGACTATATGCACTTTGGCATCGACACAACGCCCAACAGAGCCTTTATGCGCAAGCCATTCTTGTGAGCTAATCATAAAAATACCGTTGCGTTCAGAGCCGGAGTAAAACTCCCACAACACAGGCCCCCACCATTCGATAATTTGTTCTTTCACAATAAGCGGGCAGGGTGCTGCACCGTGTATGGCCATTGTCATGCTGGAAACATCGTATTTTTTGCGCACGACTTCAGGCAGTTTTAATAGGCGCACGAACATGGTTGGCACCCATTGGCTGTAGCCAATTTTATATTTTTCAATGAGCGCTAATGATTGTTCGGCATCAAATTTTTCCATTACAACTACGGTGCAGCCAAGGCGGTGACAGCTCATCACAAAACCAAGCGGCGCCGAGTGATAGAGCGGTGAAGTGGAGAGCGACACGGTGCTGTGGTTCACTCCCATAAATTGAGCCAATCCGACCGAGCGCGCAATGTCTGATGGTTCACCCAAGCCGCCCTCGCTTAGCGGAAACTTAATACCTTTCGGTCGGCCAGTTGTGCCGGAGGAGTACAGCATTTCGCGCCCTTCGGACTCGTCAGCAATTGCGGTAGCTGGCATGGAAGCAGTAGTTTGTTCCCACGAGGGCAGCCCATCAAAAATATTGTCGATGGCATAGGTTATTTGTACAGATGGAATGCGTGACAGAATGGGGCGTATTTTTTCGGCATATTGCGCCGCAATTATCAGTACTTTGGCTCCGCAATTGTTGATGATGTATTCCATTTCATCGGGTTGCAGGTAGTAGCTAATAGGCGTGTAGTACAGGCCGGCGCGTTGCGCGCCCCAGGCTACTTCGAAAAAACGCGGGTGATTGTCTAACAAAAAAGCAATGTGATCGCCGCGATGCAAGCCCTGTGCGCGAAATAACTGTGCGGCTTGATTGGATCGCTGATTGAGTTCTGCGTATGTGGTTACTGCGCCACTTGATGCCATGATAATCGCGGGCTGATCTGGGCGCGCTTGTGCGTGAAAACTAGGATGCAACATAAAACACTCCTTTGATAAAAAATTAAACAGTTTTGCCCGTTATCATTGTTTTTGTGATTCCCATTACTTAAGCGCGGGCTATTTACACCGGATAAAAATGATGGGTCATGATGCCGAAAGCCCACAGTCAATACAACGCCATTGATGCCAAGTCGAAAAGTGTCAGTACCAGCTAGGGAGTTATCTTCAGTGAAAATACTTTTTCTCGTGCAGAAAGAACAGCGCGTTATTCTCGACCGCTTTTACAGCAGCATTTGTCGCCATGCAGAAGAGGCTGATTTGCGGCGGCTGACATCGGAAGAGCAGGCTGATTTGAAGGGTTATTTCCATGATCATGTTGATACAAGCAAATATGATCGAATTGTGTTTTTTCTGCGTTTTAAAAAGGAAATGAAGCAGTGGCGCTTTATGCGCACGATTCCTAATTTGGTGATGCTGGAACACGATGCCTATCAGAATTTTATTCCAGGAAAATATTGCGGAGCCTACACGCGCCACTATCACAGGATGCCTTGGTTGCGTGTTATTTGCTCAGGCGCTTTTGTGTGTGAGCGCTTAAAGCAACAGGAAATTGACGCGGCTTTTGTGCCAAAAGGCTACGATCAGTTTTTGTTGAAAAACTTGAATCGTGAACGCGCTGTTGATCTGGGTTTTGTCGGCAGTATAAAGAGCGGCGTTTATCATCAGCGTAAAGAATTTCTGGCGCGGCTTGCTGATGTTGAGCCGTTACAGGTCGTGCGAACGCAATCTGGCCAAGAGTATCTTGAGAAATTAAACGACATTCGTTTTTTTGTCGGTGCCGATATCGGCATGGGCGAATACATGATAAAAAACTTTGAGGCGATGGCATGCGGTTGTGTTCTATTGGCGTGGCGGCAGGGTAACGGTGAAGAGGCGGCACTGGGTTTTGAAGATATGAAAAATGCTGTTTTATACAGCGATCTAGCCGAGCTGCGTGAAAAACTCGCCTTGCTGCGCGGCAATGTCGCGTTGGCACAAAATATTGCTGATGCAGGCCAGCAACATACGCAAACTTTTTTTAGTTTTGATGTGCTTGGTCGTGCAGTGGTTGATGCATTACAGCCTGCCTTGCCTAAGCCTGAAGACTATTCGCTGCCGTGGTTTAAACAGCTTTTTGGTTAGTTAGTCTTATTTTTGGCACGAAATAGGCTGTTGCTGTAGATTGGCGCGAATTTTTGTCATTTCTTCTGGCGAATCAGAGAGCACGGCATTGGCACCAAGGCACGCCGCTGATGCATAGTCTTCGGCCGTATTAATGCCAAAGATCACAATTTGAACATTTTCTTGTTGTCTAAAGCAGCTTACAGACGCTGGTGTCCACATCCGTGCTTTTAACGCAGAAATGCCTTCACCTAGCGTAAATTTTTCGGTAACAGTCACGTCGCGTTGTAACTCAAACCCCGTCCATGTGTTGTTGGGTGGGGTGTTTTCGCAGCCTTCACCAAGCGCGACTTTAGCAAGGCGTGTACGTGTTGCATCGCGGGATTCAAAAAGCTGTGCTTGTGAATATGTAGCAAAAGCATTCTGATATTCCGTTTCGGTTGAGTATATCCATACGCGCGACCAAGCATTTTCTTTCGTTAAAAGCTCTGCAACGGCTTTGGTCTGTTTCTCTGCTGGAAGTGCTTTCATGTCCAGAATAATTTTTATTTTAGCCGGAATAGCGCGTAAGGCTGATTCCAAGCTGGGAATATAAGCAGGGTTTTCCCGATAGGGATGATCTTCTGTTCCCGCTCTTTTGAAATTCCAACCGGCATTGAAATTTTGCAGTTCTGCCAGCGAATGGTCGGCGACAGTTCCAGAGCCGTTGGTCAGCGCGCCAAGATCAGCGGGGCGATAGAGCACCGGTATATCGTCTTTACTTAATTGCACACTAAGCCAAATCATGTCCGCCTTATTTTTAATGGCAAGCTCGATGGCAGCCAGTGTATTTTCTGGCGCGTCTGCGGTACCGCCACGATGCGCAATAATTTCCGGCAGTGTTGGTGTGGAATTTGTGTGATTCGATACGAAACAGCATGAAAGTAACAGGCTGAAAAAGGCATAAAAAATAGGGCGGGGCGGCATGGAAGGCGGTCTCGTATTGGCGAAATGGATTAGCTGTTGTTCGGATTTAGAGACTGTTTCAGTGGGTTGGTTGTCGCTAACCTTTTAACAAGGTAATAGCCGACAGAAAGTGACATAACAAGAGCGGCAACCCCCAGCAGATACAGTGGTTCAGCTGTTTTTGAATCCATCAACACTATTTTTCTCGCCATGGCGGTTATGGCAATCAAAAACATAATTTCAATTTTGGAATCGTTGCTATGAAGGCGAATGCGCACAGACGACATTAGCTCCAGCGCAATAAGTATCAGTAGAAAATAGCCGAAAACGTGCAGAAACTCCTTAAAGTCTAGAAAGAACCCTTCTGAGTTTATCGTGTATACCGCGATTTGAACCGTAAGCTCAAGTATCGATGAGACAACCATAAACCCCATCATGAAGAGTAGGGCCAGAGAAACACCGTGCTCAAATTTTTCGTACACAAATGTTGAGCTTAATGCCGGTCTATCGAATAAAGCCCATTGTTAGCGCGCGTATCCGGCGCAGTAGCACCTTGCTGTTGTCGATAAACATAGCGGCCAGAGACATTGTTTTCACAGAAAAACCATATTTCATATTTTGTGGTTTCCCCTTCAAAGTTCTCTTCTCCAATGTAGTGAGCAACACCTTCAAAGTCTTTTTTGTACTCGAATGTTCCTTGGTAACTTTTGTCTGTGGTTAGATAAACATTCTTATATTTGCGGTCTTGGCCGAATACGAGCTTCATTAGCTGCCCCGCATTGGGGTTGTTTGGGCTATAGGCTTCAGAAGGCCGAAGCAGCAGTGTTTTGCCTTCTAATGTATCTGGAATTTTGCATTCTTCTGCCCAAGCAAAAGGCAGCGCACAAAAAATAACAGCGAACGAAAAAGCGGTATTTTTAAACGCGATAGTCATTCAGATTTCCCCCACTTTGGCAGTGTACGTGGACGCGCGGCGTTTCTGGGTCGCGCTTTGAATTGCATGGCACAATGTTAGACTCTTATGGGTATTTTAAGTTCCTCAAGTTTTCCGGCTTGCAGCAGTGAAATCGAGCATTTTTTGCAATGGCAGCATGGCGCGTACGCCCAGTGCTTCGTTTACAAAAATTTCATGATGGATAGATTCGTCATCGCTACTGCGCAGAACGGTTTCCAGAGACAGCAAGTCATTCATTGCCATCCAGGGACAGTGTGCGCAACTACGGCAGGTGGCACCGCTGCCGCCCGTAGGGGCAATTAACAGTGTTTTGTTTATGCCGGCGGCTTGCTGCATTTTGTAAAAAATGCCTTGTTCTGTGGCGACAATAAAGTGCGTGCTATTCATGGTGCGCACGGCATTAATGAGCTGAGATGTAGAGCCTACTACGTCGGCAAGTTCAATCACCGCCGACGGTGATTCCGGATGCACCAGCACAGTGGCATTGGGGTATACGGCTTTTAAATCCAAAAGCCCGCGCGCCTTGAATTCTTCATGCACGACGCAACTGCCATTCCAAAGCAGCATGTCTGCGCCGGTTTTTTTCTGGACATAGTCGCCGAGATACTTATCGGGAGCCCAGAGTATTTTTTCACCCAAACTGTCTAGGTGTTCGACAATATCTACCGCGCAACTGGATGTGACTACCCAGTCTGCACGTGCTTTAACCGCCGCTGATGTGTTGGCGTACACCACCACGGTGCGTTTTGGGTTTGCATCACAAAAGGCGGCGAAGGCATCCGCAGGGCAGCCGATATCCAGTGAGCAAGTGGCTTCTAGCGTTGGCATCAGCACGCGCTTGTGTGGCGTGAGGATTTTGGCGGTTTCGCCCATAAAACGCACGCCTGCAATAATCAATGTTTGTGCCGAGTGATCGCGGCCAAAACGCGCCATTTCCAGAGAGTCTGCTACGCATCCGCCGGTTTCTTCTGCTAGTGCCTGCACAATAGGTGCTGTGTAGTAATGCGCTATCAGTAAAGCGTTGCGCTCTTTTAGCAGCGTTTTGATGTTGTGTGTGCAGGCGGCCGCTCGTTCTGCCGTCATTTCTGGCAGGGGCGGATGATCGAGATAGGTTTGCACCACAGTGCGCTCGGTTTCTGCTGCAATAATGTCGGAATCAAGAATATTGGGCACGGGTGTTGCTGCTGTGTGAAATTGGGCGGTGATTTTATCCCATATTCTCAACAGGCCGTATTTGATAGTTACATGCAGCTATTTGGCCAGAAGTTTATTTTCGTTTTGCCAAAAACAGTAAGTGCCAATATAAGTGCATCATGGCGTAAATTAGCTTGCGCGTAGCCTTGTTGGAAGGGGTGCTGACATAGCATCCGTCGCTGTACTGTTTGCTGATCTGGAAAAATTGTTCATGCTGGGGCAATTTGGCATCACTAACGCGCTGGGCATATTGCATGGGGGTTTCTTCTGGTGTGCGCCTAATACCCTGCTGCGCATACGCTTTACACAGTTTTCGATAGCGTCGTGTACAAAGGCATTCGCGTGGCGAGTATCGATTACGCCAAAACAAAAAGCTTAAAAAAATGATGAAGCCCGTTATAAAAAAACCAATCAGCCACGCAGCCAGCACCCATGCCGATGACAAGCCCAAACGTTTCAATAGATTGTGTCGCGTATCTTGTTCGTAGCTTAAAACACTGCGCGCCCAAAAATAATTGACTTGATCGATTTGCTGTTGCAGTTGTTTGATTAGTGGATATTTTCGATACGCCCATAAACGTACAGGCGCGTTGGGGTCATAGTCATTAAAAAAAAGATTCTCAAAGCCATCCTCGATACGTTCGGGCGCAACGGATGCTGTTGGGTCGACACGTACCCAACCTTGGTCGTCTAGCCACACTTCTGCCCATGCATGGGCATCGTATTGCCGAACGGTTACGTAGTTCTTATTAAAACTGGCTTCGCCACCGAGATAGCCGATAACGACTCGTGCAGGAATGCCGGCCGCCCGCATTAAAAAGACAAAGCTACTGGAGAAATGCTCGCAAAAACCACGTTGAGTTCCAAACAAAAAATCATCAATGCTGTTTTTTCCTAGCGCCGGAGGCTGTGTTGTATACGCGAAGGACTCATGAAAAAACTGTAAATATTTCTGTATGAGTTCTGTAGGGCTTTTTGTGGTTTTTTGCAGTTTAGCAACCCAAGCGCGCGTACGCGGGTTGCCTTTTGGTGGCAATTGGGTGTCGCGTAAGCGTTCTGCGGAGGGTAGAACAGTCAGGGTTTTTTCTGATTTTCTAGGTACTGCACCCGTGTAGACAAGGCGTTCGTAAATGTCTTTTTTATGGCGGAACAAGCCTTCACTATTGCTTAAAATCATAGGGTCATTAATAGATGTTTGAGCGAGGACGTATAGCCATTTGTTACCGCTAGGCTCTAGCATGACCTGATAAGACAGGTGTTTATGCTTTCCAATAGGTTCGTGCTTTAGCTGTGTTGTTTCGTGCCACCTGTCATTGCAATCGCAGTCGATTGTCCAATTTCGACCGTCGAATTTATCCAGCACTAAGGCCCGCCAGTACAGCTCTTTTGGGGGTGGAATAACCCCGTCGAATGTTGCTCGTAGAACCAGATCAGATGAGCGGGAAAACTGCGTGATGTCGCCAGGAGCCATCTCTGCGCTCATGCCGGTGCTGGCCTGCTGTTTTTTCAGCGGCATCGTCCACAGTGGCGAAAATCGTGGCATAACGAGAAATAAAGCCGCCATTAAAGGTAATGCAAAGCCGAGCAAGCCTGCGGATATTTTAAGTGCGGATAGTGGCCGCTTCATCAAAAAAACAGGGTCGCTATTGATAGCAATTAAGCTGGAAAACAGTAAGTAAATTTGCAATAGAGCCAAAATGCAGGCACCCATACCCTGTTCAAATAGCAGGAAGGTCATCAAAACAAAAAAAGCCAAGTACAGTAAGTATTGGGCACTGTTGTTGTGGTAAACCTCTAACAGCTTTAGCGAGAAGCCGAGCAATAACATAGAGACAAACATGTCGAGCGCAACACGATAGCGAAATTGGAAGAACAGCCCTACGGCACAGACCGCGACAATTAGTAGCTTGTGCCAAAGCGTCGGAAACGAGCACAGCCCAATAAAAATTGCAGCGCGCCAAAACAAGCATATAGCCGCGACGAGCGTAATCCACCAAGGGACATACGCCATAAGCAGGGCTGCGTTGCTGATAAAAGCGGCTGACACATACAACAATGCTGTGCGTGACAATTGAGTTTTTGGGCTTGTTGTTAGCGTCGGCGGATTCATAAAGGGTAGAGTGCCAGCGCACGCAAGCAGTTGTGTAGATGCGGTTCGCCTGTGTTAGGGGCTATCACTCCCGATGGGAGGCGCAAGCCATACGGGCGATCTTCTTTGTGTGATTGCAGGACGCAATAGCACAGTTTGGATAAGCGCAGTTCGACATCTGCGTCATCCAGGGCGGAAAAATCCAGCCATAGTTTACTGCCCTGATAGTCAACATATTCACGCACAAAAAGACCGCGACCAGCGGCGTATTGTTTCCATGCCACACGTGATAAAAGATCACCTTCGTGATGTAGCTTCAGTGAAAAGTAGTCATCATTTCCGGTTACCGCCAAGCCGTTGTCGGTATCGTTTCCACGACTGCATAGCTGATAATCTGTCTCGATTGGTTTTGGATAAACCAATGTTTTTGATTCGAGATTCAGCCATGTCCAACAACGAACAATGCCTAGCGGATAGGTGCTTTGTAAGCAAAATCGCGCGGGATAAAAGTAGCCGCGTGTGTGGGTTGTGGCGGGTAGATGCAAAAAGACGGGACTGTTTTTGCTAAGCGACAGTGTGATAATCGTTTCGTTTGGCCAAAAAAAATCCAGCTTTTGATGTGCTGAAGTGGAGCTTATTTCAAATTGAAAGTGGGCAGTATCTCCTACAAAAACAGAGATCGCATCGACAAATCGTATTTGTAAACCGCTGACATTGGCAAAGGTGTACAGCACGGCCAGCCATAAAACAGAGAGTAGTAGAAAGCAGAGACCGTATGCAGGGCTGCTTTGATAATTGGTCGCTCCTATCCATAACAAGGTGACCAATACAAAATACACAAGCCCGAGCCGTGATGGAAAAATAAAAAGATTGCGTTGACCCAAGCGCACAGTTTTGGCCAGCGGAATACGTTTGTCTAGCCAGCGTTTCATGCGGCTTTCAAAAAAATACACGTGCCAACCGGCAGGCATTAGCCAATAACATCCACTTTGTTGAGAATCCTTGTGGCGGGGTCTATCTGCGTTGTGCCCCGCATTTGATTGCTTAAACGGTGTGTTACAACGGCAGCAAAAACCGCCTGAATGTCTTCCGGCAATATATGTGTCCTGCGGTGCAAGAAAGCCCACGCGCGCGCTGCCTGCATCAATCCTAATGCTGCTCGCGGCGACAAGCCCCACTGGCACTCGCCTGAGTTGCGCGTGTAATCAATTAAGCGTTGCACATAATCCAGAACGCTGCCTGATGTTTGTATTTCAGATACTCTGTTTCGCAACACCGACCATGTGTCGACGTCCAGTAGCGCATGTAAAGTACGCAATTTTTCACGCGGGTTTTTGCCTTCAAGTAACTGCCGTTCAGCTTGATGTGTTGGGTAGCCGATAGTGATTTGCATTAAGAAGCGATCTAGCTGCGATTCCGGCAGTGGATATGTGCCGGCCTGATACATTGGGTTTTGCGTGGCAATAACAAAAAAAGGCGATGGCAGCGCAATTGTTGTGCCGTCAATGCTGACTTGATGCTCTTCCATTGCCTCCAGCAGTGCGCTTTGTGTTTTAGGTGAGCTGCGATTAATTTCATCTGCCAGCAGTAGCTGTGTGAAAATCGGGCCGCGATGAAGAGAAAAGCTGTGTTTGTCGGCATCAAAAACGGTGGTGCCGATAATGTCGGCTGGCAACATATCGCTGGTGAACTGTACGCGCCGATAGCGGAAGCCCAATATCGCAGCCAAAGTGTGCGCGAAAGTGGTTTTCCCCATGCCGGGCAAGTCTTCTATTAGAAGGTGCCCGCCTGCCAGCATGCAGGCTAATGCCATTTTTATTTTGTCCTCTTTACCCAATAACACCTGCCCTACGGCGACGACAATATTGTCCAGTGTATTGTGCATGCGCGTCCCTGCGTTTTTTGTGTTTCTAGGCTTTGATCATAGTGCATATTGTTATTTTTGTTGCCGTTCAGCTGTTTTTTGGGTTTTCTTTCACGGCGGCTGGCTTTTGTGGCATAAGTTAGGGCAAAACCCCATCTAAATATGTTGCTAAGTCCACGCGAATTGGCATGAAGTAAATAGATGTAGACGTAGCCTGTGTCCAAGCAAGTACATCGCGGGCAAAAGACCTGTTCCAGCCCAGTGTAGGTTGGAAGTTAGGGGGGAAAAATGCACGGTTTTTGACTTCCCAATAGCTTTTGCTGCGCTCAGATATAACAGGCGATACGCCCCAAAATATGTTGGCGTCGGGCAGCAAATCAGCGCATACATTGGCAAAACGCAGATCAAAAATTGGCTGGGTAAATAAGCCGCAGGCACCGGCAGCCAGTTTTTCATGTGCCTCTTCAACATCAGACAACAGGCTCTGGCGATAAGGATCAAACGCCGCATAAATATCCAAATGTGGCGCAGCCTGCTTGAGTGCGCGAATCAACTCAGTGCTGGTGGTGCTGTGTACGGTATGTGATAAATCAGCGGGCAGATCGCCGCGTATAACCAGCACTTTTTTCAAATCTCTGGCGGCTAAGAGCTCGACGAGCGTTTGTACGTTTGCAAGGTGAAAGTCCATGGCGCGGATGTGTGGAATCGCCGTGAAGCCTTCATTTTTGCACAGATCGCATGCATCCCAGCTGCGTAAAGGGAAGCGTAGTAGATCGGGGATGTTTAGGGTGTTTGCTACAGGAAATCGCTGTTTGAGCAGGGCAATGTCTGCTTGTAATGAAAGCGCAGATCGTGGAACCAGCTCAATTGAAATAGTGCCCATGTAATTGCTCCAAAAAAACGTCAATGTGGAGTTCAGAATATGGCGGCATCCCTCGGGTGCTTGCCAAGAAGATTGTCTAACGCATAGAGCGATGCCCAGCCACCCAAGCCGCCGCATAGGTAGCCAGCCAACACATCAACAGGGAAATGCGCGCCAACACTGATGCGAGAAAATCCGACCCACGCAGCAAACAGTACCAGTAGCGTGCGCCCGAGATAGCGACAGTTCGGCCAAAACGCAACGACAAGTAGCATTGAAAAAGCCGCGTGTCCGCTAGGGAAGCTGTAGCCAGACGACACGGCACCGATGATATGCACTGTGCTGCCGAGCATAGCCGCAGCGGGTCGAGGCATTTGTAGCCCCACTTTTAATAGCGCGACCAGCCCCATTCCAAGAGCATAAGCCAGTAAAAAAACCAGCAAAGCTCGTACTACGGTCGCTTTTTGAGGAATCCATTGAAAAGGGGCTGTTTGGGGGGTGTATACGCGCAGAAAAATCATGCCCAGCAGCATGGCGACAACCCACGGCATGTTCCAAAAACTGCCCAATCGAGAACCCAGTACCATAAACTCATCAAAAAAGGATGATCGGATGCTGTTGACAGCAAAAAATAGGGTTTGGTTCACTCCAAACCAATCGTAGGCGATGGTTTTTAGCATTTACAGGCTTCTCTTTTGATGGCTATTTTATGGGTGCGTGTTCTAAATAAGCGGATCAGCTAGGCGCGTTCTGCTGCAACTTTGCTACAAACTGTAGAATACTACGCCAAACCCGTGAAAGAGACAGGTTATGAAAGTAGCAATTATTCCTGTAACCGCCTACCAACAAAACTGTTCTGTATTGTTATGTGAAAAAACAAGGCAAGTGGCGGTAGTCGATCCGGGGGGCGACTTGGAGTGCATTGAAGAGCAGATTGCCAACATGCAAGGCCAGTTAGCGTTGGTGTTGCTTACCCACGGACATATGGATCACTGTGCGGGTGCGCGTGTATTGGCTGATAGATATGCCGTGCCGTTGCAAGGGCCGCAGCGTGAAGACAAATTTTGGATCGAGCAATTGCCTGCGATGTGTCAACGGGTTGGCTTTCCGCCTGCCGCTGCTTTTGAGCCGGATCGTTGGTTGGAAGATGGCGAGCGCGTGCATTTTGGTGAGGAAACACTGCAGGTACTGTATACGCCAGGGCATACGCCGGGGCATGTCGTGTTTTTCCATGCGGGGGACAGAATTGCTTTTGTGGGTGACGTACTCTTTCATGGGTCGATAGGGCGCACTGATTTCCCGCGAGGTGATTTCGATACGCTGATAGCCTCTATCCGAAACAAGCTATTTCCGTTGGGTGATGATGTGCGATTTGTGCCGGGTCACGGTCCGATGTCTACTTTCGGTGAAGAGCGTGCTCATAATCCGTTTGTTAATGGCGCATATCGCTAAATGTCTAATGAAAAATGGCGATTGCGCTGATTGCCCGCCCGTTAAGACGGCTGTTTTTTTAAGAGGTAAGCATGATGCTAAGTAAATTATTTCAATCTAGCTGGTTAAGAAAAAAAACGCCGGATGACAGGAGTGTCCCGAAGCCGCAGGAAGCGACGGCAAAGTCATTGCGTCCCGCAATACAAAAAACTGAAAAGATCACACTGGACTCTCTAACGCAAGGCCAAGCATTGGAGAGCATTGATAACCTTGATGTTTTGCAGCATTTTTTAAAGCAAAGCGACAAGCTGGATAAGCGTACAAATCGCGCATTACGTGAACGCGTCAACGTACTTCGCAAAGAAAAAAAGCAACAGCAGGCATTGAGCGAGCAGAACGAAAAGATTTGCGCACGCTTGGAAACGATGGCGCGCATTCAACATAACCCTTTGTTTGATGGCGAGCTTCTCCACTTGCAGCAACAACTGCAAAAAGCTGGCGTAATAGATGCCTCTTTGCAGACTCGTTTTGAAATAGCCATCCACAAATGCCAAAACATACAGCGTCACGCGGAAGCTGAAAAATCAAAGTTGGCTGACTACGCGATTGCAGAGGCAGAACAAACAAGGCAGCAACAGCAGGCGCACGAAGCGCATATGCAGTTGGTAGTGGATCAAGAAATAAGTGATGTAGAAGCCAAGCAGGAACAGCAAAAAAATCAGCAGCAGGCACAGCACAAAAAAGCGCAGCAAACCTTAAAGCACACAGAGACGCTAGAGAAGCTACAGCAATATGTGCCCGCGCTAGAGAAGGCAATATCAGCAGCCGATCTTAAACAAGCGCGTGACTTATTGCACAAAAGCCAAACAGCTGTGCAGTCGCTCGATAAACAAAACGCTTCGCTGTTTGACGGCAAGCTGCATCTGTTTGCCGGACAGTTGCGTGAGCTGCAAGATTGGCAGAATTATGCCGCGCTTCCAAAACTTGAGGCGCTGTGTGATGCTATGGAGAAAATAGTGACGATAGCTCTCCCGCCATTACAAAAATCCGAAGCGATACGTGAATTACAGGATCAATGGCGCGCAATTAAAGTGCCTTCATCACGTGAGGCGGATGATCTTTGGGCGCGCTTCAAGAAGGCGGCAGATATTGCTTGGGAGCCGTGTGCAGAATTTTTTGAGCAAGAGAAAAAGTTGCGCCTATTTAATTTGGAGCAGCGTCAGAATATTTGCTCTGCGTTAGAGGAGTTTTTTACACAGAAGCTGTCGCAGGCGTACGGAGAGAGCAATGTTGATTGGAAAGCAGTGACGCGCATACTGGAAAAAGCCAAGCAGGAGTTCCATCATTTTCATCCCGTTGCGCGAGCTGATGAAAAAATGATTCGCGCACGCTTTGAGTCGGCAATGGCTGCTGTGGCAGGCAAGCTGCTGATTGAACAACAACGTAACGAAGATAAAAAACAGCAGTTGGTTAATGCCGCCAAATCGTTAGTTGATACTGGCAAGTTTGAGCAAGCAGAAGAACGCGTGCGTCAGTTGAAAGAGCAGTGGAAGGCAATAGGCAGCATGCGCCATCATGTCGATCAAGTGATGTGGTCGGCCTTTCAGGAGCAATGTTCCGCGCTATTTAGTCAGCGTCGTCATGCGCAACAGCAGGTGACGCTCCAACAACAAGAAAGCTTGCAGAAAGCACAAAAACTGTGCAATGACATTCATATTCTTGCAAAGCTTCCTGATGCGGAGCTTGTCGGTAGCCGTGCACAATTTGACATCTTGCATGCGCAGTTTTCGGCGATTAGCGGCATCGCTGAAAAAAGTCATGCAGGACTCAAAAAACAATTTTTTGCAGCTTGTGATGCATGGCGTGAACAGCTTGCTGGCATAGGGAAGCGTCAGCGTGCCATGCAGTGGCAGGCATTGGCGCGCTTAGCAGCACTTTGTGCTGATCTTGAGCAAAATCCCGGCTTGGATCGCGAAAGTATGTCTGCGCAATGGGAAGCTGTGTCGCTGCCGTCTGAGTGGCGCGCAGCTTTGCTCCCGCGTTGGGAGCGTGCGCTTGCTGGTCAAGCCCCTGACTATGAAAAAAATGAGCAACGCCGTCGAGAGGTATGCACAAAACTTGAAATTTTACTGGGTTTTGAGACACCGCAGGATGACTTGCCTTTGCGTCGTAATGTGCAATTGCAATGGTTGACGCGCGGCTTTGGGTTGACGGATGAAGATCGGCGTGAACAGCAAGATGCGCTTGTTTTGTTATGGTATAGCTGTGGTTCTGTTTCAGCCGAAACGCAGGAAAACTTGCAGGCACGATTTGACCGAATGAGTTTTAATCAAGTGTAATTTGTCGCATATTAAGTCTTTTTAATGCTTTTTTAGTGTTTGCTTTCGATGTTGCGCTGTTGTTACAGTGCGGCGGCCTAAATTTTAAATGGGGGATTGTGTGCGAAATACTTCTTTTTATACATCGTTGTACTTTCAGGTTGTTGCTGCAATCGTTATTGGTGTTGCTTTAGGGCATTTTTACCCTGATGCAGGTGTTTCGATGAAGCCATTGGGCGATGGTTTTATCCGACTTATAAAAATGATCATAGCGCCAATTATTTTTTGTACAGTGGTGGTCGGTATTGCCGGCATGGAGGATATGAAGAAGGTGGGTAAGACGGGTGGGCTAGCGCTACTCTATTTTGAGGTGGTCAGTACCATCGCATTGATTCTAGGATTGGTGGCAGTCAATGTCGCGAAACCTGGCGTTGGCATGAATATCGACGCGAGTACGATTGACCCTAGTTCTATTGCGGCTTATACCGGCTCCGCAAAGTCGCAGACAGGCGTTGAATTTATACTCCACATTATTCCAGACACCGTGGTGGGGGCTTTTGCTCAAGGCGAAATTCTCCAAGTTTTGTTGTTTGCCGTTCTCTTCGGTTTTGCATTACATAAATTTGGTGGTCGAGGTACCTTGATATTTGATTTTGTGGAAAAAATATCTCACGTACTGTTTAAAATTGTGGGATATATTATGAAGCTCGCACCGATCGGTGCTTTTGGTGCCATCGCTTTTACTATTGGTCAATATGGTGCTGATTCATTATTTGCCTTAGGTAAGTTGATGGGAACCTTCTACATCACCTGTCTTATTTTCATTTTTGTGGTGCTCGGTGCTATTGCGCGCTGCCATGGTTTTTCAGTATGGAAATTTATTAAATATATAAAAGAGGAATTGCTGATTGTTTTGGGTACAGCCTCGTCAGAGCCTGTGTTGCCGCGCATGATGGTTAAGATGGAAAACTTGGGTATTAGTAAGTCAGTCGTTGGGCTTGTTATCCCTACTGGTTATTCGTTCAACCTTGATGGCACTGCAATTTCTTTGACGCTTTCTGCGGTATTTATCGCTCAGGCGACCAACACCCCCATGACTTTAACGCAGCAGCTTACCTTGTTGGCAGTCTTGATGCTGACATCCAAAGGGGCGGCTGGTGTCGTTGGCAGTGCCTTTGTGGTTTTGGCCGCCACATTGTCTGTGGTGGGCGATATCCCTGTTGTTGGTTTGGCGTTAATTTTAGGCATTGACCGCTTTATGTCAGAAGCGCGAGCGTTAACCAATTTAATCGGCAATGGTGTTGCAACAATCGTGGTTGCGCACTGGGTGGGTGACATTACTCCTGAACAATTATCTGCCAAGCTTGATGAAATGGCCATGATTGGCGGCGATGAACCTGAAATTATTTTAGATGCCCAGAACAGCCATATGCTCGCTGATGAAAATTGATATGGCCGGTTATTTTTCAGCTCAAGCACGTACTTGAATGTAAGCATTTTTTTGTCGTTCGCAGACAAAATATTCTAGCCTATTCATCATTGCAAAAAAATAACGCCTGCCATATTTCATTTTTGAGCACGTTTAAAAGTGCGGGATGATGACAGGGTAATACCAGCTTTAGCGTGTGCGTTAAGGTGTTGGAGTGCAGAAAGAGTTCATAATGAACAGATGCCGTATAGAGGTTAGTGCATAAAATCGCTTAAACGGCACGCATGCGTTTTTAATAATGGTAACCACGAGGTTGTTTTAGGTCTTGAGAGGGTAAGGTTTTATGTGCGGTATAGTTGGAATGGTGGGTACAAGCGATGTAAATGTGCAGCTTTATGACTCTCTCACCGTATTGCAGCATCGCGGGCAAGATGCCGCAGGCATTTCCACTTGCCATGAAGGGCGCGTGTTTCAGCAAAAGGGCAACGGAATGGTGAGGGATGTTTTCCAGGTGGAAGACATGCAGCATTTGGTGGGCAATATGGGCATAGGCCATGTGCGTTATCCAACTGCAGGAAGTTCTAGTGTTGCCTTAGCACAGCCATTTTATGTTAATTCGCCTTACGGCATTTCACTTAGCCATAATGGCAATTTAACCAATAGTGATGAGCTGGTTGAAGAGCTTTTTCGTACAGGTTTGCGCCATGTCAATACGGACTCCGACTCTGAAGTACTGCTCAATATTTTTGCTTTTGAATTGCAGCAAGCAGGAAAGCTTGTGCCTGAAGCAGACGATATTTTCACTGCTGTTGCTGAAGTCCATCGTCGTTGCCATGGTGCCTACGCTGTTACTGCGATGATTGCCAATTACGGTATTGTTGGGTTTCGTGATCCAAATGGTATTCGCCCGCTGGTATTTGGCAGCCGCGAAAGCGAGGGTGGCACCGAGTATATGATTGCCTCAGAAAGTGTGGCGCTGGATGTGCTGGGTTTTGTTTTGATACGCGATGTAGAGCCTGGCGAGGCGATTTATATTGAACAAGACGGCACTTTTTATTCGCATCAATGTGCGGAAAATCCGCAATTGAGGCCGTGTATTTTTGAATACGTTTATTTTGCGCGCCCTGACTCCATCATGGATGGGGTATCCGTTTATAAATCACGGATGCGAATGGGCGAAAAACTGGCGGAAAAAATTCTACGTTTGCGCCCTGGTCATGATATTGACGTTGTGATTCCTGTACCGGATACCAGTCGTGTAGCAGGACAGATTTTGGCGCACAAGCTAGGGGTTAAGTTCCGTGAAGGGCTGATGAAAAATCGCTATATTGGCCGCACATTCATCATGCCAGGCCAAAAGCAGCGGCGAAAATCGGTGCGTCAAAAACTGAATGCCATTGATCTTGAGTTTCGTGGGAAAAATGTGCTGCTAGTAGATGACTCCATTGTTCGTGGCACAACCTGCGAACAAATTGTGCAAATGGCACGTGATGCTGGTGCCAATAAGGTTTACTTTGCCTCTGCCGCGCCGCCGGTAAAATACCCCAATGTTTACGGCATCGACATGCCAACGCCCACAGAGTTGATCGCACATGAGCGCAGCGAGGAGGAGGTACGTGAGGCCATCGGTGCCGACTGGCTCGTGTATCAAGACTTATCCGACTTAATTGCCAGCACCTGCGGCGAATATGCGCACATTGAGCACTTTGAATGCTCTGTTTTTACGGGTGAATATATTACCGGCGTGGATCAGGCTTATCTTAATAAAGTGGATGCTCGTCGGAATGATGTCGCAAAAAAACACATGAACAACGCCGCCGCTAATGTCGATAGTAGTGTAGTGGGTATTTATAACGCTTAAGGAGCCTGTATCCGCGATTTAAAAAAGCAATAAAAGCGTAATGAGGGTGCTTGTTATGCGTGCTAGATTCGGGTGGGTGAGATATTTTGGATGGCGGTAAGAATGTTTTCTCGCTCGAGCTTCATGCTTTTATAGCTATTAACGAGTTGGTGGTCTGCGGCATTGTCACTGGCCTGTAGAGCCTGTAGCTGGCGATCTAGGCTATGAATTTCCCTCTGCAGCTTTTGTTGCATGGCGGCTTTTTGATGTGTGTCCATTGCCGCGCATTGCGGATAGTGAATTTTTTTCACGCCGGCGATCCTTCTCAGTACATCAGCACAGTTGCCTGTGCAATCTGATGAGTCTGTATTGAGACTAGATCACCGTGGCGTTTTTGCCAGTATTTGCCCTCAAGTCAGGATTGCTTGCCAGTTAAAACCAGAGTCTCCAATGGCGTAAAAAAATGGATTCAGAATGTCGTCCTTGCTGTTGTAGCGTAGTGGTTCAAAATTGGCTGTTAGTACTTGCCCACCAGCAGCCTCTACCACCGCCTGTGATGCAGCGGTATCCCACTCGGATGTGGGGGCTAAACGCGGGTAGAGATCAGCCACGCCTTCGGCGATCAAGCATAGCTTGAGTGAGCTTCCGATGTTGTGCGTGTCTATCGATCCAATCTTCGTCTTGATGCGCTGTAGAAGTGCATCGTGCACGGCATCTGCGCCGTTGTTGCGGCTAACCATTATGACGGGCGGCAGCGCATTACTGTTTCCTGTATCCATGCGGCGCGTGTGTATGGTTTGTGTTCCGCCTTGTGTATATTTCATCGCGCTCGCCTTGAGCGCGCCGCTGTAGCCAATGGCTTGTGTTGGCACCCATACCACGCCTAAAACAGGGCGGTTGTTTTCAATTAGAGCAATATTGACTGTAAATTCGCCGTTGCGTTTTATGAATTCTTTGGTGCCATCGAGTGGGTCGACCAGCCAGTAGCGCGCCCATTGTTGGCGCTCTTTCCAATCTGGCTGCGCGCCTTCTTCCGACAAAACGGGTACGCCCTTGAGTAGCTGCGTCAAGCCATGAACAATAATGGCATTGGCGGCTAGATCGGCCTGTGTAAGCGGGGAGTGATCCGCCTTGTACTGCACACCAAAGTCTGCGCCGTGGTATACCTGCAAAATGGCATCACTCGCCTGTCGTGCCAGCGCAAGTACAGGGGGAATTAGGCGTGTATACATGAGGCAGGTTCAACCTTGCAGAGCTAACGCAACTCTCGCCGCAATACTTTGCCAACATTGGATTTAGGCAGCTCATTTCTAAACTCAATTTGGCGCGGCACTTTGTAAGCCGTGAGATTTTCTTTTGCAAATGCTCGCAACGCTTCCGCCGTTAGTGATGCATTACGTGCAACCACGAATAGTTTTACAGTTTCACCGCTGCCGCTATCTGGAACACCGATTGCTGCGCACTCCATTACATCTGGGTGCATCGCTACCACGTTTTCAATTTCATTGGGGTAGACGTTAAATCCAGAAACAATAATCATGTCTTTTTTTCTATCAACGATACGCATAAAACCGTCTGCTTCTACTTGAGCGATATCGCCCGTGTAAAGCCAGCCATCAATAATTGTTTTGCTGGTGGCTTCTGCATTTTGCCAATAGCCCTGTGTCACCTGTGGGCCACGAACGCATAACTCACCGATTTCCCCTACAGGCAGGCTTTCGCCGTCGTCACTGATTATTTTTATTTCTGTGCTGGGCACAGCAAGGCCAATGGTTCCGATACGGGCATGTCCCGCTGGGTTAATGCTTACGACAGGAGAGGATTCTGTTAGGCCATAACCTTCCAGTACGGCACAGCCAGTGGCTTCTTGCCAGCGAGAAGCCGCGGCCTCTGTTAGTGCCATTCCGCCAGACATCGTCAACTTTAGGTTACTAAAATCCAGTTCAGCAAATTTTGCATGCGCCATCAAACCCACAAACAAGGTATTTAGGCCAACAAACATGCTAAAGCGATAGTGCGTCATTTCTTTGATGAACGCTGTCATGTCACGCGGATTGGGAATAAGTACCGAGTGGCTGCCATGTGCCAACATGGATACACAGTGCAACATAAACGCGTAGATATGATAAAGAGGCAATGGAGCGATAATGACTTCTGCCTTTTTGCCTATGCCCGCTCGCTCAAGATAGGGCTCGCACTGGAGCATATTGGCAATAAGATTGGCGTGCGTGAGTACTGCCCCCTTCGCTATACCTGTGGTTCCTCCGGTATATTGCAACAAAGCGATGTCGTTCTTTTTTAATGTTACTTTGGTCGGCTGTTTGCCGTGCATTTTTGATAAGGAATGTTGAAGGGAAATCGCTTGCGGCAACTCGTATGCGGGCACCATTTTTTTTACATATTTCACCGCGGCATTTATTAACAGGCGTTTGGGAAGCGGGTGTAAATCACCCATTTCAGTAACAAATACATACGATAGCTGCGTATTTGCCAGCACATCCTGTACTTTTTTTGCCATGTTAACCAACACAACAATGGCGCGTGCGCCGGAGTCTGCAAATTGATGTTGCATTTCACGCGGCGTGTACAGAGGGTTGGTATTGACGATAACCAGCCCTGCGCGAAGCGCACCAAACATCGCCACAGGATATTGCAAAATATTCGGTAACTGTAAGGCAATTCTATCGCCGGGTTTTAGATTGGTATGCTGTTGCAAATACGCAGCAAATTGCGCGCTTAAACGATCTAGGTCGGTAAATGTCAGTGTTTTTCCCATACAGGAAAACGCTGGCCGTTCCCCGTAGTTGGCCACAGCAATAAAAAACACATCGAGAATGGTCGCGTCACTTGCCGCTATTTCGGCTGGATAACCTAGCTTTTTGCGCGCAGATGACAGCGCTTGTGTGATGTCCACGTTTCTTCTCCCCCCGGCCTAGTGGCCGTATCTCGTGTCCAGTATAGTGAGCTTCGTGTTTGTGATGCTATGAATTTCACCCTGCACAGCATTCCTTTTGCTGACATCCAAATCAACGATCAGCGTCAATACAGTAAGACGCTTACCGAACGGGTTCTTTTGCATTAACTGTTAGCACCCAAGCATTGCCTGTGAGCCTAAAATCAGGCGAACTTATAGCCAGCCAATACACTTTTCGCAGCGTAAAATGACTTGAAGCCAAGCATGGATTTCGTTATTCGTTTTACCGTCCTGTGGTCTTGCTCGACGATATTGTTGAGGTATTTTACCTGACGCACGCTCATCGGCTTTTTCATTGAGCTATTTATTTGATCAATGGCTGACCTTGCCCCTATTTAACGTACCCCATAACTTGCTCATGATGCGGTTTGTCTATCTTGCTGCTGAGCCGCGTCCCAGCGTTGCTCGAACGTCTGCG
>JAYVJM010000046.1:0-23924 GCA_043769275.1 Cellvibrionales bacterium | reverse complement strand
TACCCTTTTTGATATGCAACAACACGCGTTTTTTAAGGTCTTGACTGTAGCTCATCCGATTAGTATACGCCTGTCTTGTTGTTTGTGCGATTAGCTATATGCCCGACGGTTTCTGAATAGAAGGCTTGCTAACCAGAACCAAAATGAATTGCCAGTCAGCACCATTTTGTCTATCGCATCAATTTCTTGTGCCAGTTTTTGTGGATCGGCAAAATACTGCGTGCGCGTATAAAACGCTTGGGCATCGTCCAAATTTTTGACAGGCCGCGCGGGGTTGCCTGCGACAATCACATTGGGGGGGACATTTTTTGTGACCATGCTGCCGGCAGCGACAATGCTGTTATTTCCAATGCTGACACCTTTCAATACAGTGGCGTGATCACCTACCCAGACGTTATCGCCTATACGGACGGGCTTGGGTGTTGGGTCGCGCTGCATGCGGTCGTAAATGCCGTGCCAGTCGCAGTCGGTGATGTAGACGCCATTAGCCAGCATGCAGCCATGACCGATGCGTACTTCGTCTGATGCGCTAATACGCACGCCAGGGGAGATCATCACGGCATCGCCTATATGTATGCTGCCAAGATTGGGTTCGCGTCCCCATACGCCGATGCGTACTTTATTGTCTGGTTCGGCCACGATGGTTGCGGCATTGCCCATGTGAATGTTGGGGCCAGAAATGAGCGTGTGCCAAGGCTGCATGAAGGTGTGATGATCGCCCAGTGTTGCAAATTCTGGCCGTAAAAAATATTCCGTATAGCAATGACGGAAGCGCAAATAGATTTTTTTTACCCAATAGGGACGCAGGTCTTTTCTCATGGTGTCGTCCTTGTCTTTATTGATAGAGCGTTATTGTTTTCCCTGGCTGAAGTGCGACATGGAGCCCTTTGTTAATGTCATTCCATCGCGCAATGTCGTTTGGGCTTAGTTGGTGCTGTTTGGCAATGAGCACAAGCGTGTCGCCTCGTTGCACGGTGTAGGCTGTTTTATTTTTTTGCGCTTTACCATAACGGGCTTTTTGCGTGTGTGTTTTGTTGGTGTGTTGCCTGTTCTGTAAGGAAGATTTTGTGCTGGCTATTTTTTTGCTACTGAGCGTTTGTGTTATGGCAGGTTTGTGTTGTGTTGTTGCTCGTCGAACGGCGACTTTGTTTTTTGCAGGGTGAGATGATGCCGTTGTAATGTATGCCTGTTTTTTTACGCGCACTGCCTGTTGTGTTACGTGTGCCGTTTTTATCGGTGTCGATGTGTGTGTTGACACGGCCAAGGTGTTACCCAAGCTCAAAGACTCACCTTTCGATAGTCCATTTAGTTTTCGAAGTTCGGTTGCGTCCATTCCGTGTTTTTGGGCAACCTGCGATAGCGTATCGCCACTGCGCACTTTGTAGCTGCTTGTTGCTGATCCCATGATCTTCTTGGATGAGGCGACTTTGTCTTCCATTGCTTGTACGTTTGGATTGGTCGCCGCAGGTGTGAGCTGGTCTGGTTGGGGCAGCATGCCGTTGTTTGTTAGTAGCGCGATACGTGATTCTAGGATGGGTGCGTGGTCGATTGGCACCAATAGTTGGTGAGAAGGGTTTGGCGGTGTGGCGCAGCGGTTTAGCCCCGGGTTTAGCAGATACAGCTCGTCACTGCTAATACCTGCGAGGCTTGCGGCATGTGCAATATCAATGGGTTGGCTTAAGGTGATGTTGGAGAAATAGGGGAGGTCGGGAATATAAGCCCAGTGCACGCCATAGGCGTAAGGATTTTGTGTTATTTGCGCCAATGCAAGCAATTTTGGTACGTAGGCTGCTGTTTCGGCTGGCACATCTAAGCTCCAGTAATCGGTTGGCAGTCCTTTGGCTTTATTGCGCGCAACGGCTTTATCTATAGTGCCCCATCCTGCATTGTACGCAGCCAGTGCTTTTAGCCAGTCGCCGTCGTAGTGGTTGCGTAGAAATACGAGGTAGTCCAGCGCGTACTTGGTGGCTCCAGGCACGTCACGGCGCTGATCGTACCACCAGTCGATATCCATATTGAGGTGCTTGGCCGTACCCGGAATAAACTGCCAAAGGCCGGAGGCGCGGCTGCGCGAATAGGCAAAGGGGTTGTACGCACTTTCAACGATAGGTAGAAGTGCTAACTCACCAGGTAAATTGCGCTTTTCAAGCTCATTGGCAACATGGTAGATATAACGGCTGGCTCTGCCTGATGTGCGGTTCAGATACGCTTGATGGTTGGCGTACCAGTTTCGTTCCGTGGTGATGCGTGGATTATTGGGTTGGTATTTCAGTTGATATCGGCTTTGTATCCGGCTCCACACGTCGGGCGGTAAAGGCGGTGCTTTTTCCCAATCAACAACGCAGACGACGTGCGCGTTTGGCCGCTTGCCGGAATATGTTTGGTTGCGCTGTTTGTTTGTGTTGTTTGCGGCATCTTGGGTGGAGCAGCCAGTCAGTGCCAATGCGATACATAAAGCAATTCGTCTGAATATCGAGCCAAGCACAGCGGCTCGAAGGGGGATCAGGGACAATTTGAGTTTGCACGTAGGGCTTGTCATTGTGAATGGCTCCTGGCATTAGCCTCAAATCAAATAGGTGCCGCAGTGTGGTCTATCAATGCCTATCTTTCCAGTGTAGCCCTTCTGGGTAGACGCTTAGTCATACAGCTTGTGTAGTTGCTCTGCGTTTTTTTCGTCAGATGGGTGTTCTTTTTTGTGGGCTATTTCTTTTTTTCGCCAAGCGATTAGCTGTGCTGCGAGGCTATCTTGCGAAAAAGCCTGTGTTTTTGTCCCATACATTTGTGCTTCCATGGCGATGAGCTGTTGTCGTAAGTCGGCGTCGTCAATTTTGTCTATTAGCGCGTTGATGCTGAGGGGGGCTGATGTAGGCCATGTTCGCTTTGCCCATTGCAGCAGTGCGTTGCAGAAAGCGCGCGCATCTCCGTTGGCGGCGGCGGTTAACGCTTCGTCGGTGGCTTTGCTTTTAGGGGGTTGGTTGAGGGTATTCGCAGTGGCTGTATTGGCCGGTAACAGGTGCTGCTTTTTCCCCCTCCGCGTATAAATCCAAGCTGCAATGATGAAAATGGCCGCAGCCAAGGTTGCGGCCAATAGGTAATAAAGACGCGGAAATGGGGTTGCTGCGGGTTGCGGTTGGGTCGCTGGCGTTGATGCGGTGGCTGCTTTCTGTGGCTCGGCGGCGGTACCGGCTTGTGGCGTTAAGGTTGCGCTCGGCATTACGGTCAGCGTTTTAGCTGGCAATACGGCGGTACGCCATTGCTCGGCTTCTATGTCATACCACTCGACATGGATTGCAGGTAGCGTCATCGCGCCGCTGTGCTGCGGAATAATGGCGGCGCTGTCCTCGCGCAAGCCGATGATACCTTGTGCCGTGGGTGTATTTTTTAACTGTGGTGCGCTGCTGTAAACCTTGGTGCCGGTAATCTCCATTGTTGGTGGCGGCAGTTGTTCCGCAAGCAAGCCCTCTGCACGCAGCTGTATTGTGCGGGTGAAGGATGCACCGACAGTTACGCTGCCATTACTGTTCGCCCCAATGATTTTTTGCTCAATCGTGATGTTTTTGGCTGGTAGCCATCGCGTATTGTCGTTTTGTGACAGCTTGTTTGCGGTGGGGCTTTCAAGCGCGGGTAAAACGTTAATGGTTTTCTGTGCGGTATTGATGTACTTGCGTTCTTGTCCCTGACTGAGTAAGCCGAAACCAAAGCTGCGCATAGCGTTAAGTGTGAATTGGAACTGCTGGGCGGGGATATTGATAACGCCGCTGCGCTGTGGAAAAAAGGCAAAGCGTTGTTCGAGTACGCGCTCGCGCTGCCCATCGGCATTGGTGCGTTCATATTGTTTCGTGCCCATGTCTTGCGTTAGTACATTGGCAATTTGCGGTGCGGCAATTGTCGGGTTACTGATCTGCATGGTTGAAATCAAGCGCCACGTAACGAGTATCTGCTCTTGTACATAATGTTTTGTATTGGTGATGTCGACTTCGCTATAGATGCTGTTTTGTTTCTGTGCGTTGTTCTGGGGTGTTTTTGCGGACGGCTCGTCGACATTGATCGTAATTGCATCACTAAAATCGTTGTTGATTTTAAAGCTGGGAATCAGGAGTTTGCCGGTTTTGCGTGGCTGTAGTTCGTAGCTCCAATTAGTGCTGCGCGAGAAGTTGCCGTTGATAATTTGTATATTGGAGCCGGTACTGCGGGACAGTACGGAGAAGTCTTTTGCCAGAAGCGTGACATCCGGCTCTTGGCTGCCAGCATTAGTATCGTAGCTTACAGTGAGGGTGATGGCATCGCTGCTTGTTATGTTGGTGCGGTCGACGGAGCTTGTCAGCGTGCCCGCATAAGCGACAGGCAGGAGCCAGAGGCTGATTAAAAGCAGGAGGCTCGCACATTGTGTATAGCGTCGAATGTTCACCAATTTTGTTCCTCATCGGGTGGCTCGTCGTGGCTTTCTCCTTCCTGCGCCTCTTTTTGCCGCTCTAGCTGATAGTAATAGCGAAATTTGTTGCGCAACAAGCCGCCTGGATCGTCAGGGACTCTGCGTAGCAACTGCTCTGTTTCCTGTTTCTTTTCCGCTTTGGCTTGGCTTTCAGCGCGTTCGGCGGCGGATTGTTTTGCTTCTGGTTTTTCTTTTTCTTCGGGTTTTTCTTTGCTCTTAGATTGCTCTGCTTTCGCGGCCTGTTCTTTTTCGTTTTGCTCTTTCGCTTTTTCTTCAGGCGTTTGTTGTGCTTGTTTTTCGCGATCTTCTTTTGCTTTCTTTTCCTGATCTTGTTGCTCTTTCTGCGCTTGCGCCTCTTTTTCTGCCTCGCTTTGGTTTTTATCGCTTGCGTTGCTATTGGATTGCTGTTGTTTTTGCTGATCTTGCTTCTGTTGATCTTGCTTTTGCTGATCTTCAGATGATTGTTGATCCTGTTTGTTTTTTTCCGATTTGTTTTGCTCGGATTGTTGCTGATCTTTCTGATCTTTATTGTTTTGCTGATTTTGTTGCTGTTTCAGTAAATCTTCCACCAGCTTTCGGTTTTGGATGGCGTAGTCGAACGCGGGTTGTTGTTTTAATGCGGCATCGTAGGATTTAATCGCCTCGTCGAGTTTGCCGTCGCGTGCCAGTGCATTGCCGCGATTGTAGTTGGCGTTGGCGGTATCAATATTGGCTAAACTGGCGGCTGCTTCGGCATTGTGTTTGTTTTGATATTCCGCATAGGCTTTCCACTGTGGGTCGTTAAACAGCGCGGCGGCTTTGGCGCTGTCTCCTTGGTTCATGGCAGCTTGTGCTTGTTGATCTGGTGTTTGCCAGAGGTTTTTCCAATCAAAGGCATGGGTTTTTTGTGGTGCGCTGAACGCTGAAAACAGCAGTGCAAAGGGCAGTAACCCCACTACAAGCCCTCGCCGGAAGGCAAACAGCGCGGCCAATAATACGGGCACGAGCAGCCAATAACCGCTGTCTTGCCAGTAAGTCAGCGTGTGATGGGTTTCGCGTTTTTTATTGTCGCTGAAGGGCGCGAGCCACTCGGGCGGGCTGAGTAAGGGGGCAATATCTTGGTCATCCATGCGCAGCGGGCTGTAACTGCCGCCACTGGCTTTTGCGATGGTTTGCAGTTCGGTATCTGAAAAGCGGTAGGTAAGAATTTTTCCGCTGCGGTCTTGTAAAAAACCACCATTTTCTAGCGGAATGGGGCCGCCTTCTGCTGTGCCTACGCCGATGGTGTACAGCTCTATTCCTGTGCCGCGCAAGCTCTTGTTTATCGCGGCTGCCGCTGTTTGTGATACGCCGTCGCTAATCAATAGCAGTCTGCCGCGGCTAAAGTTGGCGTTTTTGAGCAGTGTTAAGGCTTCAGTGACTGCGGCTTCTGCGTTATTGCCCAGCTTTGGCATGATGCGTGGCGAGAGTGAAAGCACAAGCTCGCCAAGGGTATTGGCATCATCCGAAAGCGGCGATACAACATGCGCGCTGCCTGAATAGACGATAAGGCCGGTATAGCCTTCTTTGCGCAGCTTGAGCAGGTCGAGAATTTTGTGTTGTGCAACCTGCAAGCGGCTAGGCGGCACATCGGTCACTAGCATGGAGGGCGAAAGGTCCAGCAGTATCACAAGAGCATCGGATTGTTGTAGGGCATTTTGTTCCAATTTGCTGAAACAGGGGCCAGAGAGCGCGATGACGCTTAGGCACCAGCCTGCTAACAAAATCCATAGCGGATGCTGTTTCCTTTGCTGCTCATTGCCCTCAAGCAGCGTGGGTAGAAGCCGTGGATCGATGACATGGCTCCAGTTGCTGTGTTCAACGTGCGTGCGCAGCAGGCGCACAAACAGCATTACGGCAGGGATGAGTGCTAGCAGCCACCAAGGTCGCAGCAGATGAAATGCCGCTTCGCTCATAGCTGTTCTCCCTTCTTGATGCTGTATTGCGCTTGCGTTGGCCGCACTCGCGCTAAAGCCATTGCAAAGCTCAGCAGTAGGGCTAAAGACAGCGGCCAGTAAAATAGTTCAGCAATTGGGCGCAGCATGGCTTGGCCGCTGGCGCTGGGTTCGAGTTTGTCGAGCTCTTGGTAAATCTGGCGCAGCTCTTCTGTATTGCGCGCACGGAAATACTGGCCACCTGTTTTTTTGGCAATTTGGGTCAGTGTGCCTTCGTCTAAGTCAGCCGAAGGGTTAACGGTTTGTGAGCCGAAAAAAGAGGGCACCGTCATTTCATCTGCCCCGACACCCACTGTGTAAATTTTGATGCCGAGGCTGGCGGCGAGTTCTGCGCCCTGTAAGGGGGAGATGCTGCCGGAGTTATTGGCGCCGTCGGTCAGCAAGATGATAACGCGGCTTTTTTGCGGGCGGTCTTGCAGGCGCTTGACTGCCAATGCTATGGCATCGCCTATGGCGGTTTTTTCACCTGCAAAGCCAATTTGAGCCTCATTTAACTGTTGTGCTAGGGTGGCGCGATCAAAGGTGAGCGGCGTCTGTAAATAGGCTTTGTCGCCAAAGAGTACCAAGCCCAATCGGTCGCCTGTGCGCTGGCGTACAAAGTCAGCCACAACTTTTTTAATGGCATCAATGCGTTGAGCGGGCTTCCCGTTGACTTGCATGTCGGGGGTTTCCATGCTGCCGGACAGGTCTACGGCTAACAGTAAATCGCGGCCTGATGTTGGCTGTCCTTGTGGTTCTCCTTGCCACTGTGGTCGAGCGACGGCAACTATTAGCAGCAACCAGGTGACCCACAAAAACCACAGCATCGCAGAGCCGCTACGCTGCGAACTCGTCACCAGCGAACCCGTCCCGCGCGCGCGCCGCACTGCGGCCAGCGCAGGAAAAAACAAGGCGGCTTCTTGCTTGTTTGTGCTGGGCATAAAATGCCAGACAAACCACGGCAAAGGCAGTAATAGCAGCAGCCATGGCCAGTGCAAGCTCATCATTCTTTGGTACCTCGACAAGATGGCAGTTGTTGTAACCAATGTTCGGCTTGTGTCAGCAGGTGTTGTATTTCTTCTGGTTGCGGTGCTTGTTTTTGATATAGGCAGTTGCCCAGCAGGTGCAGGCTACTGTCATCAAAAACAGGTTTTTGATCTAGTTGTACTAATTCAGTCCAAGGTTTAACTCCGGCTTGCTCGCGTCCGTAGGCACTTATAGCTGCGCGGCGCAAAATGCGTGCAATTTCTTGGAGTTGCGCCAAAGTGTCTTGTTTGTCGAGGGTTGATACCCACGTCAATAAATGGTGAGCCTCGCGTTGATAGCGGGTGGCTTGCTGCCGCCGTTTTCTGCGCAATATCCAGATCGCGCTCACGCCAAGCAGTAGTAGCAGTAAGGCGGCCACCAGCCACCAGCCGGGGGCTACCGGCCACCATGTAATCGGCTGCGGCGCGATGGATGGCTGCAATGCTGCTAGAGGATCCGTCTGTGTTTGGCCGCCGAGCAAAGGAGATGCCGGCATCGGATGGGTGAGGTTAGACGGCACGGGATAATTCCTTGCTTTGAGTTCGCCCGCCAAAAAATGCGCGTACAGCGGGCAGCATATCGGCACCTGTATCCAGTTGGAGATGTGCGCAGTTGAGGTGTTTCCAGTCTGCGTACAATTGTGCTTGGTGTTGGTTTTGTTGTTGCTCAAAGCGCGAGATGAGGCCGCGTTCGGCGGTATCCAGTGCCAGTATTTGGATGCCAAAGCGCAGCGTAATGGAGCCTATATCGGGCAAGGTGTTGTCCAGCGCGTCGCACACTTGCAGTGCGAAACACTGACTATGGCGCACGATGGGATACATTGCCTGCGCGCATCCTGTATCCCAGTCGCTAAAGTCGCTGATGAGTATCAGGCAAGAGCCTGGGCGCACCACCACACGCAACTGACGCAAGGCATCGAGTAGGCGGGGTGGCGGCTCAGTGCCGGTGTTGCGTAATTGATGTTTAGGCGTGTTTTGTATGGTCACGATTTTGCGAAAAATGTGTAACAGCGCATGTCGGTTGCGGCGAGGTTTGATCTCAGTTAGGCCGTCGTCAGCCATAATCAATGCACCGATACGGTCGCCGGCATTCAGTGCCGCCCACGACAGCAGGGCGGCGGTATGCGCGACCAAGACAGATTTGAACGTTCTGCGCGATCCGAAAAACAAGTGGCTACGCAGGTCGATCAGCAGTAAAACAGGGCGTTCTTTTTCTTCACGGAATACTTTGGTGTGGGGCTGGTCTGCGCGCGCGGTCACGCGCCAATCAATGGCGCGTACATCGTCCCCTGCTTGATAAGGGCGTACTTCGTCAAAATCAATCCCGCGACCGCGCAATGTAGAGCGGCGACCGCCCGCCATTGTTGAGCTGCGGCGATTTTCCAATGGGACGTAGGCCGCCGTCAAAGACCACCGCAAGAGGTCGGGCAATTCAATCTTTGCGCCGCACGGCTCTAGCTGTTCGAAGCTGTTATTCCCTAGTGTGGTGCGATGGATGCGTTGCATGGCAGACACCTCAGACGACGGGCACCAGTTCCAATAAGCGGGCGATCAAGCTATCGGCATTGTGGCCTTCGGCCTCTGCTTCAAAGCTGGTGATGATGCGATGACGCAATACGTCGGGAGCGATTGCTATGATGTCGTCAGGCGAGACAAAGTCCCTTCCTGCCAACCACGCACGCGCTCTGGCGCAGCGATCCAGTGCAATGGTGGCGCGCGGGCTGGCCCCGTACTCAATTAGGCGGCTCAACTTCTCGTCGTAACGACCTGGGTGTCGTGTGGCCATCACCAGTTGCACAAGGTACTCCTCAACGCTATCGGCCATGTGAATGGCCAGCACTTGCTCGCGCGCCGTGAGTAAATCGGCCTCGCTTAGCGGAATGGGCTTTTCATTGTGCCAGCCGACTTGCGCTTCGTTGCGGGCTAATTTGAGAATAGCTTTCTCGATGTTGGCATCGGGGTAGCCGACTTTCACATGCATTAAAAAACGATCAAGCTGTGCTTCCGGTAACGGGTAAGTGCCTTCCTGCTCGATAGGGTTTTGTGTTGCCATCACCAAAAAGATCGGCGGCAAGGGATACGTTTCATTGCCGACGCTGACTTGACGCTCAGACATGGCCTCTAATAGCGCGGCCTGTACTTTAGCTGGCGCACGGTTGATTTCATCGGCTAATACTAGGTTATGAAAAATTGGCCCTGCGCGAAACTCGAAACGTGCTTGTTCGTGGCGATAAATGTCACTGCCGGTGATGTCGGAAGGGAGTAGGTCTGGCGTGAACTGAATGCGCTGGAACGTGCCAGACAGCACGTCTGACAGGGCGCGTATGGCCTTGGTTTTTGCAAGCCCAGGAGCGCCCTCTACCAGCAAGTGCCCGTCAGCAAGAAGGGCAATAAGCAGACGCTCCACTAAATGTGCTTGACCCAAAATTCGGGTTTCCAGCCAGTGCTTGCGTTCGAGAAAAGCGGATTGCATCGTCATAAATAGCCACCTGTTTCAAAAAACGTGATGATAAAGACAGCATCGCCCGTTACTTGGCGGGGCGTGGGCGCGCAGTTCTACAATACTTCTACGGTTTAGTCACGGCTGTTAGCGGTTGTTCTGTTGTTTTTTGATTGGCAATGCGCTGTGCTTTATCCGACTGCACAATATAGTCGGCCAAAATTTTTCCGCTTTCCATCAAGAAAAAATCATCGGCTGGGTTTTTGTCGTCGCGTTTTTTACGCAGGCTGTCTTCTAGGGCTTTTACTGTTTTCAACGGGGGCTCGCCTTTATAGGCGCGCACGGTGTTGCTTAATTGGAGAAGCGCGTTTTCGTCTTGTTTTTTCTGAGCCAATCTCTTCTCGCGATTTAATGGAAACACTTTGCGGTTATTCTGCGCTTCCAAAAAATCATTTTGCAGCAAAGACACGGTGTATTCCACGCTGCGCTTCATGCGTTCGTCGTGTTTTTTTTGCACGATTGGGAGGATGCTTGCAAATTCAGGGTAAATATAGTGTGGGGCTGGCTCGATAGAGTCCCACGGCAAAGCGTTTTCCAGCGCGGATTCGCCTACATCTTTGAAGGGAACGGACGGCGGGAAGGAAATGTCTGGAACAACGCCGCGATTTTGCGTGCTGTCGCCCGATACACGGTAAAACTTGGCTTCGGTAATCTTGAGTTTTCCTTCAGATAATGGGATCACGGTCTGTACCGTGCCTTTGCCAAAGGTCTGCTCACCCACCACTAAGCTGCGTTTGTAGTCTTGAAGGGCACCTGCGAAAATTTCTGAAGCAGAGGCGCTGAAGTGATTGACAAGCACCAGCAGTGGCCCTTTATAAAAGGGCGGGTTAATTGCGCGGTTTCTGCGATCAACTTGGTTGTTTGTGTTTAATATTTGCACTACAGGGCCTTTGTCAATAAATAAATCAGTGAGTTGAGTTGCCTCTTGCAGTGATCCGCCGCCGTTGCCGCGTAAGTCGAGCACGATGCCGTCAATATTTTGCGTGCGTAATTCGGTGAGTAGGCGCAGCACGTCGCGTGTGGTGCTTTTGGCATCCGGATCTCCTCGGCGCGCCGCATCAAAGTCGAGATAGAAGCTGGGTATGGTGATGATGCCAATCTTGTAGAGTTTGTCTGTTTCTGATCCAGCCACGTCAATTATTTTTTTGCTGGCGGCCTGATCTTCTAGCTTCACTTTTTCGCGCTTGATTGCGATGGTCCTTAAGTGGTCGTCCCCACGCTTAACTTGCAGACGCACCCAAGTATTGGCCTCCCCGCGGATCAATTCCACAGCCTCATCTAATCTCCAGCCGACGATGTCTTCCCATTCTTTACCGTTTTTGCCTTGCGAAATGGCAATAATGCGGTCGCCCGCTAACAGATCACCTGCTTTAGCCGCAGGGCCGGCGGGTACGAGGCTGATTACTTTAGTGTGCTCGTCGTCCTTTGAGAGAACCGCCCCTATTCCTTCTAATGAAAGTGACATCTGAATGTCAAAGTTTTTGGCGGTTTTGGGTGATAAATAGTTGGTGTGTGGGTCGTATAGCTCGGTATAGGCATTCATGAAAATTTCGAAATTGTCCATGGCCGTCTGTTTTTCTAATCGAGCCTGCTGGGTTTGAAAGCGGCGCTTCAGTGTGGATGCGATGTCAGATGCAGGTTTGTCGGCGAGTTGTAGGCTGAGGATGGCATCTTGGAGATAGCGTGTCCACAGCGTGTCCGCGTCAGAGGCATTTGCGGGCCACGGGCTTTTTTTTCGGTCCACTTCAACGACTTCGTTGCCGGTAAATTTGCTGTTTTTTACTAGGGCTTCGACATGCTCTTGTGCCCACTGAAGACGTGCGTCATAGCGTTCTCTGTAACGCTGATAAATGGCGTGAGTGGTGGAAAGCTTGCCACTGTTGAGTTCGTCCTTTAGCTGGTTACGGTTCAAATTAAATTCGGTAATGTCGCTTTGAAAAAAAATCTGACGGTTTGGGTCTAGCGCGGCTAGATAGTGATCAAGTAATTGTCCGGAAAAAGCAGAATCGAGCTTTTGTTTGCGAAAGGCTTTGGTTGACATGATGTCAACCACATCACGCGCCAGTCTCGCTTGTGTGTCGTCTTGCGGCCAAGTCTGCAGCGGAGTCGCTTGTGCAAAACTGAGCATCATGGATAGCAGCAGTGATGTCAGTAGAGGCAGCGACGGTCTTGGTATTGCCTCGCGCCATCTGTAGAGAATAAAAGAAGATGGGGCGTTTTTCTTCTGTTGGAAGTCGGCTTTCTTCATAGTCGCGATGGGCTCATGTAAGGATCAAGCAAGGGATAAGCATACCCGACTTCGTTGTATGGCGCAGGCTGGAAATATGCCGATCCGTGTCTAGGAATCGACAGAGTCACGGTCGTGGTCTAGTGTCA
Source organism: Cellvibrionales bacterium (assembly GCA_043769275.1). Classification (GTDB taxonomy): domain Bacteria; phylum Pseudomonadota; class Gammaproteobacteria; order Pseudomonadales; family UBA7239; genus JAYVJM01. Next base: position 11,639 of record JAYVJM010000046.1, on the reverse strand, counting down.
ATAACAGCGTTCATGCTTCAGTGCGGCTTATCGGATGCGTCGATAGGCTTCGAAAATCAGGAGGCTCGTGTCATGCAGCAAGAAGAGGAGGGCGGCGGCGCAACGGTGCAGGGTCGGGCAAAGGTTAAGCTAGAGCGCGATCTGGGGTCTGTGTTCATGGGCGCGTTGCGAGATCCAAAAACGGTCGAGCTTTTACTTAACGCGGATGGCAAACTTTGGCAAGAGCGATTGGGCGAAAAAATGCGCTGTATTGGCACTATGCGTAGCGCGCAGGCTGAAGGTATTGTTAAGACGATAGCAGGTTATCACGGTAAAGAAATTACACGGGAGTCACCCATTTTGGAGTGTGAATTTCCCTTGGACGGCTCGCGTTTTGCCGGTCAAATTGCGCCCGTTGTGAAAGAGGCGGTTTTTTCGATTCGCAAGAAGGCGATATCTATTTTTACCCTAGAAGAGTACCTAAAGGCTGGAGTGATGACGGAGCCACAGTATGCAGCCATTAAAAGGGCGGTTGCGGGACACCGGAATATGTTGGTGATAGGCGGTACCGGTTCAGGCAAAACGACTTTGGTGAACGCAGTCATTCATGAAATGGTTGTTCACAATCCAACAGAAAGAATAGTCATCATCGAAGATACCGGCGAGATTCAGTGCGCCGCAGAAAACTTTGTGCAGTACCACACCACAGTGGATGTGTCGATGACAAAATTGCTTAAAACCACCTTGAGAATGCGGCCAGATCGTATTTTGGTGGGCGAGGTGCGTGGGCCTGAAGCGCTAGATTTGCTGATGGCGTGGAATACGGGTCATGAGGGCGGAGCCGCCACTTTGCATGCGAACAACGCCCGTGCAGGATTGGATAGGCTTGCTATGCTTATTAGCATGCATCCGGATTCGCCGAGACCCATTGAGCACTTGATTGGCGAGGCAGTACATGTGGTTGTTCATATTGCCCGTTCAGAGAGAGGTCGACGAGTGCAAGAGGTGCTAGAGGTTAACGGGTATGAAGATGGCCACTACCTGATGCAAAAAAACTAGGAGGTAGATCAATGAAATTTAAAGATGCGTTGATAGAGGGTAAATATGGTGTCGCATTTCAGGTGGCGTGGATATCGCTTCTGGTTTGTCTGCTGTTTATGCCAGAGCACGCGTTTTCTGCCACAGTGGGAGCCGGTGGTGGCCTCCCTTACGAAGACGGCCTAACGGCAATCCGAGATTCTGTCACAGGTCCTGTAGCGTTTACCTTGTCGATTGTTGGCATCGTTGTTGCCGGTGGGGTGTTGGTTTTCGGTGGGGAGCTGGGTAGCTTTTTCCGTAGTTTGATTTTTCTTGCGCTGGTGATTGCGCTGATTGTTGGCTCAAACAATCTGTTAACCGGTGTATTTGGTGCCGGTGCTGAAATTACGCAGTCAAGTGAGCGGGGCGCGCCAACCTCTCCGTTTTTACGCAATTTTGACGGTGTTGAATCCGCTAAGCGGTTGTGGCAGATGCCGTCTCGCGATGTTGCGGCATCCTAATCATGGCCTTGCGCACAATTCCGATCCGTAGGGTGGGAAATATGGATAATTTATTTATGGGCGGGGATCGTGAGCTTGTGATGTTTTCCGGTCTGTTGGCTTTCGCGCTGGTTTTTGCTGCACAGTCGCTTATAGCGACTGTTCTTGGTGTCGCCGTGTGGTTTGTATTGGTGAGTCTATTGCGTTTAATGGCGAAGGCTGACCCAAAGATGCGGTTTATCTATTTGCGGCATCGTCTTTATAATGGGTATTACCCTGCGCGCTCAACACCGTTTCGCGTTGATGTCAGGAGTTATTAGCTGCTTTTGGTGTGGCAGCAAGGGAGGGCATGCCAATGATTGGCACAACAGCACTGATTTCTACTATCACAGCGATTATTGCCGCTTTTGGCATCGTGCTGCTTTTGATTCTATATGCGCGCATCCTAGCGGTTCACGCGGAGCGTAAACTCAAAAAACACCGATCAAGGGAAGCGGCTCTCGCAGATCTTCTCAATTACGCAGCGGTTGTTGATGACGGCGTGATTATCGGAAAAAACGGCTCGTTTATGGCCGCATGGCTTTATAACGGCGAAGACAGTTCTAGCAATACTCATGAGCAGCGCGAAATGACATCGTTTCGCATTAACCAAGCGTTGGCGCGTCTTGGTAGCGGCTGGATGATTCATGTCGATGCAGTAAGGCGCTCGTCGCCAGTCTACTCTGAGGCGGGCTTGTCGCATTTTCCTGACTCTGTTACCGCCGCGATAGATGAAGAACGGCGGCGGCTTTTTGAGGGGCTGGGCACGATGTATGAAGGTTACTTTGTGTTGACAGTGACGTGGTTTCCACCACTGCTTGCACAAAGAAAATTCGTTGAACTTATGTTTGATGATGATTCCAAGGCTCGCAGTAGTCGCGAAGTTACTATGGGTCTCATTGAGACGTTCAAGCGGGAGTGTATTGGCATTGAGTCGCGCATGTCGGCTGCCGTAACGCTGCAGCGTTTACATGGCAATCAGTTGCGCACAGAAGATGATGTGCAAATTACACATGACGATTTTTTGCGCTGGTTACAGTTTTGTGTAACGGGGCTTAATCATCCTGTACAACTGCCGAACAGCCCCATATATCTGGATGCCCTCATTGGCGGGAAAGAGCTATGGGGCGGCATTGTGCCAAGAATTGGCCGAATGTTTATACAGATTGTATCCATTGACGGATTTCCGATGGAGTCTTATCCAGGGATTTTGACCGCCTTAGGTGAGCTGACCTGCCAGTATCGTTGGTCGAGTCGTTTTATTTTCATGGATGCGCATGAAGCGGTTGAGCATCTCGATAAGTTTCGCAAGAAGTGGAAGCAAAAAGTTCGCGGTTTTTTCGACCAAGTATTCAATACAAACAGCGGATCCGTTGATCAATATGCTATGTCGATGGTGGCGGATGCTGAATCTGCCATTGCCGAAGTTAATAGCGGTCTGGTGGCGCAAGGTTACTACACGAGTGTCGTGGTTCTCATGAATCAAGATCGCCGTGTTCTTGATGCCGCTGCTCGGCAGATTGAAAAAGCTATTAATGCGCTGGGATTTACCGCCCGCGTTGAAACAGTCAATACGATGGATGCGTATCTGGGCAGTTTGCCTGGTCACGGCGTAGAAAACGTGCGTAGGCCGCTCATAAACACCATGAACTTAGCTGATTTCCTGCCGACCAGCACAACTTGGACGGGAAAAAATGAAGCCCCGTGTCCCATGTATCCGCCTATGTCGCCGCCGCTTATGTATTGCGTGGCGCAGGGAGCGACCCCATTCCGCTTGAATCTGCATGTGCGTGATCTTGGGCACACATTTATATTCGGGCCAACCGGAGCTGGAAAATCAACAAAGCTCGCGCTGATTGCCGCACAACTGCGGCGTTACAAGGGCATGTCTCTCTATTGTTTTGATAAGGGCATGTCAATGTATCCCCTCGTGAAGGCTTGCGGCGGCAAGCATTTCACTATTGCGGCAGACGACGAGGCGCTGGCCTTTTGCCCGTTGCAATTTCTACAGACGAAGGGTGATCGTGCGTGGGCGAGTGAGTGGATAGACACGATGCTGGCACTGAATGGATTGCTTACAACCCCAAACCAGCGTAATGAAATTGGCCATGCGATTCTGAGTATGCACGCCACGGGCGGTAAAACACTCTCTGAGTTTTCTTTAACAATTCAGGATGAAAAAATCCGTGACGCGATAAGGGTGTACACAGCGGATGGAAGCATGGGGCATCTGCTGGATGCAGACAGTGATGGCTTGGCGCTGACTGACTTCACTGTGTTTGAAATTGAAGAGTTAATGAATTTGGGTGACAAGTATGCGTTGCCCGTGCTGCTGTACCTGTTTCGCCGCATTGAGTCCTCATTAAAAGGTCAGCCCGCCGCCATTATTTTGGATGAGGCTTGGTTGATGTTGGGGCATCCCGTATTTCGAGCAAAAATTAAAGAGTGGTTAAAGGTGTTGCGCAAGGCAAATTGTCTTGTGCTAATGGCGACGCAAAGCCTGTCTGATGCAGCGAACTCCGGCATTCTTGATGTTATTGTCGAGTCAACAGCGACAAAGATTTTCTTGCCCAATATCTATGCTCGCGATGAGGACACATCTGCACTTTATCGGCGCATGGGCCTTAATAGCAGGCAGATAGAAATTCTTGCGACAGCGGTGCAAAAACGCCATTACTACTACGTTTCCGAAAACGGCAAGCGGCTCTACGATCTTGCGCTTGGCCCTCTTGCTCTGGCATTTGTTGGCAGTTCAGACAAAGACTCTATTGCCGCCATTAAAGTTCTCGAGGCCAAGTATGGTGGCGCGTGGGCAAAGGAATGGTTGCATAGCAAAGGGATTAATTTACAAAGTTATGGGGCGGCCGCATGAGTCTTATAGGCAAACCAAGCAAAAAGGCTCAACAGCCCACCAAGAAATCTGCCGATGCTGGTCGTGTCAAAAAAGAACACCGCAACCCGTATTTGGATGCGCGTCGTACTTGGAATGAGCATGTTGGCGGTGTTGTTTCGTCGCGCCAGAGTTGGCAGGTTCTGGCTATTTTGTCGTTATTGATCACGCTCGCAGCGGTGGGTGGCATCATTCATATTGGCAGCCAGTCAAAGTTTATTCCCTATATTGTTGAGGTGGATAAGTTAGGGCAGGTAGCTGCTATGGCACCTGCTGAACGTGTGGCGACGGTTGATCCTCGCATTGTGCACGCAACGGTAGCCTTTTTTATTAAAAACGCGCGCCTTGTGACGCCAGATATTACGCTGCAACGCAAGGCTGTGTTTCAAGTTTATTCAATGTTGGCACCCAATCTTCCAGCCACCGCCAAGATGAATGAATATTTGAATGCAACGCCAGAAGTAAGCCCGTTTAGGCGCGCTGAAACAGAAATGGTAAGTGTCGAAATTTCTGTTGTATTGCCGCAAACGGCTAATACATGGCAGGTTGATTGGGTAGAAACCGTCAGAGATCGCCAAGGTGAAGTAAAGGAAAAGCCTTACGGCATGCGCGCTTTGGTGACGATATTTGTTGATCCCTCAACGCAAACTACGGAAGCGCAAATACTCAACAATCCGTTAGGGATTTACGTTAAGGATTTTTCTTGGTCAAAAGAACGTTAAAGGGAGTGGTCATGAAGGAATATGTCTTTGCAATGACGTTGAGTTTGATACTCGCTGCGTCAGGGATTGTCTGCGCTGAGGACTTGGCTGATCAGTATTTTGACGCGAGCAAGAAGCTACAGTTAACGGATCAAGAACAAGAAGCCATTGCTATTTCGCAGCGCAGTAGTACAGCTGGCGTGCAGCCTTCTCCTGGAGGTGATGGCTCAGTTCGCTTTCTATTCGGTACATCAAGGCCAAGTATTGTGTGCGCCGTCTTGCAGGTGTGCGATGTGATGTTGCAGGCTGGCGAGCAGGTAAATTCAATACACTTGGGTGATACCGCTCGCTGGATAATTGAGCCGGCTGTTACCGGTGCAGGTGCAGCGGAGGTTCAGCATCTTATTATCAAGCCAATGGATGTCGGCTTGGAAACCACGCTGATTGTGACTACAAATCGTCGTACGTATCACCTGCTTCTGCGGTCTGATCGTAAAGAGTTCGTCTCTCAGGTTTCTTTTTCTTATCCGGATGAGGCGATAGCCAAGTGGGAGGCTGTTCGCCACCAAGAGGTGCAGGAGCGCAAAAAGCAAACTATCCCGTCTACAGGAGAATACCTCGGTGATTTAAATTTTAACTATGAGGTAACCGGTAGCGTTTCATGGAAACCTATACGTGTATACAACGATGGTGTTAAGACGATCATTCAAATGCCAAAGGCAATGGCGCAAACAGAAGCACCAACGCTGCTGGTTATTCGTAAAGATGGTGGGGTCTTTACAGATGCTGAAACCGTCATGGTGAACTATCGCCTGCAAGGTGATCGGTACATTGTGGACACCGTTTTTGATAAAGCCATATTGATTGCTGGTGTCGGCAAGCATCAAGATCGAGTGACTATACAGAGAGGGAAGTAACTGTGGGCAAATTAACGCTTTCCTTTTTGTTATTGCTGATAGGGCTGTCCGGTTGCGCAAGCAATTATTCAGGAGGGTTTTCTTCGCTGCTGACCTGCCTGACGGGGTGTCCAGCTTATGGAAATTTTGCAACAAACGCATCGATTGCTAATAGCAATAGAATTGCGCGTGATGTCGCCGACCGGCTGGCGTTACTGTATTTGCCCGCCAGCACACGCTTCAATATTTGCCAGGAAACAACAGATGCATTTGGCAACGCGTTGGTGAGGGTATTGCGCGATAAGGGCTATGCGGTTTTTGAATTTCACCCTGAAGCAGAAAGCCAAGTCTGTAAGAAGTCGTCATCTAAGGCAATAAACAAGGCTGTTGATCTTGATTTGCGCTATGTCTTTGATCGGCCAGATAACACGAATTTTTATCGTGTAATGGTAAAAGTGGGAGGGCAGTTACTGATACGGGCTTATGTTGAGCAAGGCACTACGGTCTTGCCTGTTGGTGCTTGGGTGCGTCGAGAGGAGTAGCAGCTTATGACTTATGACGATGACGTGCTGCTCGATATATTGCCAGATGACGATGCAAGAACGTCAGGTGTGCGCCGCATCAATAACATACCTGTTTATTTGATACTGGGTATTGCCGCGTTATTTCTTGGCGTTATGGTTGTTGTTGGCTTTAATCGTTCGGCGGTGAAGGCAACGCCAAAGGGCAATGCGCCAACTCAAAAAGCAGGCGGCGATACACTCCAGTTAGCGACTGGAATTGTAGGCGGCTATGGCGAGGGCGGGGTGATAAAGGCTGCTTCGGATCGCACAAAAGGTAAGGCATCTCCCGCGCCTGCGCTGTCGCCTGATCGTGTTGCATTATCGACTGCTAGCGTGCCGATTGCGCGTCCAGATGACGATCAGATGCCGCCGCCGCTTTCCCAAGCCGCAAGCCGTAATGCAGCAAAAGATGCGGCCAAAAATGCCGCCAGAGAAGCGGCTAGGATATCGGCGCGTGATACGAAAAAACTATCGGATCAAGACGCATTGAGCGCGCGTATTCTTGCAGCAAAACTGCAGCAGTTCGAGGAGGCTGTTCAGGCAACAACGGGTATCAAAATGCAGCCCATGCGCAGTGGGGGAGGTTCCGGCGGTGTCGCATCTTCCGGTCGCGTGGAGGCTTCTGCTGGTCGCACCAGCTCTGTAAGCGGTGGCGCGGCGTTTTCTGCGAGTGATCGCTTGGCAAAGCTGGATCAAGAAATGGCTGCAGACAAGGCTCATGCGGCAGCTACTCGCAGTCTTGTTGATAGCCAAATATCCAGTGCGAATGCAGGTGCTGATATGCTTGCCGCCGCTCAGAATGATCCTGGAGCAGCGTACAAGGCGCGTATGGCGCAGCTTCGTGAGAGTGGCACTATTCCCTCTTCGGGTACTGCTTCTGCTGCTGGCGCTACTGCTTCTGCAAGCACTTCTGCTGCCTCTGCGCCAATGCTGTTGCAAACAGCTAAGTCGAAAGTGGGTGGCAGCAGCGATCGCTGGACACTGGATTCGGAATTAGAGGCTCCGACTACGCCGTATGAGCTACGCACGGGTTTTATTGTGCCGGCCACTTTAATCTCAGGTATTAATTCGGATTTGCCTGGGCAAATCATGGCGCAAGTAAGCCAAGACGTGTACGACACGCCCACCGGTAAATATAAGTTGATTCCCTTGGGTTCTCGGTTAGTAGGGGAGTACAAAAGCGATGTGGCGTATGGCCAGTCTCGCCTGTTCATTGCATGGCAGCGTATTATTTTTCCTGATGGTAAAGCGATGGATATTGGCTCTATGCCTGGCGCAGATGCTGCGGGTTATGCCGGTATGGGCGATCTCGTCAATAACCATTATCTCCGGCTATTTACATCGGCGTTTCTCTTGTCTGGCGTGACTGCAAGCATTGCATTGAGTCAGGATCAAGGTACTGCCAATGGAGCCGTGAACTCTAAGCCGGATGCTAGCAGTGCGATGAGTGAGGCTTTAGGCCAGCAACTCGGGCAGCTAACGACAAAGTTGATTGAGAAAAATCTGAATATCGCGCCTACGCTTGAAATTCGTCCGGGGTTTCGTTTTAACGTGATTGTGGTTAAGGACATGACATTTTCAAAGCCGTATCAAGCGTTTGATTACTAACTTGGAGGGGCGAGGCGATGAAAAAATCCAAGCCGAAAATATTCATCGTACAAGTTGTTTTTGTGCTGTTTATTTCGGCAGGTATTGCTAGGCCTGCTTACGCAGGCATTCCCGTTGTTGATGTTATCGGCAACGTGCAGGCGGTTCTTGGTGTTATTTCATCGTTTATTGATGTGGCGAACGGTATCGCAAGTCTCGTTTTGACGGGTATTTCGATTGATCATGAAATAAAAGATTTTGCCAATCAACAGGAAAAACTTCGGCTGGAATTGCTCAATGCGCTCAGGCCAACTACATCAATGTGGAGTGACACACGAATACCTATTGCGTCGGGCGTTCAGCAGCTCGCCGACCTTGATCATTACAAGCGCTATGAAACAACTCCTGCTGCATACCTAGAGAAATATAAAGACTTGCCTACGTATCAGGCGGATCCGTGCTACAGCGCCACGGGCTGTTCAGATGCGGCGCAGTTGGCATTGTGGAATAACTCAAGGCTAGATCACTCAGAGGCTATCAAGATATTCAACGACAGCGTGATCTGGACGTTAAAGGATATTGCAGCGCAGACAGCGGATGATGCTGTGCTGCTTCAAAATCAACAAAATGATGCCGATCTTGTAGAGGGTCATTTAGCCGCGGCTTACTCGACCAACGTGCTGGTTGGCAATGTGGCCTATCAGTTGTTGAGTGTCCGCACGGCACTAACAGCGGCGATGTACGCTGAAACGCTGCGCTCGGAAACTGCTGTAGACAGGCAAGCGCAAGAGGATGCTGCTGCGTATCAATTGCGTGACGGCGTTTTTACACCTAGTCCAGCCGCGAGCTGGTAGCCAAAGGTGCTGCTGTTATGACAAAAAAACATCGCTTTTCTTATGTTGCTTTCAGCCTCCCCCTGTTTGTCTGCATACTGTTTTTTTCGGCGCAGACGCATGCAGACATTTTTAATGTTGGGGTTATGGATGCCATTTTGGATAGCTACAAAGGCAGTGCCAGCACATGGTCTGCCGCCATTGTTGCAGAGGCATCTTGGTTGTTTTGGCTGTTGGCGACGGTCAGTATGGCTTGGACATTTGGTTTTATGCTCGTGCGTCAGGCGGATATTGGGGAGTTTTTTGCCGAGTTCATTCGGTTCATTGTGTTTACTGGCTTTTTTTGGTGGTTGCTGACCAATGCGCCGGTTTACGCAACTGCCATTATTGACTCACTGAAAATCATTGGTGCAGATGCAACGGGTCTGAGAGATTCTTTAAGCCCATCCAGCATTGTGGATATCGGCTTTGATTTATTTTACCGGTCGATTAGTAACTCCGCTTTTTGGAGCCCGTCCGATAGCTTGATCGCTTTTTTCATGGGAATGATAGTTCTCGTCACGTTGACGTTAGTTGCCGCGCAGATGGTTATGTTGCTGGTTGCTGGCTGGATTTTGGCCTACGGCGGCATATTTTGTCTGGGCTTTGGTGGCTCGCGGTGGACTTCAGATATGGCTGTCAATTATTACAAAGCCGTTCTAGGCGTTGCCGCTTCTCTGTTTGTGATGATTTTGCTGGTGGGTATTGGAAAAACTTTCCTTGTTGCTTGCAGCACTTCGCTTAGCGCGGGTTTCAATTTTAAAGAAATGGGTGTGATGGTTGTGGTATGTGTTGCTCTGTTGGTATTGGTTAACAGGGTGCCTCGGCTTGTCGCTGGCATTATTACGGATACGGACGTAGGGTCTATTGGAAGCGTTGGTAGATACGCCGGAGGTATGGCTTCTGTTGCGTTTAGTGGCCGTGCATCAGGCATTTCAAAACGGTCACCAAGCGGCGCACTTATGCAGGAGGCATCTGTCATGACGCGGGCGGTTAGCGGAGGGCAGAGCATGGCGGCGACTTCATCGTCGGCATTTTTACATAAGTCGGATGATGATGCTGTGAGTTTTGGTGGTTCAGGCGTGAGTTCTTTGGCTGCAGCTATGGGAAACAATACCTCATCAGGCGCCAGCCTCGTGTTAGACAAAAAGGCTGCTTCGTCGTGATACAAAAAACAATTGCCCCAAAGCAAGGTTCCGTCCTTAAGAAAGCTATTGGTTTTTTGTTGATTGGCTTGGCATTTTCTTCGATGCAGGCTCATGCGCAGTTAAGTAATGCGGGCGTGATGGACGCGCTTTTACAGCCTTATACTGATGCCGCAGCCGCGTGGTCAACGGTTGTTCTTACGGAAGCTTCATGGCTTTTTTGGCTATTGGCGACAATCAGTATGGCGTGGACGTTTGGGCTTATGGCTGTGCGTCAGGCAGATATTGGCGAGTTTTTTGCGGAGTTTATTCGTTTTATTGTTTTTACTGGTTTTTTTTGGTGGCTACTAACAAATGGCCCTAAATTTGCTATCGACATCATCAATTCATTAAAAATAATTGGATCCGATGCCATCGGGGAAACTGATGTGTTAAGCCCGTCCAATATCGTTGATATTGGTTTCGGTATATTTTACAAATCAATCAGCAACTCATCATTTTATAGCCCTTCAGATAGTTTAATTAGCTTCTTTATGGGTATCTCTATCCTGATTACGTTGACGTTGATTGCTGTACATATGGTTGTACTGTTAGTTGCGGGATGGGTGTTGGCGTATGGCGGCATATTTTTTCTAGGTTTTGGCGGTTCGCGCTGGACATCAGATATGGCTATCAATTACTACAAAACGGTTCTTGGTGTCGCCGTTTCGCTGTTTATCATGATTCTTTTGGTGGGCATTGGCAGAGGCGTTCTCACTGCGTATTACACAAATATGAGTGCGGGTCTGAACTTTAAAGAAATGAGTGTGATGATGGTGGTTTCCATCACGCTTTTGGTATTGGTGAGTAAAGTGCCGCCACTGGTGTCCGGCATTATTACTGGCGCAAAAATAGGTTCAATAAGTAGCCTAGGAACCGGTGCTGGTGTTGCTATGGCCGCGTTCGGTGGGCGCTCATTTTCTGATGAATGGAGCCCTTCTTCATCTGCAGGTTTTAGTGAGGGAGGACTGTCGCAGGCTATTTCGGGAGCGCAAGGGGCTGTAGAAGCATTGCCTTCCGCCGCTTTTGCGGGCATTGGCTCGCACTCGGACATGGTTGCTGGAAAGGCGGGTGGTTTGAGTGCTAGTCCATTGGCTTCTGCAATGGGCGGTGCCTTATCTAGCAATGGTTTTCAGGCGGGGTTAAGTGAAGCCTCTAACTTGAAGGCAGGTGCGGTCGTTGGTGGAACAGGAAATAATGAAATTGGTTGGTCTGTTTCAGATGTGTTGGGGCGACGTCTCAATGGCGTGAGGGCTGCTATGCCCGATGCAGGTGTAGACGTAAGTGGTGTTGTCGGTACTGCTGCTGGCTCTGCAAGTTCTGCGGGTTCTGCGGGTTCTGCGGGTTCTGCGGGTTCTGCGGGTTCTGCGGGTTCTGCGGGTTCTGCGGGTTCTGCGGGTTCTGCGGGTTC
>JAYVJM010000045.1:0-9788 GCA_043769275.1 Cellvibrionales bacterium | reverse complement strand
TGCTCAAGCGCCGCTCCTACGTACTACCAAGGCGTATGGACAATTCCTTGGGCGGGACTTGAACCCGCTAGCTTTGTTGCTGTTACTGCGAACTGTTGCGCGTTTTTTGTCGCTTGTATCACCGCCAAAGAGGGCGTAATCGTCTCCGGCTGAAAGGTTGTGTACAGGTCGCCCACAGCCAACGGCGGTTTTTGATCCAACAGGGAAAATGATAAATAGGGCAGCAACACATTCACTGCATAGGCAATGGGCAGCCACTGCGAGCGACTTTTTATATAAATATGCAGGCTCATCAAGCCGTTGCCAGAATCTATCCACTTGATGCTGTAGGCGCTGGCTTTGTCCTGCGCGCCAATAACCCAACCGACAGCGTCCACCCCACTGAAATAGAAAAGATCAGCCATTTGCACTACTAAACTGCCTTCGGTTGGATTCTGATAAAGAATACAGCGTTCGGCAGCACCGGCCGTTGCAGCAGACACGGTTGGATACGTTTCTCCATGGCTGCTACTAGGCGTTAGAAATTGCTGATGGCCATCTGCGTTAGTGGTTTTAAATGTGTACTTGCCAAAAAAAATCGCCATAAAAAACCATCAAAAAATAGAAGCTCAGGCGTACGCCACCTCATCTCGATTTCTATACGCAGGCTTCCAGTGTGCATCCTGTAGCTGCACACGCTTTTTCGACATCAAATAAAGAACACCGTTATCGCTAATATGCTGCACGTCAGCCAGCACACTGGCGTAACCTGGCTGTAGCGTGACAATGGCATTGCTAAACAGGAAGTTGAAGCCTTGCATCCGAGGCAAAGCAACACCCGCCTGCCCAATTAATGCTACTTCGCTGGCAAACACATTTTGCAGCACCCAGTTCCATATAAAGCTGAAATCGCCGCTATCAATGCCGGTACCGGTAATACTGGAGCTGACAAATGTGGTGCTGGTTAAGCCATCGACAATCTGAAAGGCAAACTGCAGCGTTTGCGTCGTGCCTGCTATCCCTAACTGAAAATTTTGCAGCACATCTGTTTGGCTCACATTAAAGGTGATAACGGGGATCGTCTGGCCGCCAGACACCACATTCATGATGACCTGATTGCTGTGTGTCACCACGCCGCCCACCACTTGCGCCACCGCTTCAATTACCGTCTTGTATTGCGCTGCATTCGCGGCACCAAGCGCATTGACAAGCTGCGTGTAAAAAGCCGCTTCCGTCATGAATGCTTGGCCTTTCAGCGTTTGCAATTGCGTGTAGATGGCAGCGGGCAATTGCGATTGCAAATTGACAATATTGTTCGCCGTCAAATCGTAAATAGTAGCAAACGAGACCGTTGGTGCTTGCAGTGCTTTTATATTCGCGGTCATTGGCGTGTTGGGGTACGCGTTATACAGTGCTTGCAGCGGTGTATTTTGATAATTGCTTGTGTTCAACGCGGCAGGATTAGGAATGTTGCCCGGCGTTGCCGTCGCGACTAAATCACCTTCTTCATAAAACGCCCACATCAACGCATTAAAGGTGTAATCCGAGGCAAAATAATTCAAATGATGATCGCTGGGAATTGCTGGCAGTGGCAGTTGCGGTGGATTCGCACCCGCGTAGCTTTGGCCTTTACAGGTAACGTTGGCGGTAACGCCTGTGGCAATGCCTGCGTTATTCGGGAAAGTCAGGCCGCTTGCGCCCATGGGGAACTGAAACACAATATTGGGCGTGAGATTGCCAGAAGAAGGAATGGAGCTGAATAATGGCGTTAATAGCGCGTTGATGGGGCTACTGAAATCAATCGCACTGACCGATTGCGCAGTGGCTGAACTAAACGTGGTAGAAAAACAACCCGAAGATTGTTCAGAATTCACAATGCTGCGCGAGGGAATATTGGGCGAAATACCGGAAGTGGCTGGCGTGCTATTCAACAACGTCAACTGCCATTGATTGGCGTTAAATTTAAATTGGAACACGATGGTGATCGTCATATTGCCGATACCGACAGAATAACCATAGGTGTTGTCGTTGGAGTCTGTTTTACTGCAGCCAAACATGCCGCAAAAATAATCATCATAGGTTTCGTGCCAAGTGTAATTGGCAGAAAAATTGTTAGCAGACATCGCCATTGTAAATTGACCGTTATCTTGCTGTGTCACCGGCGACTGAAAAAGCGGCGAAAAACTAGACAATGAACCATTTGAAAGTGCAATGTTAATGTGCTCTGCCCAGTCTGACCCGCCTTTGCCCGAGTATGTGCAAATATCCCCAACTGGCACGTTATTGGCGGGAGGTGACAAATTTTGCAGCGCGCTGGCAATATTATTCGCCAGCAAAACGCTGGTGAAATACTCTATGCCGGATGGAGAAATAGCGAGCGTGATTCCTTGCAGTGACATGGTACTTTCCTCGTTGTTTAGGCATAAAAAGCGCAAAGCACCTTCTTTATAAAAAAGATGCCTTGCTGTTTCTTAATTCGTAAAAGCCGGCGCGTTGTCTTTTGTTTTTTTCTGGGTTTCTGCTTGCACAGATACGGCAGAAAACGCTGACATTCCTTGTGTCGTTGGTGGCGACGGCAACCAAATACTCAACGACGGCTCACTGCGCCCGCCCTGCGGCTTCTCAAGTAACGCAAAATTTAGCGTGTACATCGTGCGCCAAATATCGACCGTCATGCGTGCAGCGGCAAGCCCAGCTGTTTGTGATAGCCACGTGCCGTCTGGGTTGTAAATATCAAGACGGTAATCGCTCACACTGCCACCGTCATTGAGGTACTTGAGCACGTAAATATACCCCTTCGATTCCACAGCAATATCTAGCAGTGTGACAGACAAGCCTTCGTTTTTAAGCGTTGCCACTGCGGAATTGTCAGCAAAAATAGGTGCTGGATTGCCAAAAAAATCAAAAGCCTGTATGCGCGCCCCTGCATCTGTAAGTGAGGAGTCTGCCTCTTCCAAAACCACAAAACCTGCGGATGACAATGCAGCCACACCCACGGGAATATGCACCAGCCCAACGCGCGTGCCATAACCGGAGTAGATGTTGGCTAACGGCGCCTGTGCGTCCGGCACGGGATTTGCGCCGAACTTGAGAATTTCTATCTTGCTATTCGCTGTGCTCACACCAACAACATAACCGGAGGGATGCACAACAGCCGCATCAATTTGCTGATTGAAACGCCCCCAACTCGTGCCGGTGGCAAGGTCAAATGACTGAGATCCGACCAAGTTGACAGGACGAATATGGTAAAGACTTTGACGCGGATCCAGCCACACGTTTTTGCCCGTGCCATCGGATGCGCCACTCAAGTCAAATAGCAGCATGGGTTTGGCAGTAAAGCCTTCTGGAACAAACTGCAAGCCCGTGTCTGGATTTGTGCGGTCATCAATACCTTGAAAGCTGAACATTTGCCCTGAAAAATCAACGCCTTGCCCTGCCAGAGGAATATTCTGTCCAGAGGCTTCCCAGGTATACCCCACACGACTGGCTTGCTGGTTCAGGGTGATATTGGTGAGTGCCGCTAAATTGTTGCCCACGTTACTGCTGCTTAAATCTTTAACGGTGGCCGTCGATGCCCCACCGGCTTTTGACCACTCCCGCTGCCCGTTGGCAGCATCAAACACCAGCGTTCCATCGAACTGGTACACCGTGGTTGATGTGAGTGGTACCAGATTTTCGGTAATGGCCATAGCAGGAACAGTCAGCAAATTGCCGGAAATATTGGCACTCATTGGTTCGGTTTTTGCCAACCCAGCCAGCCAGCCGTTATCTGAATAAAATCTTGCGCTAAACATAACCGTGCCGCCTGCTGGCAAACGATTGTTCTGATCTTTGTTGAAATAGACGGTGATGGGCCCCGTTTGTGGCGATGATTGCATCCGCCCGCTGGTGGAACGCGAGGTGCCGTCGCTGTAAGTGGCCACCACCTCGTAATGCGTGGCCTCCAATGGCCAAGTATTCTGGTGATTGACATCCGGCGTTAGTGTCCACTGTGCGTCAATCGTGCGGCTGGCCATAAACTCGAATGTTGCCGGCGATGACGCAACCTCTGCCGATGTTTCTGCCAATTGTGCGATGTCAGTAATCACCGAAACCGCCATTGCGATCCAGCCAAAAATAGGCGTAGCTTCCTCCACGGCAGCCTCTGCAATTTCAGCATCCATCCACACGGCAAGCTCGGCACAATCAAGCAATAATCGCGGGATAAGATCAGCAAATGCTGTCATTAATGTGGTGGTGTTTCCGCCCTGAATAGCACTGGAGACCGGCCCATTCACAATCGCCACGGCAATATCCAGCACGGTTGAGAAAATATCCTGCGCGATGCGTGTGAGCGACGAGTTAGCAACCGCAGCGCCCATCAACAAGCAGGCAGTAGGAATACCGAAGTTGAAAATACCGGTCATGATGGCACCTGGCGTACAGGCTTGGCTGTCCCAGCCGCCATAGTAATGACCGTCCTGACCTTGTATGCCACCGGTTCTGCCGATACCTCCCGCCATAAGTTTCACTGAGCTGGCATTGGCTGGCCAAGGGAAAGTCATGGCGCTTGGGGTATTGCCTACAGGAATAGCCAAAATGGTGTTAACGGAGGAAAAAATCTGTACATATTTTTTGGTATCGCTGTCATAGACACCCGCCAATCCGCCCGGCACCATTGATGACCAGTTTTGCGGCACCACCGGCGTGCTGCCATCGGGCCCGTAAAACTCCACATAACCCGACAGCCAGCGCAACCAGTTATTGGTAAATTCCACAGAGAAAATGTTGTTGTCGAACGTAACGTCAGACGTTTGTTCGTAGCCGTGCTGCGGGGTTAAATTGTTCAGCGTCCAATAATTTTCAGCATCCGCGCGTAGCGACGTGGACTTTTGGCCACTAATTGCCTGCGATTGCATTGCAGATACATTGATGTTGCCATTTTGTACGGTATAAACACCTGCGCTATTTTTTGTCGACAGCAGTGACGGATCGTTTTTCGCCTGCTTAATGCTGTCTTTCATTGGCCCTGTCACCCATTCTTTGGTGGTGTTTGACCAAGCGTAATAATGGGTATCGGTAGGCTGTAGGTTAGTATCCAGATAAGGTGCCGAATAAACCCAATTTTATTTGGTGGGATTTTTCAGGTGTGCCTGTGCCTGCAGCAAAATTTGCATAGCAAGATCACTGATACCGTTCGAATACTCAATAATGTCCGTCACGATTGCGCTGGTAGTGCCGCCAATATTGGTTAATTCAACATGATGAAAAACCAGTGAAATAGCGGCATCCATCGCTGTTTTAAAATCATGCACATCGATAATGGGTGACGGATCATCTTCTGCGCTGTGCAGCACGCCGTAACTCGCCAATTTTGGATGCGGCTTTTTCGTGTTTTTATGTGCGTCTTTGAGGCGATTACTCAAAGCTTTTTCACGTGCCGCACGCGGAACATGAATCATGGACAACAACATGGTGTCGAGTTTTTCAGCGCCGCTTTTTGCTGGCGTTGTTACCAGCAGCATCTGTGCAGTACTGGTTGGTAAGGCAACAGACTCTGCATAATGTGTGATTTTTTCGTCGGGAATTAAGTGAAGAGCGGTATTGAGTGCGCGATGCGTTTTTAGTGTAGCGGTGGTGTGGCGTTTTAGAACAATGCGCTGCCTGCCTACATGTAATTTAGTTGGCGTATCAATGGCCAAAAAGCTTAAATCAAAATGCAGGTGCGTATGGGTTTTCGTATGGGTTTGCATAGCAATGTCCTTATTGAAGTCAGCCAAATATTCGATCTGTTTTTGACAAAAACCCTTATGCGCCTCTCTTTCATGCCGCAACACAATAACGGTTAAAACAGACACCGAGTGAGGCTACACGCACTGCGTATTCAAATCAATCACTCGCCATTCGTCGCACGCTCCACGTATTTCAACAGGGAAATAACCCCTTTATTTAAACAAAACACATGCGGAATCAACCTGTTGCTGCCACCTTGTCGCCTGCACCACACTAGCGGGCACATACGCCCATATTTGGCGCAAGCCCGCCCATCACGGATAATGCCGACGCACCATCCGATTACCCACACGCTTTTTATGAGGTTATCGCCATGTATTCCTTGCTGCGCCCCTACTTATTTTCGCTTGAAGCCGAAAAAGCCCATCATCTAACGCTCAAATTTTTGAACTTGCTGCACAAAGGCGGATTTGCTCGCGCTTATTTTGGCGCGCCTGTTTTTGATCCGCACACGGTATTCGGCATCCACTTCCCCAACCGCATCGGACTGGCAGCCGGCCTAGATAAAAACGCTGACTACATCGACGCGCTAGGCGCATTGGGATTTGGTTTTTTGGAAGTGGGCACCATCACACCCCGCCCGCAAATAGGGAACCCAACACCCCGCCTATTTCGCGCGGAAAAGCAGCACGCACTTCTCAATCGTATGGGCTTTAATAACTTGGGCGTTGAACATCTAGCAAACAAAATACGCGCACGAAAATACAAAGGCGTTCTTGGTGTGAATATCGGCAAAAACGCGGCAACGCCATTAGAAAATGCGCTGGACGACTATGTGTTTTGCCTAGATGCCGTTTACGCAGACTGCGACTACATAACGGTAAATGTTTCGTCGCCTAATACGCTTGGTTTACGCGACCTGCAATTTGGCGACAACCTGCAACGGCTGCTTGAAGGATTAAAAAACAGGCAGAAAAAATTATGCAATCAGCATCGAAAATACAAACCGATGCTGGTGAAAATCGCGCCCGATCTGGCCGATAACGATATTTCCGACATCGCGCATATTTTTCTAAACCTAGAAATAGACGGGGTGATTGCCACCAATACCACCGTAGAAAAATCTGCACTGGCTGGCACTTTGTTAGAAAATGAAGCAGGCGGCATGAGCGGTGCGCCCCTGTTTGAAAAATCCACAGATATCCTCAAGAAAATCACACAAGCGTTGGGAGGAAAAATTCCAGTTATTGGCGTTGGCGGCATTGAAAATGGCACTCAAGCAAAAGAAAAAATAGCCGCAGGCGCAAGCCTTGTTCAGCTTTATAGTGGTTTGATTTACCAAGGGCCAAAACTGGTGCGCGAATGCGCACACAGCTTGGCATGCTTATAATTTTTTGGGAATAAAAATCTAAAATGAAACCTTTAGTATTGGTTGCCACATGTGCGCGTGGCATGGAGTCTTTATTAGCCAATGAACTCGTTGATTTATTGGCACAGGACGTTGTGGCGGGCGATCGCATCGTACATTTTTCCGCAAGCCCAGAAATTGTTTACCGCGTGTTACTGGGCACGCGTTTAGCCAATCGAGTTTTACTGCCGGTGTGTGAAGTGTCGGCAAAAACAGCAGACGATTTGTATCATGAATTGTGTGCGGTTGATTGGTCGCCCTACATTAATCCAGACATATCTTTATGCGTGGACTTCATTGGCGAATCAAACACCTTTCGAAACAGCATGTTTGGCGCACAGCGTGTCAAAGACGCGCTAGTCGATAGCACCAGAGATGGCACACGGCGCGCTTCCGTAGCAAAAGACAATCCCGACATTCGCTTTAATGCGGTGCTTTTAAATGATAGCGGCCACGCCAATAGCCACATGCACAGCGAATATGTGCAAGTAGCAGTGGATTTAGGCAATGGCAGCCTTCATCGACGCGGCTACCGACAAGAAGCCGGTGAGGCACCACTAAAAGAAACACTGGCCGCCGCCATGCTAGTGCGTGCGGGCTGGCCTGCCATTGCAAAGCTGGGCGGCGCGCTGTTTGACCCCTTTTGCGGCAGCGGAACATTTTTAATTGAAGCGGCATTGATGGCTGCAAATATTGCGCCTGGCACCTATCGGCAACAGTGGGGCGTTGCGCAATGCCCCTGGCACGATGAAGCGCTGTGGCACAGCTTGCGCAAAGAAGCGCGCAACAAATTATTGAATGTAGGCAGCGCAGACCTGCCCAAAATCGCCGGCAGTGACGTGCTGACGACGGTGATTAAAAAAGCGCGTGCGAACATCACGCGTGCCGGTTTAAGTGAATACATTTCCATAGAAGCCGAGCACGCAAATGACAGCCAGCCGCCGCGCGCCAAAAGTGGCTTGCTGATTTGCAATCCGCCTTACGGCGAGCGCTTGGACAACGACCCAGACTTAATTGGCCTATATGCGTGCCTAGGCGAAAAAATGGGCGCAATGCACGGCTGGCAAGGAGCCATATTGACCAGCGATAAACTTTACGCACAGGCGATTGGCTTGCGCAGTTATAAATCGTACCGCTTTGACAATGGCGCAATTCCCTGCCGCTTGTATTTGTTCGAACTGAACGAAAAAAATCATTTCAAGCCCGTGTTGGCAGTACAAAAAGAAACGGTTGTTTTGCCTGCTGTACTTTCTGAATCGGCACAAATGCTCTACAACCGCTTACACAAAAACCAGCAAAAACTAGCAAGCTGGCTGGCGCGTAGTGGCGTTTCTTGCTATCGCCTTTACGATGCCGACTTGCCCGAATATGCTTTTGCTATCGACGTTTATCAAAACAGCGACAACGAAGAAATATCTGTGCACTTGCAGGAATACGCACCCCCAAAAACCATTGACGAACAAGCTGCACGCCGTCGAAGAGAGGAGGCGCAACTCGCTGTTTCAGCCGCTTTTAATTTGCCTTTACGTCGCGTAGTGTTGAAAAGCCGCGAACGCCAACGCGGCGATAATCAGTATCAAAAAAACACAAACAATAAGAAAAAACTTTCTCACACTGCTGAGAAAACGCAAGAAAAAGTACCCTTTCCGGCACTGGAAAACACAAAGTTTTTTTGGATAGATTTACACAGCTATCTTGATACCGGCTTGTTTCTGGATACACGCCCCGTGCGTTCTTTCTTGGCAGAAATAACGCAGGGAAAACACTTTTTGAATTTATTTTGTTACACCGCAAGCGCCTCCGTGTATGCCGCAGAATCCGGCGCGCTTTCGTCGCTGAGTATTGACATGTCGGCCACATACATCGACTGGGCGCGCCGCAACTTTATTGCCAACGGCATCGACACACGCAAACATAAATTGCTAACAGACGACTGCTTGCAGTGGTTAAACATCGCCACTGAAAAATTTGACGTGATTTATCTAGACCCGCCCACTTTTTCCAACTCCAAAAAAATGCAATGCACGCTAGACATACAGCGCGACCAAGTAGAGCTGATCGGTGCAGCACTCGACTTATTAAACGACGATGGCGTTCTGGTGTTTGTCACCAATCACCAGCGTTTCAAGTTGGAGCAAGAGGCGTTTACTGAAAACGGCTGGCACGTCAAAAACATGTCTGCGCAGACGATTGACAAAGACTTTCAGCGCAGCCAGAAAATTCATCAGTGCTGGTTGATTAGTCGGTAGTGCGGGATGGCATGACAGGAATTCCTGATACATTTATTAGGAACTCTCTGTTACTGAAAACAAAAAAAGAACATTATTTTTAGCCGAATAAAATCATAACGCCTTGATATTTAGCGGTTTTTTTCGCGCATTTCATTGGCGCCTTTCTATTTCAGGAAAAATAAAAATGAACGCACCGACGCGTTTTTTTGCCTCACTTTTTTTATCTCTCGCTACAATCTTTCGCTCCGGCCTAGCACGGGTTTCTGTCGCAGCACTGCTGTTTTCCTGCAAAGGCGTGTTTATCAAGCCGGCCTATGGATATGGCGCTGCGGTGGCGGATGTCATGTTATTGCGCATGTTATAGCTAATCGCACAAACAACAAGACAGGAATACACTAATCAGATGAGCTACAGTCAAGACCTTAAAAAACGCGTGTTGTTGCATATCAAAAAGGGTA
>JAYVJM010000044.1:0-5733 GCA_043769275.1 Cellvibrionales bacterium | reverse complement strand
CTCAATCCCTTCGCGCTTTGTCGGAAATTACTCATCAACGCATCGCGAGCCGCCTATGCAGAACTTCAGCAATTTAGGGCGGCTGCGTAACATCAGTTATGAAAAAACTTTTTTTGACTGCCCTGCTTGCTGTTTTTTCCGTCGGCATGTTCCATTTTGCGCATGGGATTGCGCCCATTACGCATATCCATAAATTCACATCAGATCAATCCAAAAGCCCTGTTTTACTCACTTTAACCGCAAACGGCGATAAGCTGCTGAAAAGGCCAGATGATATTGCTTGGAAGTTTTTTCCAGCACCTATTCCAGATGAGCCCAGTCAAAATACGCCATTGCCTAGAGAGAAGGGGCACAGCAACGACAACGCAACGGACGATAACGGCAAGTCCACCCTTTTGATAAAGGGAGAAGAAAACACATTTTGCAGCAGCGTTATTTTAGAAAACCAGGTGATCTGGGTGAAAGAGAGCGCGATATGGCGCTATGACCAGACAGCATGGCGATCTGAGCAAATAAATGAAAACAAGTGCCCATCTGCTTAAACAATCCGAGCAAACACCCAATAACACGTGCTATCGCCCAACCACAGGTTTTATTGTCGATCTGGTATCTGGCTGGGCATCCGCTACGGCAACGGCAGTAGTATGCTGGACGATACCGGCGGCTTGCTCGAGCTGGCAGCTCTTGACGCGCATACAACAGCAGAACCATCGCAGACGACTTTCTTCTACGACGCGCTCAACACGACCCGCTAAATCTACGGCTGGTGTTTTGAGCGATTCCTGCGCTTCACTTTCTTGGGCGCGGCGCAGGTTTCAATACCGCCTTGAGCGCGGGCTTGCTTTTTGCGCTGCGCGTTTGCCATTGGCGCACGTTGCCTGTATCGATATGGACAAAACCAGAATCAGGGTAATAGCCCACGCCGCCGGCGTGCAGTGCCAACGCGGTGTCCCGCAGTTTTTTCGCGCTGATGCCGGGCAAACGCACATCAATGGCTTGCCCTTTCATGTGTAAGCTTTTTTTTGCTACGCCTGAGTTTGGCGAACGCTTGCGCAACATTTCATTGGTTTTGGGCGAACGATAAGCAGAAAGCACATAAAACGGCTGCGTACAGTTGAGGTTTGTGCGTGTCTGCCACAAAAGGTCTAATAATTTAGGGTCGACCGACACAACATCACCGGTACGTATATCGCGCAGGAAATAATTGATGCTTTTTAATGCTGCGGGCTTATAGCAGCCATTTTCTTTATAAACCACCGCGAGCTTTTCGCCCGTATGCGCATGCTGAAGTGTCAGCGTGCGCGGGGCTTCTTTTTGCGCCATGTGACAAGCGGGCACGATAAAAAGCACCGCCAAACACAGCAAAACGCGCACAGAGCCGCAACAGACACGACCAAACCGTGCTATTTTTACTGGCTTTTCGCGCAAGTACCGCATTAAACAACCTTTGTCATTACGCCATAGGAAAAACAGGCCGCATAAAAAGACTAGACGACGCTCAAGGATGCTTGTTGGCCAACCTTGGCGATGACGTTGTCAGCAAAACGCTGGATATGCGTGAGTTTACGCTCCAGTGTTTCGCTGTCTTGGTCGCGGCTGTAGGTATTGTGAAAGCCCACCACGGCATCGGTTACGCCTTTGTCTTGCAGCTTTTTAACACCATCGGCGCTATAGGCATCAAAGGAAATGACATGGATTTGAAACGGGTCTTGGTCGCGCCCAAACTCTTTCAAGTAAACCTTGAGTTTGGACAGCAACGGATCCAGCTCGTCCACCTCACCGCCGCCGTGCAACCAACCATCGCCGAATTGTGCGGCGCGCTTCAAGGCGGCATCCGAATGACCGCCGATCAAAATTGGTAAGGGCTGCGTGGGTGTTGGGCAAAGTTTCAAACGCTCCATTTGATAAAACTCGCCGGAAAACTCAAAAAATCCGCCGCCACTCAAGCCGCGAATAATGCGCAACATTTCATCAAAACGCTTGCCGCGCTTTTCCCAGGGTTCGTTGCAGGCAGCGTAATCTTCCGGCCACGGCGACAGACCCACCCCCAAACACAAACGGTTGTTGGACATCACTGCCAACGACGTTGCCTGCTTGGCGACCAGCACGGGCTGACGCACCGGCAACTTGTAGACAAAAGGGTAAAAACACAGTTTTTCCGTGACGGCGGCAATGGTAGACATCAATATAAACGGGTCAATGATGGCCTTGTCTTCCAAAAACTCGCGCTCACCGCTTTGGGTATAAGGATATTTTGTGGCGGAACTTTCAGGGTAAATAATGCTGTCTGGCACCGCGAAAGAATGGAAACCATGCAGCTCGCACGCTTTGGCCAGCGGCACATAAAACTGATGGTTAATCATGCTTTCAACAAAGGTAAAACGCATGGCAGTATCTCCATTGTTATGATTTGTGGCGGGCTAGGGGGGGGGGGAGTGCGAACGACCCCCCTTGCTAATTACCCGCCGCCTTCGCCCTGAACCTGTCAAAAAGGGGGCAGTTATGGCTCGACAAGCGCAACCACGCGAGCGGGAGAGCGCATCGTGGGCGTTCTCAGGCTGGGCTTAACGCACGCAAATTCTGTTTCAGCCAGTCTATTTCTTGCTCAAGCCCGGCACTGGTTTGAGAAATAATAAATTCTTCAATTTTTCTGCCCACCAAAGGAATGCTGGCTTTGCATTGATAATCAATGCTGTATTCACAGCCCTCGTCGCATGGCTTTAATTTAAATTTGGCCGAGAGCGTAACCGGCTGTCCGATGACATCGGCAACGTAACTGCCCATGTATACCTCGCCGACATTTTCCCACGTTTCAACCATGTTGATGGTGTTTTCAGGGTTGAACATGGCGGCCAAGACCTTCGGCAAATCACGTTTAACGGTACGTGAAAGTTTTACAGCCGTTTTTCGCCCCTGTTGCTCAACCGAACATTGAATGTTTTTTTCGCCTAATGCTTTACAGCGCGCTTTGAGCATGGCGGCATCGCTCATCTGCGCAAACACTGTGGCGGTATCATTTTCGAAACGGTGAATAATAGTCACAAAAAAACTCCTGTCAGAGGAATAAAATATTATTGGAATGCCGGCATCAGCGGCTCACCGTAGCCGCGATCACTTGCTGTTTCAGCAAAGGGGATAATGAAGGAAAGCGCGCTATAAAATCTATAAAAATCTTTCTAACATGCCCGCATCGCCCTTCAAAAAACTCAGGCTCGCAGCCGCTCCAAAGCCTCCCATTGCGCGTAGTGTTTTTTCAGCAACGCCTCTTTTTTGGCAAGCTCATTGAGGCTTTTTTCGCTGTTTTCACGCGCCTGTTTAAAAAAATCAGCAGATTGTGCCTGCGCATTTAACAGAGAAATTTCCTCTTCCAGCGTTTCAATTTGTGCAGGCAGCGCATCCAGTTCGCGCTGTTGCTGATACGAGAGTTTTCCACTTTTAAGCGGCACCGACTTCGTCGTCGTGTCGGCTTTTGTAGAAGCGGCAGGCGTTTTTTTGACGGGCGCGGTAGGCGCGGCGGCGGCACTCTGGCGCTGCCAGTCGCTGTAGCCGCCCACGTATTCGGCAATATTGCCCGCACCGTCAAACACCAAGGTGCTGGTGACAACGTTATCGACAAAACTGCGGTCGTGGCTCACCAGCAATACGGTGCCATCAAACTCTGTCAACAGGTCTTCCAGCAACTCTAGCGTTTCTAGGTCAAGATCGTTGGTCGGCTCATCCAGCACCAATAAGTTGGTTGGCTGGCTGAATAATTTGGCCAGAATCAAACGGTTTTGTTCGCCGCCCGACAATTGCGCCACCGGTGTACGCAAACGTGCAGATTCAAACAAAAAATTGTTGAGGTAGCTAATCGCGTGCACATTTTTGCCGTTGATTTCGATAAATTCACGCCCACCGGCCACGTTGTCCATCGCATTGGCTTGCAGATCAAGGCTGCTGCGCAATTGGTCGAAATACGCGGTTTGCAGTTTCGTGCCGCGCTTGATTTCACCACTGGTAGGCTCTAGTTCGCCCAAAATCAGCTTTAGCAGCGTGCTTTTGCCGCTGCCGTTGGCACCGATCAAAGCCACGCGGTCGCCACGCACGATGCTGGTGGAAAAGGGCTTGATGATCTCGCGCCCACCAATGCTGTACGCTACACGCTCAAGCTCGGCCACCAGCTTGCCCGATGAGGCTGCTTGATCGAGTGCCATCGTGGCCGTGCCGACCACTTCGCGCCGTGCGGCACGTTGTTCGCGCAAGGCTTTTAAGGCGCGCACGCGGCCTTCATTGCGGGTACGGCGCGCTTTCACACCGGTGCGTATCCAGCGTTCTTCATCGGCCAGTTTTTTGTCGAATTCGCTATTGGTTTTTTCTTCTGACGCCAAACGCTGCTCGCGGTAATCGAGAAAACTGCGGTAATCGCCTTTGCATTGGTAGAGTTGACCGCGATCCAGCTCCCAAATTTTATTGGCGATGCGCTGCAAAAAAGCGCGATCGTGCGTGATCAACAGCACTGCGCCGCGAAATTGCGCAATTTCCTGCTCCAGCCACAAAATAGTATTGATATCCAAATGGTTGGTCGGTTCATCCAACAGCAGAATATCCGGTGCCTGCACCAACGCCCGCGCCAGCGCGGCGCGGCGCCGCCAGCCACCCGACAAGCTCGCCAACGTGGTTTCATCTGGCAAGGCAAGGCGCTGCATGATGGTGTCTACGCGCTGCTGCAAAGACCATCCGTCCACCGCCTCCAATGCCGTTTGCACCTCCTGCAATTCCTGCAAGGCTTTGTCGTCCAGCTCGTGGTTTATCAGCGTGTGGTAGCGCGACAGCAATTCTCCGGCACCGCTCAAACCACCCGCCACATAGTCATAGACCGTCTGTTCACAGGTATCGGGCAAAGCCTGTGACAGTTCAGCAATACGCAAAGCAGGCGTGCGCCACACGTTGCCGCTGTCGGGCAATTGATAACCCGCCAGCAGTTTTAGCAAGGATGATTTACCCGTGCCGTTGCGCCCCAAGAGGCCGATACGGTCACCCGCGTGCAGGTTGGCGCTCACCTGATCCAGCAATTTGTGATGGCCAAAAGCCAGCTCAACATTTTCAAGACGCAACAGCGACATAAGTGTTTTTACTCTTAGGATATTGATTTAATTAAGAATGACGGGGCTAGGGGAAGGTATAAGCCTGCGATATTTGTCCAGTATAAAATCAATTGCTACGCTCGCGCATCGCCCACATAATCCGCGCCGTTGGCTGGCCGGTATTTGCGGCGCGTTCAACACCCCTAAAAACAAACAATAACAATCAGGATTTTGCCCATGAAAACGCCCCGTATACGCCGCAGCGCATGGTTTTTGTTGGCTGCTTGGCTGCTGCCGTGCTGTGCGCTATGGGCAGTAGAAAAACAAGATTTGCGCCTCGACCCCGACGTGCAGCAAACGCTACAAGCTGCACCGCCCACTGGCATAGCGACTTTTGCAGCAGGCAAACAAACGGCGCTCACCTTCAGCACGCGCCTGCGCGATGCGCTGCACTTAGGCAATCACAACAGCTTCCGCAAGCTGCAAGAAAACACCGATACCAACGGCAAACAACACAGCCGCTACCGCCAATATTATGCAGGCGTTCCCTTGTACGGTGAGCAGGTACTTATATAGCTAATCGCACAAACAACAAGACAGGAATACACTAATCAGATGAGCTACAGTCAAGACCTTAAAAAACGCGTGTTGTTGCATATCAAAAAGGGTA